>JBEKSR010000155.1:0-11781 GCA_049516835.1 Bryobacteraceae bacterium | reverse complement strand
GAAATGCCGACAAGCAGCGCCAGCGCATCATCAAACAGGCTCGCAAATGGGGGCTGGTTCTAGTTCCGGAGACGCCTGTTCCGGTCGTTTAACCCCTGGGAAGCGTATTTGTTTCTTAGGAGTCGCAGAGACGCTGAGAAGAACATTGCGCGGAGAAGAATCTGGAGGAATAAGGGGTCGTGCGGGGATTGAGGCTGTACCCTGCTGGCCCGGGGGTTAGAGAGCGCGGAGACAGCGGAGACAAAGACACTTCGGGCGTGCGGAGAGGACTC
Source organism: Bryobacteraceae bacterium (assembly GCA_049516835.1). Lineage (GTDB taxonomy): Bacteria > Acidobacteriota > Terriglobia > Bryobacterales > Bryobacteraceae > Fen-178. The sequence continues at coordinate 11,509 of JBEKSR010000155.1, read as the reverse complement.
GATGGGGAGTTCGTTGCGGCGGCCGGGGCTACAGGATGAATCGTGCGGACTTTCGCCGTGCGTTGTCCGGCCGCCAGTGATTCGAGCCGCGTCTACGAGTCAGGGATAGACGCTGGATAGCGCTATGTGAGCATCGATTCGACGCTTGGCCCTATGAAGACCTACGGGGAGCCGTTAGGCCGATCCCGCGGCATTATGGAACCAGTTCCAATGTCTCCCGTCGCCGCTCGGCGACGCGAAGCCTTTCTAGGGGCTGCCGGGAGTTCATTACCACCTCAAGTGCAACGCTTGCTGGCCAGCAAGAAAACCGTTGGGTCGGGCGAGTGGTACGCGCAACCCTCTTCCGATTACAGAATAACACTGGGGGGAACAGGGGCGAGGCACCTGGCTCAGGTAAGTGGCTTAGAATCAGCAAAAGAAAATTGTAATTTGTTGTGAACGGCAGAAAGCGCCGAGGGGGCCCCGATCCGGGTTTGTGCGGATCGGGGCCGTGACTAAGATCGCGCTACCAGCGTTTGCGCCCGAAGCCGCCACCACCGCCGCTTGAACGCTCCGCTTTCGGACGCGCCTCGTTAACGTTCAGTGCCCGGCCACCAAGTTCCGTGCCGTTGACGGCAGCAATGGCTTTCTCGCCCTCTCCATCGTTTGCCATCTCAACGAAGCCAAAGCCACGTGGCTGGCCCGTGTCGCGATCGGTGACAATGTTGACACGACCGACAGTACCGTGGGTTTCAAACAACGCACGGACAGATTCTTCCGAAGCCTCAAAACTGAGGTTTCCAACGTAAATATTCTTCACTTTAGTTTTCCTTTTCCGATTTGAAGGCGGCAAATTTGGAAGGTGGACGAAGGTAGCGGAAACAACGCTAAAGAGGTCAGCCTCGAATTGGCAGGAGCATCAAACCACAGTTATTATAGCACAGGCACAAGTGTGTTACAATGTTAAAAGGTCAATTCCTTCCAGTCTTCCGATCCGAGCGCCGTCCGACCCCGGCAAAGGCTCGGTCCTGCGCCGGTCCAATTGAAGAAAAGGAGTCTTCATGTTGTACGACAGCACGAAGAGCCTCTTGCAGAGTATTCTGCGGTCACTCGAAACGGGCGACGAGACCCGATGGGACGATCAAACCGAATCCGGGAATGAATGTCTTTACGAAATGCACCAGATGTCCGAGCCGCTGTACAAGGCGTATAGATCCGACGGCCTGAATGCCAACTCATTGGTGCAAAGCGCCCTCCCCGATAAACTGAACCGGGCCATGCCGCACGTCAGGACGATGGTGATTGCCATTCGGCATAAAGACCAAACCCGAGCGATCGAGAGCGGCAAGGCGGCTCTTGCCGAGATGAATGGCATTCGAGTGGCAAGCGGGAAGTGAGGCTGCCCCTTTCCGCCGGCGAAGCCGTGGGCGTATAATCTCCACTATGAGTCTCAAGAGTGCGGCGTTGTTCGCATTGATCGGCATGGCCCTGCTAACCGTTCTGCTGGCGGTGGGCTTCATCCGCGACGTAACGACCTTTCTGGCTGGCGCGATTGCCGCGATCACGCTATTGAAATCGCTGATTCATTTGCTGGCAAGCCTGAGTGCGGCAGTATTCCTGTACGTGTTCCACAAAGCGCAGTCTTGAATCCGAAGAGCGCACCACCGGCGGCAGCGATCCCGGACAGTCACCGCCAGCGCCGGCGTGACACGGCACGAATGTACCCAGGAGGAGTGCAGAAGCTGCACCTGGGAGTGCGGAATTTGCTGGAAGTCAACCTCCCAGATACTCGACGTGGGCGTACGTGCCTAACCGCGGGTTGTACGCGAGATACCAGCCGGGATGGTCGGGGTCCTCGTAGATCACGATCTGATCGCCAGCCCAGTTCCAGCCCGCGACGATGTTGTAATCGAACGCGGCGACGTCCCAGTAGAAGTTGTTGAACCAGAAGCGTTCCCGGTTTCCTCCCGCCAGCACGAATATATGTTGCGGTCCAAAGCCACCGCTGAATCGTCCGTGCGCAAACGGCTGAGCCATCTGGTAATGCGGATCGTTGCGGCCACTATCATGTCCGATCCATTTACTGTTCCTGGCGTCAACGTGCGGCACGTCCGGATGACCTTTCTGGTGCACGGCGATGTGGTTCTCGGTGGCGGCAGCGGGCTGCTGGCCGCGTGCAGGGGCCGAAGCGCGCGCGGGCGCGGAAGCCCTCGCGGGCGCAGGACCGCGGGCAGGAATGTGTCCACCGCCAACCGCCGCGGCGTGACCACCGCCGCGGGGCTGCTCACCGCCCCCCTTAGTCTGCTGGGCAAAAGCAGCCACACAAATCAGAAGTGATAACCCTATGATTTTTTTCACGTCAACCTTTCTGGCGATATCTCGCCGGTGAATCGCTTGCACGTGGCGTTCCACCAGGCTGAATTACGCCGGTGGTTGGCAGGCGAGCACCGCCTGCCCCGCCCCACCTATGCCACCTACGGCGCCAGGGCGCGCAGATCGTCGATCCAGAAGTCGGGGGCGAAGCGGGCCAGGTCTTCGGGCTTGCCGTAGCCGTAACGGACGGCGCAGGTCCGGACACCGGCGCGCTTGCCGGCTTCCATGTCGGCGGGGGAGTCGCCCACCATCAGGCAGTCTTGGGGACGGGCGCGGAGCGCGGCCAGAGCGGTCAGAATCACATCGGGCGCGGGCTTGTACGGGAAGCCGTCGGTGCCTTGCACGTGGTCGAAATACCGGAGCAGGCCGAATTGCTCGAGGACGGCGCGGGTGGTGGGAGTGCCCTTGGTGGTGGCGGTGGATTTGCGGCCGGCGAGCGCGGCCAGCGCCTCGGGAACGCCGGGGTACACGCGCGTCAGCTTGTGGCCGCGCGCCAGATAGATGGCGCGGTACTGGCGAATGAGCTCGTCGATCTGTTGGAGACTGTAGTCCGGAAAGATGTCGCCGAACAGATCGGCCAGGTGCCGGCCGATGTAGCCTTTCAGGAAATCGAAATCGACTACAGTGGGGCGTTCGGCGGCGGCGAGCACCTCCTGGATGGCGCCGCAGATGTCGGCGGCGGAATCCACGAGGGTGCCGTCGAGGTCGAACAGGTAGACCGGGAACAGCGGGATCACGCGGGCTGGGGACGCTCCCCTTCCGAGAGCCCGGGAACGCGGCGCCCGCCCTCGGGGCGGAGCACCTGCTGGACGTGGTCTTCGGCGTCCTTGCCGCCGGAAGCCGCGAACGGGGCCAGGGGCTGGCCCTTGATGAGCTGCATGACCTCGTCGCCATCTAGGATCTCGCGCTCGAGCAGCGTCTCGGCGATCTTGGCGAGCGCTTCGGCCCGCTCGTCGATGATGGCGGCGGCAGTGTCGTAGCAGCCCTGCACCAGCTTCTTCACTTGCTCGTCGATGCGGATGGCGGTTTCTTCGCTGTAATCGCGGTGCTGGGTGATTTCGCGGCCCAGGAAGATTTGCTCTTCCTTCTTGCCGAAGCTCAGCGGCCCGAGCTCGCTCATGCCCCACTCGCAAACCATCTTGCGGACCAGTTCGCTGGCGCGCTCGATATCGTTGCCGGCGCCGGTGGTCATGTGGTGCATGAATTTCTCTTCGGCGATGCGGCCGGCCATGAGGATGGCGACCTGGGCCAGCAGGTAATCCTTGCTGTAGGAGTGCTTGTCGTCGATGGGCAACTGCATGGTGACGCCCAGCGCCATGCCGCGCGGGATGATAGTGACCTTGTGCAGCGGATCGGCCTCCGGCAGCACGGCGGCGACCAGCGCGTGGCCGGCTTCATGGTAGGCCGTATTGCGCTTCTCGGCGTCGCTGAGGATCAGCGACTTGCGCTCGGCGCCCATGAGGATCTTGTCCTTGGCCGTCTCGAAGTCGAACATGGTGACGACCTTGCGATTCTGACGCGCGGCGTTGAGGGCGGCCTCGTTGACGAGGTTGGCGAGGTCGGCGCCGGCGAGGCCGGGCGTGCCGCGCCCGAGCACGGAAAGATCGACATTGTCGCTCAACGGGATCTTCTTGGTGTGCACGCGCAGGATGGCCTCGCGGCCCTGCACGTCGGGGCGGCCCACCACCACGCGGCGGTCGAAACGACCGGGGCGCAGCAGGGCGGGGTCGAGCACGTCGGGCCGATTGGTGGCGGCCACCAGGATTACGCCCTCGTTGGACTCGAAGCCATCCATCTCGACGAGCAACTGGTTGAGGGTCTGCTCGCGCTCATCGTGCCCGCCGCCGAGGCCGGCGCCGCGATGGCGTCCGACGGCGTCGATTTCATCGATGAAGACGATGCAGGGAGCGTTCTTCTTGCCCTGCTCGAAGAGGTCGCGCACGCGGCTGGCGCCCACGCCCACGAACATTTCCACGAAATCCGAACCGGAAATGGAGAAGAAGGGCACACTGGCTTCGCCGGCGATGGCGCGCGCCAGCAGGGTCTTGCCGGTGCCCGGAGGGCCGATCAGCAGAACGCCCTTGGGAATGCGGCCGCCGAGTTTCTGGAACTTCTGCGGTTCGCGGAGGAACTCGATGATTTCCTGCAGCTCTTCCTTGGCTTCCTCCACGCCGGCCACGTCCTTGAAGGTGACCTTCTTCTGCTGCGTGGAGTGCAGCCGCGCGCGGCTCTTGCCGAAGCTGAGGGCCTTATTGCCGCCGCTCTGCATCTGCCGCATCATGAAGATCCAGAAGGCGAAAATCACGATGAACGGGGAGAGGTTTATGAGGATCGAGACCCAGTTACCGGAAGAGCTGTCCTTGATTTCGACGTTGACACTGTGGTCCTGGAGCTGCTTGTACACATCCGGGTAGTTGACAGGAATGTAGGTGTGCAGCCCCAGACTGGGATTCTGGTAGACTCCGTGAACTTCACTTCCGTTGATGGTGACTTCCTTGACTTGTCCTTCCTGCACCTTGCCCATGAATTCGGTAAAGGTAATCTGTTGCTCGCGGCGCCCCTGGCCGGTTCGGACCACGGCGAACAACAATACCACCAGGCAGATGAGAACCACCCAGAAGATCAACGTCTTGATGTTAGAATTCACGAAACCTCCGCACCGGCGCTCCTACCTTCATAGACGCCTTCCCGGCCCATCCCGATTCCTATTTCGCTCATACGGCATCTTCCCGGATCCTGAGAATCACCTTGGCATCCTGCTCCGCCACCAGTGCGGCAGCCGGCCCAAAGCGCCGCGCCCAAACGATGGAAGGGCCGTCGGTGAGGACCGGCCAATGCCGGCGCTCCCACAGTGGGATACGGGCCTGTTGAAAGAGCGTCTTGATCTTCTCCTGGCCGGAGTACCCCACAGGCTGGTACTGATCGCCCGGCCTCCAGTTCCGCAGTTCCAGGGAACCAGACAGGCGTTGCCAATCCAAGCAACCCATCTGACTATTATACACCCAATCGGAGGACACAGAAGGTGCCAATTTATCAATCAGTTCCAAAGAAATCGTGAGATTGGTGCCGGGCACCCGCACGGTCCCCGGCACGGCCAGCGTCAGGCGGTAATTGCGGGTTTCCAAACCGCCGCCCAGCTTGCCGAAACGCAGCCACTCGAAAGAACGGAAGATGTCGAGCCCGGGCGCCTGTAGCCGTCCGTGCCCTTCGGTGCTTCGTGCGAGGTCCATCACCGACCGAATGTGCCCGAAATCGATGGCGCGCAGGTCGCCCTTGGCCAGTTCCATGGCGCGCCGCACCAGGCGGCGGGCCACCGCCAAGGGCAGCGCGGCCAGGACGGGGGCGCGGAGCAGAATGGCGCCGGCGTCGTCTACCGCGGTGAAGTGCTCGGCAGCCAGGCGGTCGATTTCGGCGTCCCACCAGGCCTCTTCGGCCAGCGCCCAATCGGCGGTGTTGGCCAGGGTCTCGCCGATGGCCGGATTCCATTCGCGCGCGATTTGCGGCAGCAATTCGTGACGGATGCGGTTGCGCGCGAACTGGAGGCCGCGATTGGTGGAGTCTTCGCGCCAGGCGATGCCGCGCTGGAGCAGGAACTGCTGGACCTCGGAGCGCTCGATCTCGATGAGCGGCCGGACAATGCCCTCGGACGTTACGGGCCGAATGCCGGCCAGTCCGGCGGTCCCGGAGCCGCGCAGGAAACGGAAGAGGACGGTTTCGGCCTGGTCGGAGCGGGTGTGGCCGGTGGCGATGCGCTGGACGGCGCCGCTGGAGATGGTTTCGCGGAAGAAGGCCAGCCTGGCCTGTCGCGCGGCCTGCTCGAGGTTGTCGGGCGATTGGGCGACGGGGGTCTCGCGCAGGGAGAGCGGCAGGCCCAGTTGATCGGCCAGACGACGCACGAATTCGGCGTCCTGGCGGGATTCCTCGCCGCGCAGGCCGTGGTCCAGGTGGAGAACGCTCAAATGGAGGCCCCAGCGGGGAGCGAGTTCGAGGAGGACGTAGAGGAGGCAGACGGAGTCGGCGCCGCCGGAGACGGCTACACCGACCTGCTGGGCAGGCTCGAACATGCGGTGGCGGGCGATGGTTTGAGCGATGCGCTGGAGCACGGTTGTCCCCGATTTCATTGTAGGGCAGGTCGGGAACCTGCCCCACGTTTGGCTGTTGGAACCATGTTATAAGAGAGATTGACATTTGGAATAGAGAGAGTTTTCCCGTGGTCCGGCAGTCCGCCGGACTTCTCCGGAGCGAGATCATGGAACAAACGGCAGACATCGCGTTGATCGGTCTGGCAGTCATGGGCCAGAACCTGATCCTGAATATGAACGACCACGGGTACACCGTGGTGGCTTACAACCGGACGGTGTCCAAGGTGGACGACTTCCTCAACGACGCCGCCAAGGGCCGGAAGACGGTCATCGGAGCGCACTCCATCGAAGAGATGGTGGCTCTGCTGAAGCGGCCGCGCAAGATCATGCTGATGGTCAAGGCGGGCAAGGCCGTGGACGACTTCATCGAGCTGGTGCTTCCGCACCTGGAACCGGGCGACCTCATCATCGACGGCGGCAACTCGCACTTCCCGGACACCATCCGCCGGACCAAGTACCTGGAGAGCAAGGGCATGTTGTACGTCGGGACAGGTGTGTCGGGCGGCGAGGAAGGCGCGCGGTTTGGCCCCGCGATGATGCCCGGCGGAAGCCCCCAGGCGTGGCCGCTGGTGAAGGGCATCTTCCAGGCGATCTGCGCCAAGACGCCGGACGGTGCGCCGTGCTGCGACTGGATGGGCGAGGACGGCGCGGGCCATTTCGTGAAGATGACCCACAACGGCATCGAGTACGGCGATATTCAGCTCATCTGCGAGGCCTACCAACTCCTCAAGGAGAGCCTGGGCATGAGCAACGAGGAGATGCACGCGGTCTTCGCGGAGTGGAACAAAGGCGAGCTGGACAGCTACCTGATCGAGATCACGCGCGACATTCTGGGCTACAAGGACGAGAACGGCGAGTATGTAGTCGATGAGATTCTGGACACCGCCGGGCAGAAGGGCACGGGGAAGTGGACCAGCGTCAGCTCGCTGGACCTGGGCATCCCGCTGACGCTGATCGGCGAGGCGGTTTTCGCGCGCTGTCTGAGCGCCATGAAGGCCGACCGCGTGGAGGCCTCCAAAATCCTGAAGGGGCCGAAGATCAAATTCGAAGGCGACCGGAAGGCTTTCGTCGAGGACATTCGCCAGGGGCTGCTGGCCTCCAAGATTGTTTCCTACGCGCAGGGTTTCATGCTGCTGCGCGAGGCGGCCAAAGAGTACCACTGGAATCTGAATTACGGCGGCATCGCGCTGGTATGGCGCGCCGGCTGCATCATCCGCTCGGCGTTTCTGGGCAAGATCAAGGAGGCCTTCGACGCCAATCCGAGCCTGAGCAACCTGCTGCTCGATCAGTACTTCTGCGGCGTGCTCGAGCGGTGTCAGACGTCCTGGCGCCGCGTGGTGGCCAGGGCCGTCGAGGCGGGCGTTCCCATCCCGGCGTTCACCACGGCGCTGGCGTTCTACGATGGCTACCGCAGCGCGCGGCTGCCCGCCAACCTGCTCCAGGCGCAGCGCGATTACTTCGGCGCCCACACCTACGAGCGGGTGGACCAGCCACGCGGCAAGTTCTTCCACACCAACTGGACGGGGAAGGGCGGCCACGTGGCGGCGGGCCAGTACGTAGTGTAGGGCGGGGAAGGGCGAGGAGAACCTTTTGGGCGCGGACGCAACGCTACTGGCATCGAAAATCCGCTTGCTGCTGATGGACGTGGATGGCGTCCTCACCGATGGCAAGCTCTACAATGTCCCTGGGCCCGATGGCGCCATCTTCGAAACCAAGGGTTTCGACTCGCAGGACGGCATCGGGCTGCAATGGCTGGCGCGGGTGGGAATCGTCACCGGCGTGATCAGCGGGCGGTTGTCGCCGGCGACGGCGGAGCGCGCGCGGCAGTGCAAGATGAAGTACGTGTACCAGGGGCACACGGAAAAGATCCCCATCGTCAACGAGATTCTGGCGGACGGCCAGTTCGACCCGAGTGAAGTAGCGTACATCGGGGACGATCTCACGGATCTGGTGGTGATGCGGCGCGTGGGCCTGGCCGTCGCCACGGGCAATGCGAGGCCGGAGGTGAAGGCCATCGCTCACTACGTGACGGGCGCCGCGGGCGGCCATGGGGCCGTGCGGGAAGTGGTGGAACTGCTTCTGAAGGCGCAGGACCGCTGGCCGGAAATCCTGAAGCACTACGAAGTTTCAGAGTAGACAGAATAGGAGAGCAAAATGAATCATGGTCTGAAGATCCGTCCGGATGGCGCGCTGGATTTCGTCTCGGTGGGCGCACTGGTGAACCGTCTGGACCCGGGAATCATTCCGTTCCGGAAGGCCACCGAATTCCAGATCCACGTCAGCGGCGGCGAGTTCAACTGCGCCGCCAACCTGGCGGACTGCTTCGGCATGCAGACCGGCATCGCGACCGCCATGGTGGATTATCCCATCGGCGATCTGATCGCGGAGCGGGTGCGGGCGATGGGCGTGAAATCGTTCTACAAACGGTTCAAGCACGACGGGGTGCGCGGCCCGAACATGGCCACCGTATACAGCGACCGCGGCCATGGCATGCGCGCGCCCGTGGTGTTCTATAACCGGTCGAACGAAGCGGGGGCGCTGCTCAAGCCGGGCGACTTCGACTGGAAAGCGATCTTCTCGGGCGGCGTGCGTTGGTTCCACAGCGGCGGTATTTTCGCGGCCCTCTCGCCGACCACCTCCGAGGTGATTATCGAAGGCATGCAGGCGGCCAAGGAAGCCGGCGCGGTGGTCTCGTTCGATCTGAACTACCGGGCGAAGCTATGGGCCATCTCCGGCGGCGAGGAGCGCGCGGTGGCGGTGCTGGACCGCATCGTGAAGAACGCCGACGTGCTGGTGGGCAACGAGGAGGATCTACAGAAGGGCCTGGGAATCCCCGGGCCGGAGGTTGCCGCCAAGTCCAAGCTCGATCCGAGCGCCTTTTTCGGGATGATCGACCAGGTGGTGAAAAAGCACCCGCAAGTGAAGGTCGTGGCCACCACGCTGCGCGAGGTGCGCTCCACCAACCACCACAATTGGAGCGCGGTGGCGTGGATCAACGGGCAAACCTACCAGGCGCCGACCGCCGAGCTGGACATTTTCGACCGCGTAGGCGGCGGCGACGGCTTTGCCTCGGGGTTCTTCTATGGTTTGCTCACGAACGAGCCGCCGGAAGAGTGCGTGAAACTGGGCTGGGCTCACGGGGCGCTATTGACGACGTTTCCGGGCGACACCACCATGGCGACGGTGGAACAAGTGCGGGCCTTCGCCAAGGGCGGCTCGGCGCGGATACAAAGATAGGAGCAGTGGGGCGGACCATCGGTTACTGTGGCCTGCCAACCCGCCGTGCTCTGGCGAGGCTTGACAGACCACGCAAGGCGATGGTCTGTCCCACCGGTGTCAGTCCGCCAGAGCGTCCGCCAAATGAGGTTGATAAACACAGCGCGGGTCCTCGGCCAGGAAATCCCCGGTCAAGGCGTAGGCCCGCGAGCGCGACCCGCCGCAGATGTTCCGGTATTCGCAGATGCCGCACTTGCCGCGGCGCTGGCTGGTATCGCGCAGAGCCAGGAACAGGCCGGAGTTCCGGTAAACATCGGTGAGCGAATCTTGCAGCACGTTGCCGCCGCTTACCGGAAAGAATCCGCTGGGAAAGATCTCGCCGGTGTGTGAAACGAACACGAAGCCCTTGCCATCGCTCACGCCCGCGGTTCGCCACGCCACGCCCTTGGCGTTTTGGTTTTCGGTAATGCCGTGCTCGGCCTTGATGCGCTGCGCCACGTAACGGCGGTAATGCATGGCCTCGGTGGTTTTCACGCCGAAAGGCGCGGTCTTGGAAAGCTCGTACATGAACTCGAAGACCTGCTCGTATTCCGGCGCCAGCAGATCGTCGCCTTCGGCCGCGCGGCCGGTCACGATGAGGAAGAACAGGCTCCACATCCTGGTCCGCACCTCCTTGGCGATCTCGGCCACCTCCGCCAGGCGCGCCATGTTCCGCCGCGTGACGGTGGTCTGAAGCTGGGTGTCGAGCCCGATATCGCGCGCATGCCGCAAGGCGAACATGGCGCGGTCGAAAGTGCCCGGGATGCCGCGGAACTCGTCGTGCGTGGCGGCGTCCGGCCCGTCCAGGCTGATGGCCATGCGGGCGATGCCGGCCGCCTGGAAGCCCTCGATGGCTTCCGCCGTCAGCAGCGGCGTCGCGCTGGGGGTCACATTCGTGCGCAGCCCGATCCGGACGCTGTAGCGGATCAGCTCGTAGAGGTCCGGCCGCTTGAGCGGGTCGCCGCCGGTGAAGACCATTAGGGGCTCCCCGAAGGAACGAATCTCATCCAGCAGCCGGTATCCCTGTTCCGTGCTTAGTTCGGCTGGACTCCGCTGCGGTTGCGCGGAGGCCCGGCAATGCACGCACGCCAAGTCGCACGCCTGCGTCACTTCCCAAATCACGAGCATCGGGGCTTGATCGAAGTTCATCCAGTCTCCAGTCTAGCTAAAAAACCGAAGAAAAACACCACACCCGCGCCAGCCACGGGTGTGAGCGTGCGTCATTTGACCCAGGTGGGTCGGGGTATCGTGCCGCCGTTTGGTTCGCACCCGATTCTTGAATTCAGCATCGTTCTAAGATGGTCATGATGAAAGCCCGCCGGCAAAAAGAGAGACCTCGCGTCACGCCAGCAAGAGCCGCGGTGGAGAGCCCCAGTTCCCTCGTTACCCGGCGAAGTCTGGCGGCGCCGCGGGCTGCTGATGCTGGCGCTGTGGGCGTTCGCCCTCCTGGCCTATTCCAATTCCTTTCGGGCCGGCTTGGTGTTCGACAGTAACCTGGCAATTCTACAAGATTCCCGCGTGCACGCTGCCACATCCGAGAATCTCCACCTGATCCTCACCGAGGAGTATTGGTACAACCGGACGACCACCGGGCTTTACCGTCCGCTGTGCACGTTCTCTTACCTCTTGAACTACGCCATCTTCGGCAACGGCCCCCATCCGGCCGGCTATCATTGGGTCAATTTCGCGCTGCATGCCGTCAATATCGCGCTGGTCTACCTGCTGGGCCTGCTGCTGTTCCAGGAGACCAAGGCGAAAGA
>JBEKSR010000154.1:0-14441 GCA_049516835.1 Bryobacteraceae bacterium | reverse complement strand
GGCGCTCATCCGGTTTCGGCTGAAGAGGAGCGTGCCGTTCGACGTGGAGTCGGCGGCCATGAGCTACTCGGTGCAGGCGGCGGCCAACAAGAAAGTCGATGTGGTGGTGGTGATGGCGCCGCTCGAGATCGTGGCGCGGTACGAGGCGCCGTTTCGCGCGGCGGGAATGAATCCGGGCTTGGTGACCACGTCGTCCATCGCGGCCCTGGAATTGGCGCCGGAGAGCGGGCTGAGCGTGATGGCGAAGATCAGCGGGCGCGTGCTCACGGTGCTGGTGCGGGACAAAGGCACGCTCAAACTGACGCGCTGCCTGGAGCTGCCGTCGGCGGAGCTGGAGGATGTCGAGGCGGTGCTGGCGCCCACCTTCGTGTACGTGGAGGACAACCTGGGCGGCCGGCCGGAGAAGCTGATGCTGTGCGGGTTCGGCGCGCGGACGGACGAGGCCGAGCGGCGGTTCGAGGTCGAGTTGGGCGTGACGGCGGAGCCGCTGCGGTCGCCGCTGGCGGCGCCGGGAGAGAATAACGCGGGGCTGCTGGGGTATTTGCGGTCCATCGCCAGGAATAATTGAGATGAAGATCCCGATCAATCTCGCCAGCCAGCCGTTCCGGCGCGACCGGGCCATGCTGGCGGCGTCCATTGCGGTCAGCCTGATGCTGGTGGGAACGCTGGGTGCGCTGATTTCGCTGATTATGGCGGACCGTGTGCTGCTGGCCGATGTCAGGAGCGACGTGGATGGTCTCAACCGGCAGATCCGCGCGGCCACGGCGGAACAGGAGCGGCTGGATGCCGTGCTGCGGAAGCCGGAGAACGCGGAGGTGCTGGAGCGCAGCGTTTTTCTGAATGCGCTGCTCTACCGCAAGGGGATCAGTTGGACGCGGATCTTCGCCGACCTGGAGAAGACCATTCCGTACAACGTGAAGGTGCTGGCCATCCGGCCCTCGATGAACTCCGAGAACCACGTGATGCTGGATATGACGGTGGGAGCGGACTCGCCGGAGCCGGTGATCCAGCTCTACAAGGCCCTGGAGGAGTCTCCACTGTTCGGCTCGGTGGTGGAGCACAACAGCCTGCCGCCCACGCAGTCGGACCCGCTCTATCGCTATCGGATGACGGTGATCTATGCCCAGAAACTTTAAGTTCGCGGGAAAACTGAAGTGGAAGGGCGTCGCCATCAAGCAGCCGCGCGTGCTGTTGCGCGCGGTCATCGGGACGCTGCTGGCGGCCAACCTGGTAGCGGCGGTGATGGCGTTCAAGCCGTTCGGCGGGTCGGCCGACGATCTGCGGCGGGAGCAGGAGGCGCTGCGCGTCCAGTTGGCGCGATTGCAGGCGCGCGCAGCCACCAGCAAGCGGCTGGTGGAGAAGGTGGAGACGGCGGGGCGGGAAGGCGACCAGTTTCTGGCGAAGTACGTGACCGACCGGCGCACGATGTCCTCCACCATCCAGGAGGAGCTCAACCGGACCGCCAAGGAAGCGGGGATCAAGGCGCTTCCCGCCACGCTGGACCTGGAGCCCATCGAGGGCAGCGATACCGTGGAGATGATGACCATCTCGGCGGGGTACGAGGGCTCCTACGCGGACCTGACGAAGTTCGTGAACCTGCTGGACAAGTCTCCGCGGTTTCTGATTATCGAGAACATGCAGACAGCGCCGCAGCAGGGCGGGCAGTCGCTGACGGTGACGCTGAAGCTGGACACTTTCGTCCGGGAAACGGCAGGGCCGCCGTCATGAAGCTGGGGACGGAAAACCGGACGAAGGTGGCGTTTCTGGCCGTGCTGGCCCTGGTGGCGGGGTACCTGCTGTATACGAACGTGTTCTCGGGCCCAGGGGGCACCCCGGACCGCGGGGGCGCTCCACCGGCGCCGCAGGAACCCGCGCGGGCGGGCCCAGGGGGCGCCCCGCCGGCGCTGCCGGGCCCAGAGGGCACCCCCGAGCGGGAGGCTCCGCGCGCGCCGGGCTCCAGCCGGAGCGCCTCTAGTGCGCGCAACGAAGAGTTTCACCCGGTGCTGCACTCGAAGCGGCCGGAAGACCGCATCGACCCCATGACCATCGACCCCATCCTGCGGCTGGACCTGCTGGCGAAGGTGCAGGGAGTGGAGTTGGCGGGCGGGAGCCGCAATTTGTTCCAGTTCTCGACGCCGCCGGTAAAGGCCGAGGCGCTGAAGGGGCCGGAACCGAAGGTGGTTCCCAAGCTGGGAACGCTGGCTGTCCGGGCGGCGGACGATCCGGCCAATCCGGCCGGGCCGCCTCCGCCCATCAATCTCAAGTATTACGGCTTTTCGACGGCGCGCAATAATGGAAGAAAGACGGCGTTTTTTCTGGACGGCGACGAGATCTCGGTGGCGGCCGAGGGCGAGACGGTGAAGAAGCGCTACCGGGTGGTGCGCATCGGGGTGAACTCGGTGCTGATGGAGGATACGGAATCGAAGCGGCAGCAATCGCTGCCGTTGACGGAGGAGCAGCCCGGTTGATGCACAGGCGGAACGCCCGGATGAGGCACGGGCAAAATGCCCGGATCAGGCACGGGCGAAACAGTTGCTGGTCGAGCGCGGCGAGCAATACAAGCGCGCCATCAAGCTGTTCGTCTCGCCGAAGGGGATCGGCAGATGGCCGGCCAAGATCGAAGATCTGGAGAACACCAATAACCGGCGCTTTCTGCGGCACCGGTTCGTGGACCCGTTCACCGGAAAAGACGATTGGCGTCTGATCCACATTCAGAATGGTGTGCTGACGGATTCGGTGCTGAACAAGCAGAAGAAAGACGGGGACCAGAAAGATGCGTCGCCGGGGGCCGTGCAGTCGTCGGTGAGCGCACTGGCGGGCGTCAGCGCGTTGCCGGGCGCCGCCGGCGCGGCGTCGAATCCGGGGCAGCAGAACTTGAATCCGGTGCTGCGCCGGCGCGCCAGCGAGGGCGGCGCGAACCCTGTGACCATCGGTCCGGAGGACGGGCAACCGGTCCCGGGGACCAGCCCGGATGGTCAGCCGTATCCCGGTGCGCAGCCGTTTCCCGGTGCGCAGCCGTACCCCGGTGCGCAGCCATACCCCGGTGCGCAACCGTATCCCGGCGTGCAGCCGTATCCCGGTACTTCGACGCTTCCGTCAGGCGGGCCGGTGCAGCCTTATCCGGGTATTCAGCCGTATCCCGGCGCGCCATCGATGGCAGGCGTCACTCAGCCGGGGCAGTTTCCGGGGCAATTGACGCAGTATCCGGGAATGCCGGGGCCTCCGGTGAGCTCGCAGACGGGCGGCGTCTCGCCCGCGCCGTATCCGACGCAAGCCGGGTCTCAGGGCCAGTCGCCCTACTTTGGGCAGCCGGGCTTGCAAGGGGTCAACCCGGCGCAGCAGGCCGCCGCCGCGGCGATCATCAACCAGATCCTGATGACTCCCAACCCGCGAGGACTGGCGGGGGTTCAGGGCGCGCAAGGCAACCTGATGGGTGGGGGCATTGCCGGCGTGGCGAGCAAGACGGAGAGCGACTCAATCATGGTCTACAACGACCGCGAGAAGTACAACGAGTGGGAGTTCATCTACGACCCCACCAAGGAGAAGCCGCTTCCCAACCCGAGCGGCGGCGGAACGGTGGGCAAGCCCGCGTCCCAACTGGGCTCGACGCCAGGGGGGACGAGTCCGTTCATCACCGGCGTTCTGGGCACTTCTACCCAGAACCCAGTGGGGCAGACTGCGACGCCGGGGCCCAAACAGTAGGGCGGTTCGCCAAATCCAGTGACAGACACCAGCGTCCACGCGGCGCACGGCCCGGCCCAGAGGGCACCCCGGCACCCCGGCGCCTTGGGACGCGTGTGTCAGTTACTGAATTTTGCGACGCCTCCGCTCGGCCGCGCGGACCTGCAGCTCGTTCAGCCCGAAATAGTGCGCCACTTCGTGCCAGACGGTATCCTCGACCAGCCTGGCGAGGTGCTCGGGGCCGCTGGCGAGGCGCTCGTGCGGGCCTTGAAAGATGGTGATGCGGTCCGGCATGGCGAAGGACTCGAAGACGCTCCGCTTGGTGAGCGGGCGGCCCTCGTAGAGACCCAGCAAAGTGCTCCCCCGAGGCGCGCGGCCGCGGGCGAGCTGCGCCGGCGCAGGCTCCGGCTCCACCACCAGCGCGATGTTCTTCAGGCGCCGGCGGAAGCGCGCGGGGATTCGGGCGTAAGCCGCGGCCACCAGGCGGTCGAATTCAGCAGGGTTCATAGGGGGCGCATCTGTCCTGTTATTCTACTGTCTTGACGGACCTGGGACAGAAGCGCGTAGTGGTGGCGATCGACGGGCCGGCGGGCGCGGGCAAAAGCACCATCGCCCAACGAGTGGCTGCGCGGCTGGGGTTCACGTATATCGATTCCGGCGCCATGTACCGCGCGGTGGCGCTGTGGGCGCTGCGGCAGAAGGTGGATGCGGGCGACATGCATCGCATGGAGCAGCTCGCCATGGCCGCGGAGATCGAGCTGTCGCCGGGGCGCATCCGGCTCAACGGCGAGGACGTGACGGACGCCATCCGCACGCCGGAGGTTTCGGGCCACGCGTCCAAAGTGGCGGTCATCCCGGGCGTGCGTCGCGCCATGGTGGCCAAACAGCGCGGCATGGGCGAGCGCTCGAGCGTGGTGATGGAAGGGCGGGACATCGGGACGGTGGTGTTCCCCGATGCGGACGTCAAGGTTTTTCTGGACGCCGCTCCCCGCGAGCGCGTGCGGCGCCGGCTCGAGGACGTGCGGGCCGGCGGAGAGGAGACTTCCGAAAGCGCGCTGGCGGCGCAGATGAAGGAGCGCGACCAGCGCGACAGCACGCGCGCCGACGGGCCCCTGGCCCAGGCGCCGGACGCGGCGTACCTGGATTCCACCTCGCTCACGGTGGAAGAAGTGGAAGAGGCCATTCTCAAGATTGTGCGTTCGCGGGTGACGGACGGAAAGGATTTCAGTTGAAGGACCTGCTGGTGATGAAGTTCGGCGGGACCAGCGTGGGTTCGGCCGAACGCATACGGGCGGCGGCGCGGATCGCCGCCGGGGAAGGGAAAAAACGGCCGGTGGCGGTGGTGGTCTCGGCCATGTCCAAGGTCACGGACCTGCTGCTGGGCACCATGCGGCACGCCGAGGCGGGCGATCGCGCGGGGATAGTGGCCAACCTGGCGGCGTTGCGGAGCCGCCACGAGGAAGCTTGCCGCGAATTGCTGCCGGAAGCCAAACAGGCCGCCGTGCTGGCCAAGGTGCACAAGCTCATCGGCGAATTCGAGCGCATCGTGAACGGCATGGCGATGCTCGGCGAGCGGCCTCCGCGCTCGGTGGACGAGGCAGTGGCGGTGGGGGAGCGGCTCTCGGCGCTGCTGGTTTCCGAACATCTGAAGGCGGAGGGCACGCCGGCCGCGGCCGTGAACGCGTGGGACGTGGTGGTGACGGATGCGGTCTTTGGCAATGCTTCTCCGCTGATGGAGCCGACCCGCGAGAAGGCGCGGGCCAGGCTGCTGCCGCTGTTGCGCCAGGGCACGCTGCCGGTGATCACGGGTTTCAACGGCGCCACGGCCGATGGGCGCCCCACCACGCTGGGACGCGGCGGCTCGGACTTCTCGGCGTCCATCCTGTCGGCCGCGCTGGATGCCGCGGAGCTGTGGATCTGGACCGACGTGGACGGCATCATGAGCGCCGATCCGCGGCTGGTGCCGGACGCGGAGGTGCTGGCCGAGGTGACCTACGCGGAGGCGGCCGAGCTGGCCTACGCCGGAGCCAAGGTGCTGCATCCCAGGACGCTGGCGCCCCTGGCGGAGAAGAAGATCCCGGTCTGGAGCAAAAACAGCTTCGCGCCGGAGAAGCCGGGGACCAAGATAGTCCCCTCGATTTCGGCGGCCAACGGCGCGCGCGCGGTGACCTCCATGGCCAACGTGGCGCTGGTGTCGCTCGAGCCCTCGAGCCCGGAACTGAGCGGGGTGCAAGTGATGGCGCGGGCGCTGGACGCGGTGGCGCGGGCCAACGTCGAGGTGCTGTTGTTTTCCAGCTCGAGCTACCGCCAGAATTTCTGTTTCCTGGTGCGCGAGGAGGAACTGGACCGCTCGGTCGAGGCGCTGGAATCGGCGCTGGCGCTGGAGCTGGCCCACCACTACGTGCATCCGATCCACGTGGACCGGGACGTGGGGCTGCTGGCGGCGGTGGGCGAAGGGATGCAGGGGAAACCGGGCCTGGCGGGCCGCATCTTCACGGCCATCTCGCGCGCGCAGGTGAATGTCATCGCCATCGCGCAAGGGTCGAGCGAGCTGACGATTGCCGTGGTGGTCCGCCGCGATGGACTCGAACGGGCGGTGCGGGCGGTGCATGCCGAGTGCGGCCTGGGCCAGCGGCCTCCCGTTCCGGTGTTCCCGTTTTCACCACCCAAGCGCCGGGGCGGCCAGACAGGCAAGGGAGGCCCATCCTGAACCCTCCCCTCAGACCGGCCGGCTTTCTTGACAATTGGTTGTCACATCTGACAACATGAGCGGTATTAAGGGAATTGAAGTAGCGGACGGCGAATGACCCGAAAGACAAGGCCTGTTTCATGGATCGGAGCGGCCTTAAAGGAATTCAAGACGTTCCCGGAAGGGGCCAGGTCGATCTGTCTGGCCGCACTGACGATCGCGGCCGAGGGCGGCAAGGCCGATGTTGCAAAGCCCATGCACAGTATGGGGCCGGGTGTGTTCGAGATTGCGCTGCCGTTTAAGGGCGATGCGTTCCGCGTGATCTACGCAGTGCAACTTGCCGATGAAATCTGGGTTGTGCACGCATTCCAGAAGAAATCGACGCGGGGAATCAAGACGCCGCAACGCGAAATCGACCTGACAAAGGACCGTTTGAAGAGATTGAAGGAGATGTTGCGATGAAAGGCGAAAAGCTGGAAGTGGTGCGGGGAAGCGGCAATGTATTCCGCGATCTGGGACATGAGAACGCCGATGCCGAACAGTTCAAGGCCATCCTGGCCGCTGAAATCATCAAGGCGCTCGATCGGGAACACCTGACTGTGCGGGCCGCGCACAGCCGCACCGGAACTGCGGCGGCCGATTTCTCGCGCATCCGCAATGCGGACCTCGGGCGGTTCACCGTCGATCGCCTCATCTCGATCGTCAACCGGCTCGGGTCGCGCGTCGAGGTGAAGGTCCGGTTGTATCGCGCCGAACCCGTCGCGCAAGAGGCGCGGCCGTGAAGGCAGGAAGCGCCGGCGCTGCCAACCGTCCCACTGATATACTATTAATTCCCCTTTTGGAAGACAGGAGTTTTTCCGGAAATGTTTGATCTGTTTCGCAGCCGAGAGAAGTCCGTGCGCATCCTTCTGGGCGCGTTGCTGGTGCTGGTGGCGCTTTCCATGCTCACGTACCTGGTCCCCAGCTATAACACGGGGTCGAACACGTCGGACACGATCGTGGCGGAGATCGGCAAGGACGACGTGATTACCCTGCCGGAGGTGCAGACGCTGATCCGGAACACGGTGCGCGGCCGGCAGTTGCCGCCGGATGTCCTGCCAAGCTACGTCCCGACCATGGTGGACCAGATGGTGACGGAACACGCGCTGGCCTATGAAGCCGCGCGGTTGGGGTTCCAGGTGACCGACGCGGACCTGGCGGACACCATCCGCCGATCGGCGCCGGGCCTGTTTCAGGACGGCAGGTTCGTGGGCAGGGACGCCTATGCCTCCATGCTCGCCCAGCAGAATGTCACAATTGCGGAATTCGAGAGCGATCTGAGGCGGCAGATCCTGATCACGCGGCTGCGCGAAGTGGCCATGGAAGGCACCATCGTCACACCGCTCGAGATCGAGCAGGCGTACCGGAAGAAGAACGAGAAGATCAAGATCGAGTACGTCAAAATCCCTAACGACAAGTACCGCGCCGAAGTGCAGCCGGCCATGGAGGACCTGCAGAACTTCTTCAAAGCGAACAACGCGCGGTACCGGACGCCCGAGACGAAGAACCTGGCCATCCTGATTGCGGACCCGGCAAAGATGGAGCAGGCCGCGACTCCGGCGGACGCCGATCTCCGGCGCATGTACAGCCAGAACCTGGACTCGTTTCGCACGCCGGAGCGCGTCAAGGTGCGGCATATTCTGCTGAAGACCGAGGGCAAGCCGGCGTCGGAGGAGCCGAAGATCAAGGCCCAGGCCGAGGATCTGCTGAAACAGATCCGGGGCGGGGCGGATTTTGCCGCGCTGGCGAAGAAATACTCCGAGGACCCCGGGTCGGCCGCCAATGGCGGCGAGTATCCGAGTTTTGTGACGCGCGGCCAAACCGTGCCGGAGTTCGAAAAGGCGGCGTTTTCCCTCAAGCAGGGGCAGACCAGCGACCTGGTCAGGACGCAGTATGGGTACCACATCATCCAGGTGCTGCAACACGAAGATGCGCGGTTGCGGCCTTTCGAGGAAGCCAAGAGCGAGCTGACGGTCCAGGCGAAGAAGCAGTTGGTGAACGATGCGATGAACCGGATCTCCGACACGGCCCAAGCGGCGCTCCAGAAGGACCCGGCGCACCCGGAGAAGGCCGCGGCCGACCTGAACATGCAACTGGTGCGCGTGGACGGTTACGCGGCGGGTCAGAACGTCAAGGAAATCGGCCCCAGCCCGGATTTCGACCAGGCCGTTGCGACCCTGAAGAAGGGCGAGGCCTCGCAGTTGCTGGGCCTAGTGGCCAATAAGGTCGCGCTGGTGCTGGTGACGGATGTGGTACCGTCGCAGCCGCAGACATTCGAGGAAGTCCAGAACCAGATTCGCGACGCGATCGTGCAGAACAGGCTGGCGGTGGCCGTGCAGAACCACGCCAGAGAACTGGTGGAGAAGGCCAAGTCGATGGGCGGCGACCTGGCGAAGGCGGCCAAGACGATGGGCCTGGAAGTGAAGACCTCGGGCGAAATCGACCGGTCGGGAACGGTCGAAGGGCTGGGCTCCGCCGCTTACGTACAGGAAGGCTTCTCGCGTCCCGATGGAACCGTGTTTGGCCCCATCTCCACGCCGGATGCAACGGTGGCGGCCAAGGTGCTCCAGCACGTCGATCCGGACCTGTCGAAACTACCGGAGCAACGGGTGGCCCTTCGCGACGAAATCAAGAGCCAGAAGGCCCGCGACCGGAATTCGCTCTTCGAAACGGGGCTGCGCGACGCGCTGGTCAAGCAGGGTAAGATCAAGATCCATCAGGATGTGATCAACCGGCTGCTGGCGAGCTACCGCGGCTAGCCAACCGGATGATCCAAACCGTCATCGAGTTTCTCCGGTCGCTGACCAACCCCGAGCGGCTCATCCAACTGTTGAGCACGCTGCTCTCCGGCTGGCTCGGGTACCTGGCGTTGTGCGGGGTGGTATTTTCCGAAACGGGTCTGCTGCTGGGCTTCTTCCTCCCGGGAGATTCGCTGCTGTTCACGGTCGGGGTGGTGGCGGGCGCGGGGAAGCTGAACATCGTGCTGGTGAACGTGGCGCTGATGGCGGCGGCGATGGCGGGCGATTCGACCAACTACTTTCTGGGCCGTAGAACCGGGCCGCGCATTTTCAGCCGTCCGGATTCGCGCTTGTTCAAACAGGAATACGTGACCCGCACCAAGGCGTTCTACGCGCGGTACGGGGGCAAGACCATCATCTTTGCCCGCTTCGCCCCGATCATCCGCACGTTCGCGCCGTTCCTGGCCGGCGTGGGGGGGATGCCCTACCTGCGCTTCCTTTCCTTCAGCGTGTTCGGCAGCACGGGGTGGGTCTTCCTGCTGACCATGCTGGGCTACGGGCTGGGCAACGTCCCGTTCGTGCGGCGGAACTTCGACGTGGCGATTCTGGCCATCATTTTTGTGTCGCTGCTGCCGACGTTCATCGAGGTCGTGAAAGCGCGGCGATCATCGGCTCGCGCGGCCCACCAGGCCGGCGGCGAATAAGCGGTCGTCGACGCGGCCCAGGCGCGGGATGAGCCGCGGCGCCAGAAGCGGCGTGTGGGCGATGGTGGTCAGGTATTCGGGCACCGCCCAGACGTCTTCCTCGGCCGTCATCCAGGGGATGGAATCGAACCGGCGGAGGTTCACGGGGCGGGAATAACGGCGCAGGGTCTTCTCCTTCCGCAAATTGTAATAGTGCTCGAAATAGGACATCGCCAGCTCGCGCAACGTGCGGTAGACCGGCTCGCGGTAGCGGAGCCCGGAATAATTGGATTTGGCGAGCGCGCCCCAGTGGCCGCGGGAGCGGAAGATGGCGAGGACGTGATCGTCATCGCGCACCGCCTCGAGATCCAGCAGCAGCGGCGGGTGGCCGAGCATGCGCAACGCGGCCGCGCCGGCGAGCGCGCCTTCCATGCAATGCGCCGTGCGGTCGCGGAGCACGCGCCGCGGGGAGCGGCAGGTGGGGCCATGAAGCTCTTTGTTGTAGGGCAGCTCGTCGAGGAAGCGCTGGATCTTCTCGGGCGTCGCCAGGCGGCGGAACACGGCGCGCTCGGCGGCGGTGAAGTCGTCGGGAGGCATCGCGTATCAGGTTAGCGTAATCCGCGGCCCGGCGGGACTATACTGAAGGCAAGCAAAATGCGGCAGCCGCCGTTACGGCTCCTCCATATGTATACCGAACTCTACTGGATCGAGGGACCGTGGCCCGGACGGCTGGCGATATCGGCACGTCCTCGCGGAGGGGATTGGCTCGAGGACGAGGTAAAGAGCTGGCGTAGAGCCGGGCTTGATATTATCGTTTCACTCTTGACGCCAGATGAGGAGGAAGCTCTGGATCTTCAGCGCGAGGAGCAATTCTGCCGGGACAACGGACTCGACTTCCGCTCTTTCCCAATCGTTGACCGCAGCGTGCCGGCGTCGGAGGTGAAGGCGATGCGGCTGATCGGGCAACTCGACACAGATTTGACCCAGGGGAAGAACATCGTCGTCCATTGCCGCCAGGGAATTGGACGCTCGGGACTGATTGCGGCGAGTCTTCTGGCGGCGCGCGGAATCGGTTCGGAAGATGCCATGAAGCGCGTAAGCGACGCCCGGGGTGTTGAGGTCCCGGAAACTCCAAGGCAACGCGACTGGATCGCCAGTAGTTTGATTCCTGAGTAACATTAGTGACCGCCATGCCGTCTCTGCTCCCCGTTCTTCTGTTCGCCGCCGCTGCTGGCGGCCCTTACGACATCGTCATCCGCGATGGGCGGATCATCGACGGCGCCGGGTCGCCGTGGTATGCCGGCGACGTGGCCATTCGCGGCGGCCGCGTCGCCGCCATCGGCCGCCTGGC
The DNA here is from genome assembly GCA_049516835.1 of Bryobacteraceae bacterium. Lineage (GTDB taxonomy): Bacteria > Acidobacteriota > Terriglobia > Bryobacterales > Bryobacteraceae > Fen-178. Next base: position 3,260 of record JBEKSR010000154.1, on the reverse strand, counting down.
AGACGCTCCGGCGCGCCGCACCATCAACGCCCGCGGAATGGTGGTGGCGCCAGGGTTCATCGACATGCTGGGGCAATCGGAACTCACCATTCTGGTGAACCCTCACCTGCCGTCGAAGATCTATCAGGGCATCACCACCGAGATCACGGGCGAGGGCAGTTCCATCGCGCCGCTCACCGGCGCCATCATCCAGGCTGACCATCTGACCTACGAACACTACGGCGTCGAGGCCACCTGGCGGACCTTCCGCGAGTACTTCGCGCGCCTGCGAAAACAGGGGATGGGGATCAACCTGGCCAGCTACGTGGGCGCCACCCAGGTGCGCCGCGTGGTGTTGGGAGACGGCAACCGCGCGCCCACCGCGGCGGAACTCGAGCGCATGAAGGCGCTGGTCCGCGACGCCATGCGCGATGGGGCCGTGGGGCTTTCGACTTCGCTGCAATACGCGCCGGCGCCCTACGCCACCACGGAAGAACTGATTGCGCTGGCGGGGGAGGCCGCGAAGTTCGGTGGCATCTACGCCTCGCACATCCGCAACGAAGGCGACTCCATCTTGCCCGCGCTCGACGAAGCCTTCCGCATCGGGCGCGAGGCCGGAATCCCCGTCGAGATCTGGCATCTGAAGGCGGCCGGCAAGGCCAACTGGGGCCGCATGCCCGAGATCGTCGCGCATATCGAGCAGGCCCGCCGGTCGGGCGTGGACGTGGCGGCGGACACCTATGCGTACCCCGCCTGGTTCAACTCGTTCTCCGCGGTCATCCCGCCCTGGGCTCACGACGGAGGCGACAAGAAGCTGGTCGAGCGCCTGAAGGACCCCGCCGCGCGCGCCCGCATCCGCCGGGAGATGGAAACGCCTTCGAGCGCGTGGAACAACGAGTGGCAGGAAGTGGCCGGTCCGGAGTCCATTCTGGTCGGCGCGGTGCAGAACCCCAAGCTCGTTCCGCTACAGGGCAAGAACATCGCGGAAATCGCCAAGTTGTGGAACAAGGACCCCATCGACACGGTTTTCGATCTGCTCATCGAAGACGAGGCCTTCACCGAAGTGGCGATGGTGGGGATGTCGGAGCCGGATGTGGCGCTGGCGCTCCAGCAGCCGTGGGTATCGATCTGCAACGATTCGCAAGGGACGGCGCCGGACGGCCTGCTGGGCAAGGAACACCCGCATCCGCGCGCCTACGGCACGTTTCCGCGCATCCTGCGGAAGTATGTGCGGGAAGAAAAGAAGCTCACGCTGGAAGACGCCATTCGCAAGTTCACGGCGCTCCCGGCGCAACGGATGCGGATCGCGGACCGCGGCGTGCTGAAGGCGGGGATGTGGGCGGACGTGGTGGTTTTCGACCCCGAGACGATCCGCGACGTGGCGACGTTCGAGAACCCCAACCAACTTTCCGAAGGGATGCGCTTCGTGCTGGTGAACGGCGTGCCGGTGATCGACGAGGGCCGCATGACCAACGCGCTGCCGGGCAAGGTGCTGGACCGGCGGTGAGGATCTGAGGACCGCGATGGAACACTATCTGGCATTGTTCGAGCCCGACCCGAAGGCTGGCGGCTACACCGTGACGTTTCCGGATTTCGGTTCTCGCCTGGATCAGATCGAAGCGGCGCCTGCCGCGCTGGGCAAGCGTCTGCACGTCGAAGCGCGCGACGCGGCTTGAATCTACCGGCGAGCAAAATCAGTTGACACTGTAAACTAAAACATTTACAGTGAAGGAGTGATCGGCGGCTTCAGACACAAAGGGCTTGAGGAGATCTACCTTACCGGCAGGACGCGCCGGATCGGCGCCGATCACGTCAGGAAGTGCGTACGCATCCTGCAACTGCTGGAAGTAGCGGGGCAGCCCGAGGACATGAACATCGCAGGCTTTCGTTTTCACGGCCTGCAAGGCAAACCGCGACGCTGGTCAGTGCGCGTGACCGGGAATTGCCGGGTCACCTTCGGCTGGTCAGGCGAAACCGCTTTGGATGTCGATTTTGAAGACTACCATTAGGGAGAAAGTTATGGAGAGAAAGAACGGACTGCCACCCATCCATCCGGGCGAGATGATCAAGAATGACATCCTGCCGTCTGTCGGCCTGTCCGTGATGGCCGCGGCGAAAGCTCTGGGCGTCTCCCGCCAGATGCTACATGACATTCTGGCGGGGCGCAAGCCCCTGTCAGCCGTCATGTGCCTGAAGGTGGCCCGCCTCTTCGGCAGCACGCCGGAAATGTGGATGCGGTTGCAGGCAGCCTACGACCTGAAGAAGGCTGCGCAAAACAAGAAGGTCATGGGCCGCGTCGCGCGGATACTGCCTGTGAAGCCGTTCGAAGAACTCCGAGCCTGAACGGCGGCGTGCCGCGCTCGGTCGAAAGCGCAGCCGATCTAAGCCGAATGCCCCCGCAGGCGACCAGCGCGGCCGTGATACGCCAATGTTCCGCGAACGCCAAAAACGAGAGCCAAGAAAATGGCCACTACTAACCAGTTAACTGCAGCACCGACTCCTCGGTAAATCCCCACACCTATGCGCTCTGTCACATAGAATGCAAGAGCGGTTACAGCTGCAATCCTAGAAGTCTTCCAGTAGACCATGAGGCCGAAAAAAGCAAACAGGAATGCATCTACCAGCGAGCTATATCGGTGCTCAAGGACTGCGATAACGCAAATTAACCCGGCATAAACGAATGCGGCATATGCGCCAATCGTGGCCGCCTTCCTCGCTGATTTCTCATCCGAAACTCGACACCACACCAGAAGACTGTCCTTCGCGGCCTTGCCGTTCCAGATCACAATGGCGAGGCCCACGATTATTGCGAAAACCGCACCAGCGTAGTATGCTTCGGTCTCGCCCCTGTGCAGCCCAAAGACCGTGAAGACGATTAGGCCCGCGCCCAGTGACAACGCAAACGGCCTTTTGCCTTGGTCCATTTGTTCTCTGCTCCTCAACCAGGGTCAAAATTGTTATCGAAAGCCCAGGTCGCCCTGGTCATATTCTGGGCGAAACTCAAACGCCGACGTTTGCCGGAATATCTTTACTGAATCGATCTCTTGCAATGTCGGTGCAAGATCGTTTGGTAGACCGGGATAGCACTTCCGCTGTTCAGTGAGAAACCGAGTCCATTCGTCGTCTGCTGAAAGGAAGCTCGGGTGTTTCCAGTTGATCCCACTCGCGTCCAAATTAGCTGTTTGACCACATTCCCCACATTGAGAACGTTGGACATAGCCCGACTCTGAGCCTGAAGGCGCGTCTGAGCATCGACCCAGGCCGAAGTAAGTGCTTCCCGC
>JBEKSR010000153.1:0-13415 GCA_049516835.1 Bryobacteraceae bacterium | reverse complement strand
TGTCAACGCCGTTGGGTGCTCCAAAGGCCTTTACAACTCTCCCCCGCGCATCCTCCGCAACCAACTCGTGCCAAATCAGCACCCTGCCCATGGAGCAACCCCCGGTTTACGGAATCGCTGCGGCAGGTGTCTTGTTCAGCGACGTAGGGCCCCCGGCGATGTTTACAATTGCTGCGCCGGATACGGAGGAACAACGTGAGACATCTTTGGTACTTTCTCGCAGGACTCCCCTTGGCTGGGTTGCTGGGCCTGCTGCCCGCTGCACACGCGGGGGATATCTATCAGACCTATAACTTGGCTTGGTCGGGCGCACCCTTTGGCAACGGCGCGAGCGCCACTGGACAGATCACGCTCGACCTCACCACCCTGCCGAACCCCGCCGTTGACGCAACCGAAATAATTGGCGACATCCAGAGCCTGACCGTCACCGTTACCGGCGCAGGCGCGGGAAACGGCACCTGGACCCAGGCAAATCTAGTGCCCACTAGCCCCTTGGGGATGAACACGTACTGATGGACCGGTGGCGTCACCCTGAACATGTACACCGAACTAGTCGGCCAGCCGACCAGCGGCAACCCTTGGGGCACCCCTGACGGGATAAGCGGCGACTTCAATCTCTGGTTAAATGCCAATGGGCCGATCGGTGTCAATTTCTTCACGCTGCAGACCGCCGGCGGCAATGGGGTGAACCTCACTCTGACCAGATTCGATCCGGTGGTCCCCGAACTTGGCTCTTTGCTCCTGCTGGGCACCGGATTGATCGGAATCCTGGGCGCGTACCGCCGCAAGTGTAATGACTAGCCTCCTCTGACCACTTCACAAGTCGGAGCCCGCGCGCCCCCGCCTTTGGCGTCCCCAAGGGGATTCGAACCCCTGTTACCGCCGTGAAAGGGCGATGTCCTAGGCCGGGCTAGACGATGGGGACTTGCTGGCCGGATGAAGGTGAACAATCCTACTGTAGCGTTCGAGGAACCTCACCGTCAACTTTGCCCGAGTGCTTGCGTCGCCGCCTCAGGGCAGGATCAGCGACGACGATGCCGCCGGAGGCGCCGAGCCGGCTGCATCGGCGTAGATCAAGCGCAGGGCATCGATAAACGCCCGGCCCTTTCGCCGGCCGTTGTTCTGGTTCAGCTCGAAGCGTTGTAGAAAGATCAGCAGCCCCAGGATGTCGGCATCCCGTGTCTTGGTCATCCCCAGGCTCGCGGTCTCCTGACGCCGAAACTCCGCAATGCCGGCCTGTACCACGCCGCAGATGTGCGCCGCCAGAGGGTTGTTGGGGCGGCTTTCATAATAAACGCCGCTTTGCAGGGTGCGGTAGGTGCGGGTCAGCGCGTCCAGCGCTTCCCGCATATCGAAGTCCACTACCCCCGGCGTCTCCGATGCGGCGCGCGTGAGGGTCAGGGACAGAAAAGCGAGGAGTTTCTCGTTCCCGCTCAACAACTCATCCGCGACCTTGATGTCCCGATTGGGGACTTGCTGGGGGTCGATGGGCGGCGTCTTGTCATGCTTGCGCGCCTGCCGCAGGTATTCGCAATCCAGCGGACAGCTCACCGTGACTTCGCGCTCCCTGCCGCAACAGGTGGCGCAAATATCGCCCCGCACTCCCGGGCAGAAGCGCCGGGGACGCCGGGTTTCGCAGAGTGCGCAAGCCATTCCCCTAGTATAGAGGTCGAGGCGCGTCCTCAGGCAGCGGCCGGCGCAGGAAATCCGCCATAAGTATTCCGGGCCGTGACGACAAACTGACACGGCCGCTTTGCGAACATCTCCTGGAAATGGGCAAGGGCTACACCCGGGAGGAGATCGACCGGATGAATAACGGGCAGTTGCCGAATCTCTTCCGGACGGGCGGTGGCTGGAACCGCCGACACCAGTGGATCATCGATGCTGGAAGCTTGGGATCTGCTACGGAAGACTTCAAGCCTAGAAACAGCGTTTCAAATGCCGAGCAATATGTATCTGCTGCGGGCAGCCGACTCGTGCCAGCCGAACACGCAATTCATATTGCCAACTCAGCGGCGGAAGCGGTTGGCGTGATTCGGACGGCTGGCCTGCCATTGCCCGCCGAAATACGAATCGATTCCAGTATCTTTCGGTCTCTCGATAGGTCGCTGGCGACTCCTGGATACTTCGTTCTTTCTTCGAATTCGGTTTATTTAAATCCGGGCTCCCGTTTCTTTGCGGGCGGAAGCGATGGGATGGCACACATGGCGCGGGCCGCCTACGAGCGCGGCTGGTGGTCGACCGATAGCCCCCTTGGCCCGGTTCTGCACGAACTCGGACACGCCGCGCACTGGGGATCTAGCCAACAGGCATACCGCGAAGCGCAACACATGCTTCTCTCAAAGGAAGAAGGCCGGATGGTCCGGCGGCGGCTGAGCGAATATGGTTCAATAGACCCCCTCGAATTGGTCGCGGAAGTGGTCGCGTCCAAGCTCACGGGCTTCTTGGTTCATCCTGACGTGATAGAATTATATCGACGTTTTGGAGGCCCAAGATTATGATCCGCGAAAACATCTGCTGCTACTGCAAGCACATGCGCGGTTCGTTTCGCACCAAAGCGACATGTGCGGCATTCCCGAAAGGCGTCCCTCCGCAGATTGCCAGCGGAGAGGTTGAGCACACCATTCCGATTGCGGGAGATCACGGCATTCGCTTCGAGCCACTTCCCGAGTTCGAAAAGACGCACGGGTCCCTGACAACCAAGGTCGCCTAATCCTCTGATTCCTTTGCTTTCGGCATCTGGATACGAGAGTTATGCCCCCCGATGGTCTGCTCGTAGGTGCGGTGGAAGAAAGCGTCGGTCATGCCGGCGATGTAGTCGCATACCACGCGATGCGCGGGCTCGGCCAGCGCCTGCTGGCTGTATGGCGGCGGCAGGCGGCCGGGGTGGTCGAGGAAGAACCGAAACAGCTCTCCGATCATGGTCATGGACCGCCGCCGGTCCTCGCCCAAGGCCGCGGAAGCATACACCTGGGCATACAGGAATCGTTTCAGGGCGCGGCTGGTCTCCGCCGCCTCCGCGGTAAACGCCGCCAGGCGCCGCGGAAATGCTCGCACCTCGTCGGCATCGGCGACAGCCGCATCCCGCGCGTGGCCGGCGGTTCCTTCGATCAGCCCCGTTACCAACTCATCGATCAGGCGCCGCAGGCCCTCGTGGAAGCGCTCGCGCCCGCTGGCCCCGGGAAACTGCGTTTCGATGGCCTCGTAAATCGCGCGGTACCGCGGAACGCAATCGGCCACATCCTCAGCCGCCAGCATACCCGCGGAAAAAGCGTCGTCCAGGTCTGCCGTGTTGTAGGCGATCTCGTCGGCAAGATCGATCAACTGCGCTTCCAGGGGAGGGCGGAAAGCGGGCAGGTAGGCATCCAGTTCGGGGCTCTCGCCGGGTGTCAGATCGCGCGAATGCTTGACCATTCCCTCGCGCACTTCATACGACAGGTTCAGCCCCGGAAAACGGGCGTACCGCTGCTCGAAACTCTCGACGATGCGCAGCGCGTGGAGATTGTGATCGAACTTTTCGCCGAATCGCTCCATCTGCCGGTTCAGCTCCTCCTCGCCAGCGTGCGCGAACGGGGGGTGCCCGATGTCGTGCGCCAGCGCCAGGGCTTCCGTCAGGTCCTCATCCAGCTCCAGCACCTTCGCCACGGTGCGCGCCACCTGGGCCACCTCAATGGTGTGGGTCAGGCGGTTGCGGAAGTGATCGGAGAGACCGGATGTGAAAACCTGGGTCTTGGCCTCCAGCCGCCGGAAGGCTCGGGAATGGACTACGCGGTCGCGGTCGCGCTGGAAGGCGTTGCGGTAGGGATGTTCGGGTTCAGGGTAGCGCCGGCCCCGGCTTCGCTCCACCGCAAACCGCAGGCGCGCCAGCATGACAGGACGCCCAGGCCTACTGCGCAGGAAGCTCGCCGTAAACCTGAAGAGCCACCTGGCCGACCTCCCCGGGCCGGTTGCGCAGCGGGTCCAGAAGCTTGCGCGCCTCGGCGGGCTTCTTCAGCATGAGATAACGGGCCAGCGTGATGGCCGCTTGTTCTTTGGAAACGAAGATCGTGGGTTGGGCGATCAACTCTCGCAGCGTTCTCTCCCCCAGATCGGAGCGGCCATCGGCGAAGTAGATCTGGGCCAGCGAGAGTTTAGCCAGCGAGGCGTAGTTCTGGTCGCCCTTCTGCGCCACCTCCTGGAAGCTCTTTTCAGCCTCCGCCAGCTTTCCCTGGTCCGCCTTGACGGCGCCCAGGTAGTACTCCGCGATATTGCCCTCCTCACTCCCCGCGTACTTGTTCCGCAAATCGGTGAAGACTCTCAGGGTTTCCTGATCCTTGGCTTCCTGCGTGGGGAAACCGGGACCTCCGTTGGCCGAGGGCCCGACCGGCGCCTCCTGAACCTGGATGGCTTTGGTCAGCGCTTCTTCACGCACACCGTGCTGTTTTCGTTGATAGAACAGATAGCCGGCGAGCAGCAGGCCGGCCACCGCCGCGATCGCGCCATAGCGGGTGATCTCTTCTTTGTGCTCTTCGAAGAACGTTACTGTCAGCCCGACTTCCTGGGCAAACTTATCGCTCTTTAGTTCTTTGCGGGTGATTCTAGCCACGAAAACCTCAAATGGAATTGAATGTTCATGGTATCACGACAGCCTGCCGGGGCGGGGCACTTCTCGCCGGCATCCAGTGAGAGAATATCACTTATGCCACGCCTGGCACGCTCCGTGGAAAACGTGCCCCACTCGCGCATCCGCGAGCTGGCGGAAATCGCCATGTCGATGGATGGAGTCTTGCGCCTGTACTTCGGCGAATCCAACCTGCCCACGCCGGATTACATCAAGCAGGCCGCCATCCGCGCCATGCGGGATGGCTACACCTTCTATACGGAGAATGCCGGGCTGCCTTCGCTGCGGCGCGCCATTGCGGAAAACTACCGCCGGCTGCACTCCGTGGAGCTCGATCCGTCGAGCGAAATCGTGGTCACCGCCTCGGGAGTGCAAGCTCTGAACGTGGGAATCCGCTGCGCGCTCGATCCGGGCGACCAGGCGCTGGTGCTCACTCCGGCCTGGCCCAACGGCGCTTCCAGCGTCATGCTGGCCAACGCCGCCGTGTGCCAGGTGCCGCACCCGCTCTCGGGCGAGCGCTACCGCGTCGATTTCGACGCGCTCGAGGCCGCCCGATCGCCGCGCACGCGCCTGCTGATCTATACCTCACCCTCGAACCCGCTCGGCTGGGTGGCCACCGAAGAGGACCAGCGGCGCCTGCTCGATTTTGCCCGGCGCCACGATCTCTGGCTTCTGGCCGACGAGGTCTACGACCGGCTCTTTTACGCCGGCGCGCGCCTCGGCGACCCCGTCCCCTCCATCTTGCGGAAGGCCACGCGCGACGACGCCGTGATGGTGGTGCACTCGTTTTCGAAAAGCTACTGCATGACCGGCTGGCGCGTTGGCTGGCTCGTCGCGCGGCGGGATCTGGCGGCCAAAGCCACGCAGTTGAACGAGTTCATCATCTCTCACGCGCCCAGCTTCGCCCAGAAGGCCGGCGAGACGGCCCTGGCGGAGGGCGAAGGCCCGCTCGTCGAAATGCTCGAGCGGCTCAAGCGAAACCGCGATCTCTGCCTGGATGCGCTGAGCGGCATCCCCGGCGTGACAGTCCCCAAGCCCGACGGCGCGTTCTACCTGTTCCCGCGCATCCAGGGCTTGGGCGATTCCTTCGCCTTCTGCAAGCGCCTGCTGGAGGAAACCAGGGTCGGTCTCGCCCCAGGCGTGGCCTTCGGCGCCGGCGGGGAGGGCTCGGTCCGGATCTGTTATGCCGCCGAGCCTTCCATCCTCGAACCCGCCATGGAGCGCCTGACGAAGTTCCTGCGCAGTGGCGGGATGGAAAAGCACCGGTGACAAGGGGGCACCCACTGGGCCCGGCGCTACTTGCCGCCGAACTCCGCCTTGGCCTGTTCGGTGACGGTCCAGAGGTACACGGTCCGCCAGTCCATGTTGACCTGCTTGTCGGGCTTCCAGTCGCCCATGTCGAACTGGTGCGAGACGATGCGGGTCCCCACCTTCAACTCCTTGAGCAGTTTCGGGCGCAGCTTCATGTTGACCTCCGGCAGCAGGTACAGCGTGACTACCGTGGCGTCATGGAAGTCGGCGTCGAAGAGGTTCTTCTGGAGGAAGCGCACCCGGCCGGTCACCCCGGCCTGCTTCGCATTGTCCTCCGCCTCCTTGATCCGTTCCGGGTCTATGTCCACCCCGGTGCCAGTGGCACCGAACTTCTGCGCCGCCATAATCACGATCCGGCCGTCTCCGCAGCCGAGGTCATACAGGATGTCTCCCTTTTGGACTTCGCCCAGCTTCAGCATGGTCTCGACCACGTCCGGGGGAGTAGGAACGTAGGGGACGTCCCGGTGGACGTCTCCCTGTTGGGCGGCCAGCGGTGCTATGGCCAGCATCAGGCTGCACGCAACTTGCACTAGGCAGGCGCCTCTGCGGCGCGCCAATACAGCACATCGGCTGATGGTTTTCATGCTGGAAAGCTTATCACGGCGCGCTCCTGCATGAGTGGGGGGCGGGGAAGCCGGCGGCATGAGGCTATACCGCGCCGTTCCTGCCGATTGCCGGAACTCCGAAACGCCAGCACCGATTCCGCCGTCTAGTGCACTATAACGCACATTCCAGGTACTGCCTCGCAACGTTCCAGCGACGGCGATTTGTTATCCTTATGACTTGTAAGGGGTGCACCATTTCGCGTAGATACTTGCTGTACTGCTGTCTTTTGTTAATGGTGCGCGCCACGGCCTCGAGCGCCTGCCGTGATTGCGCCCAGCCGGGATTCGGAGGTCCTGGCGAAAACCGCTTCACCGGGTATGATCCGGTTTGCCGGGGCGACGTGTGCCGCGGCTCGGGTTACCCGCAGGTTTTTGTGAACGCCGCCGACCTGACGCTCTTCATCCGGGTTACCGATCTTGTGTTTGGCGGCCCGGCGCCCGCATTCTCGTTCGAACGCTCCTACAACATGGGCGACCCCTATGCGGGGCCCTGGCCCTTCGGCACGGGTTGGTCCTTCAGTCTGGGAGACAGCCTCACCAAGGATACCGACGACAGCCTGGTGCTGCGGCGTGGTTCGGGGCGCACCGACCGGTTCGCGCCCGCGGCGCCGCCGGCGTCATCCGGCACGTTCTTCGCGGTGACCTCGACCACCGATGCGCTGGTCCAGAACAAAGACGGCACCTACACCCTGAGCAGCCCGGCCTCCACCACCACGCGGGTCTTCAGCCGCGACGGACGGCTGCTGGCCATCCAGGATTCCGGCGCTACCCGCGTTTTGCTGAACTACGATTCCTCCTCCAACCGGCTGACAGGCGCTACTTATCGCGGGCGGTCGCTCAACTTCTCCTACGACGCTGGCGGCCATGTCACCTCTGTCTCCGATGCCGCGGGCCGGTCCGTCGGTTACTCCTATACCGCGGACGGGCGCCTCGCGCAACAGACCAACGCCGATGGCGAGACCGTCGCGTATCAATATGACGGCTCCGGAAACCTGATTTCCATCGGTTACGCCGGCCTCGGTTACGTCGGCCCGAAGACCGCCATCGCTTACTCGAGCGATCCTCCGTACACCTCCGTAGCCACCGTCACCATGCCCGACGGCGCCGTGCGCCGGTACAGCGTTCCCAACGACCCCACCCAGATCCAGGTTACCGACGGGAATGGCGATGCCACCCTCTACGTTTCCAACCCGGCCGGACTCTTGCTTTCCACCACGGACCCAGCCGGCAACACCGTCTCTTACACATACGACACCTCCGGCCGGCGCATCCGCACGGTCAACGGCAACGGCGCCACCGCCAGCTTCGCTTACGATGCCAACGGCAACCTGGCGGGAATCACCGATGGCGCGGGCAACCGCTGGTCCGCCGACTATACCGCCGCCGGCCCCGCCCATATCACCGATCCCAACGGCAATATCTGGGCGTTCAAATACGACTCTTCCGGAAACCTCGTGGGTGTGACCAACCCCGCCGGCGGGGTGGTCTCCGCCGTCCGCTCCGCCTCCGGTCAAATAACCGCGATCACCGATACCCGCGGCAACAAGACCAGCTATCAATATGACGGCAATGGCCTGATCGCTACGTTCATAGACGCCCTCAACGGCAATTGGAGCTATCAGTACGACGGCGCCGCCCGCGCCGTGTCGCGCACCGATCCCGGCGGCGGGGTGCTCCAGGCCGGCTACAACGCCGGCAATCGCATCACCGGGCTTACGGCGGGCAACGTGCAAATGGCGTTCGATTTTTCGGGTATTCGGCGCGACAGCCTCAACCGCCTGGTGAGCTACACCGATTCTTTCGGCAACCAGGTCGCTTATACCTACGACGCCGCCGGCCAATTGACCAGCATGACGCTGCCCGGAGGGAACGCCGTCACCTACCAGTACGATCACGCGCACCGGCTGAGCCAGGTCTCGGACTGGCTCGGCAACTTCGCGCTCTACCGCTACGATGCCGCCGGATGGCCGCTCAGCGTCACCGTCTCCGGCGGCCCGGTCACCGTCTATCAGTACGACGCCGCGCACAACCTGCGCGCCATCGTCAGCACCGGGCCGGACGGTTCGCCGGTAGCGGGTTACCGGTACGCGCTGGACGGCAATGCCAACCGCACCGCGGTGAGCGCGCTCGAGCCTTTCACCGCGGCGGTTTCGTTCCCCGCCTACTCGCTCGCCTACGATGCCGCCAATCATCCGGTCACGCGCAGCGACGGCCAGAACTACACGTACGATTCGCGCGGCAACCTCATCGCCATTCAGGGGTCCCGCAACGTCACCCTCGGCTACGACGCCTTCGGCCGTTTGCAGAGCTTCGACGCCGACACTTCGACCACCTATGGCTACGATTCCACGGGCCTCCGCGTGGTGCGCACGGTCGATGGAACGGCCCGCCTTTTCCTCTACGATCTCGCCGGTTCGCGGCCGCGCGTGGTGATGGAGATGGACGGCTCCTACTCGCCCATCGCCTGGTACGTCTATGGCCTGGGTCTGCTGTGGAAGGTGGCTGCCGACAGCTCGACGTACTTCTATCACTTCGATGGCGACGGCAACGTGGTGGCGCTTTCGACTCCCACCGGGGGCGTGGTGAACGAGTACCGTTACGATCCCTCCGGCCGCCTGATGGCCTCCAACGAAATCGTCGAGAACATGTTCCGCGCGCGCGGAGAAGCCGGCTGGATGGACGACGGCAACGGCCTCGTCTTCACCAATAGCCTCTACCAGTTTCCGGAATTGCGCCTGACCCTGCCCGCGGCCGCCGATCCATCGCCACCCTCTTCGGACCTGTCGCCGCAATTCCCGGGCGCCGGGGCGTGCTTCTTCCAAGGCGTTTCGAGCTGCCTTTTCGCTACGGGCGGGAGGGACCGGTGATGCGCCGGGCCGCCTTGGTGCTCTGGGCCGCCGTGGCGCTCAGCCGGGCCGTGTCTGGCCAGACGCTGTTGAATCCCGGCGTCGTTGCGCAAGGACACATCGAGCCGCAAACCGGGCCCGTCTTCAGCTTCTACGCCAATCCCGGTGATGCCGTTCTCATCCGTCTGCTGACCCTCAGCCAGGATTACTCGCTCGGGTTCACGGTGCACAACGGCTCTACTTCTTTCTCGCAGACCATTGACCGCTATTCCTATAAAGTTCCCAACCCGACCCCGGGCTTGCCGGACGTGAGCACTTTCGGCCCGGCTACCGTCGGCGTCACCTTCGGTGGAGAGTACCATCTTCCCGGCAATGGCCAAGGCTATTACATGATCGCGGTTTCCAGCCAGAACCAGGTTGCGGGGGATTTCCTGCTGGTCTACACCAGCCTGACGGGGAAGTGCCCGTCGTCGAATCCGTCCTGCGGCGTTGTGCCTCTCAACTGCGGCGTTCCGGCGGTGAACCAGCAGATCGGTTCGCCGCCGCCAGTCAACCCGCAGCAGCCGGCCAGTCCGTGGCTGCAACTCAACAGTTACCAGTTTCAAGCCAATCCCGGCGACGTTCTCAGCGTACGGGCTGCCAAGTACGCCAGCCAGACTATGCCTCTCGCTTCTGGCTTCAACCCCACCGTGATTGCTTACGACTCGTCGGGAAAGATACTCTCGACCGATCCCGCCACCTTCCAGTTTGCCTGGGTGCAAACCGGCTACTCGGGCACAGCGGCGAAGGTGGACCTCCCGGTGCCCGCCGATGGCCTCGTCAACGTCATTGTTTTCGACGGCTCCAACCAAACCGGCAATTACGGGATTTCCGTCTCCACGCTCAACCGTCCGTGCAGCAACAAGTCTCTGACCTGCGGCATCGCGAGTCAGGGGAAACTCGCCAGTCCCCTTACCTTCGATTCCTACGCGGCTACACTATCGGGCGGCGCCACCATTTCCATTCGCATTGCGGCCACGGACGCCGGCAGCTCCTTGGCGCCCGTCGTGGAAGTATACGATCCCAATGGGAATCCCGTGCCGGTCGCCGCGGCAGTATTCAAGACCAGTATGACCAGTGTGAAGGGCAACTACACCATCCTGGCCGAAAGCTCGAATTACCTGCAGACCGGCAGCTATACCATTGCGTTCGCGCGGCTCGACCTACCCTGCAATGCAGAGGGTGCGCCGCCGCCGCAGGCGCTTTCCTGCGCCTCCGTGGTGGACGGCTCCATCAGCGGCGTGCTGCAGACGAATTCCTACTCGCTGGCCGCCCAGGCCAACGACACCTTCCTGTTACGTCTCGAACAGACCAGCCCAAGCTCCGCCTTTAGGCCCCGCGTGGATGTCTATGATCCGCAGGGAAATCAAATTCAGTTCCTCAACACCAACGGCCTGGCGTCCCTTCCCCCCTTCACTGTTACCGCGGACGGTTCCTACACCCTCACGGTGTCGGACAGCAGCGCCGGCGGCAGCCAAACCGGCACGTATTCGCTTTCGCTGCTGCGGCTGAACCGGCCCTGCAATGCCGGAACCATCGGCTGCGGCGCGCTGGCGCCCGGCAGTTTTTCGCGCCCTCTCGCATCCTCCGTCTATACCTACACCGCCGCGGCGGGTGATTCGTTCACCCTCCGTATGTTGGACTACACCGGCGCGCTCCAGCCCGATCTCAAAGTCTACGACTCGCTGGGCAACCCCGTCGGGCAGAGCACTTCCGGCAGCGTCACCGGCGTGGATGTGGCCCAGCCCGCGGCAGGCGTCTACACCGTGGTCGCCATGGACGCCGGCGTCCGCCAGGCCGGAGGATCTTTCGGCATCGAGTTGCAGCGGACCACCAAGAACGCCTGCTCGGCGGCCCCGCAGCAGGGACAGACGGTGACCGGCGTCATCAACGGCGCGCAGCCATTCCTCTCGTACAGCATCCCGGCCAGCAACGGGGACGCGCTGTTGGTGCGCAGCGCCTCCGTCACGCCGGGCTTCGCCGCCCAGATGGACCTCTACGACCCCAGCGGCGTCCGCCTCGATTCCAACACCTTCGCGCTCTCGCGCCCGGTCTCCGCAACCGGCACTTATACGGTGATCGTGGGCGCTTCCGCCCCGCTCACCGCCGGCGGCTACGCGCTTTCCTGGCAGTTGCTGAACAAGCCCGCCGCCACATCGGCCTTGCAGTGCGGCGGCTCCACCACCGCATCGCTTTCCGCCGCCAACGAATTCCGCTATTACCTCGCCGGCGCCAATGCGGGCGATCTGATGCGGCTGGTCTTTACCAGGATCTCCGCCAACTTCTCTCCACAGATCGAGCTGTTCGATCCCACGGGCGCGAAGCTCCCAACAACTTCCGATGTCAGCGTGAAGGCCAAGTCGGGCGGCGCTTACCTGGTCGTGGTGAGCCCCTCCACCGCCGCGAGCGAGACCGGCTCCTTCACCGTGGCCTTCCAGCGCCCCAACAATCCGTGCTCACCCACGACCCTGGCCTGCGGCCAATCGACGCTCCGGCAGGTCGCCATCCCCGGCCAGCTCGATACATTCGTGTTCGCCGCCACTCGCGGCGGCCAGGCCGACATCAAGTTGGTGTCGCGTTCGGGCAGCTACTCCCCGTACGCGGAGTTGTACGACGCCTCCGGCAACCGGCTCAGCACCGCTTCGAACGGGCAGCTTACTGCCGTTATCTTTACCACCGGCGCCTACTCGCTGCTGGTCCACGATCTCGGCGGCAATCTGGGCAGCTATCGTGCGAGCTTCCAGGACGATTACAACCCCTGCGCCATCACTGACACGGAGCCGCCCGTGGTGACTCTGCTCAAGCCCACCGCCGGCGAAGTGATCGCGGGCAACACCATTTACCGCATTCAGTGGCAGTCGGACGACAACATCGGTATTGCCGGCCACGATATTGCGCTTTCGACGGATGGCGGGCAGACGTTCGCGACGGCGATTGCCGGCGGTCTGGCCGGTAATACCCAGACCTACAACTGGTTCGTGCCACCGGACATCGCGCCCAGCCGCACGGCGGTGATCCGCGTGACCGCCACCGACGGCGCCGGCAACGCGCAATCCGCCTCCAGCGGCCTGCTTGCCCTCATCGGCTCCGGATTTACCGCCAACAGCACCCCCGCCTACACCTACGACTCGTTGAACCGGCTGACGCGGGCCGTCCTGGGCGACGGACGCACCATCGCCTATACCTGGGAAACGCTATGATCGAAGCTATGGGGACGCTCCGCATTACAGAAGCCGAACTCGCCCGCGATATCCACGCAGTCCTGGCCAAGGTCCAGGAGGGCGCCGAGGTGATCGTGGAGCAGGACCATCGTCCCGTGGCGGTCATTCGTACGGTGCAGCGGAGCGGACGGCCCATTTCGGAGATCCTCCGGCAGGCGAAGGAACGGAACTCCACGGTCACACTCGATCCCGACTTCGGAAAGGACCTGGAGGCCGTTATCGCCAGCCACCAGCAGCCATGGAACCCGCCGTCCTGGGAGTAGTGCTCGACTCCAGCGCCGTCATTACGGCTGAGCGAAAGAGTCTATCCGTCCCACAACTGGTCGAAGCCATCCAAACTTCCTACGGAGAAATCGAGCTCTCGCTGTCACCGGTCACGGTGGCTGAACTGGTGCATGGGATCTACCGTGCCAGGATGCCGAAGGTCAGCCAACGCCGCCGCGAGTATATCGAGGAGTTGGTCAACCTGGTGCCACTCCATCCCGTCACGCTCCAGACGGGTTACCTGGTGGGACAGATCGAGGGCCAGGAGGCGAAAGGAAACGTGCTGCCGTTCAATGATCTGCTCATCGCCGCGGCTGCGATCGAGCAGGGTTATGCGGTTCTGACCGAGAATCTGCGCCACTTCGAAAAGGTCCCCGGCGTCCGGGTCCTGAGGCTGTAGCCGCCTGGTAGATCTTGCCAAATGGCATGCCGGACAGGCGGAAAAGACCGTTTTTTGAATTGGGGCTCCGCCCCAAACCCCGAGGTTTGCCGCTTTGTGGCCAGGATCATTTGATCGAACGGGTGGCGG
>JBEKSR010000152.1:0-15583 GCA_049516835.1 Bryobacteraceae bacterium | reverse complement strand
TGGCGGCGCGCGGCGGTGGTGGGGCTGGTGGGCATGGCGCTCTCGCTGTGCGCCAGCCTGAACCAGTTTCCACTCAACGAATTCGGGTATCCCACCACCGATTCCTACGGCAGCTTCCTGTCGCAACAATTGCTGCAAGCCCTGCTCTCCGCGCTGGGATCGGGGGGCCTGTTGTTCGTGATCGTAGCGGGCGCCGAGACCCTCTACCGCCAAGCGCTTCCCAATCAGATTTCCTTGGGCAATCTCTTCCGCCCGCGCGGCCTCCGCACCAGGCGCTTCTTCCTAGGAGTGATTTTAGGCATCGCATTGGCCGGTATTTTCATCGCCTATCAGACGGCGTTCTACATTGTGGCGTACCGCTTCGGCGCTTGGTCGCCGGCCGATGTTCCCTACGACAATCTGCTCAATACGCGCTTCCCGTGGCTGTTCGTGTTGTTCTTCGGATTCTTCCCCGCGGTTTCGGAGGAAGGTTTGTTCCGCATGTTCGCCATTCCGTTCCTGCGCAAGCTGGTGCGGTACCTTCCGTTGGCGGTGGTGCTGGCGGCCTTCATCTGGGGCTTCGGCCACACCGGATATCCGCAGCAGCCGTTCTACATTCGCGGCGTCGAGGTGGGCATCGGCGGCGTGGCGCTGGGCCTCGTCATGCTGCGATGGGGCATCCTGCCGACCCTGGTGTGGCACTACTCGGTGGATGCCGGTTACACCGCCCTGCTGCTGGTCCGCTCCCACAACCTCTACTTCCAGCTCTCCGGCGCGGCCAGCGCCGGGATTATCGTGCTGCCGCTCCTGGTGGCGCTGGCGGCTTATTGGCGGCGCGGCGGATTCGAGCCGGAGGCCGGGCTGCTCAACGCGGAAGAAAGCGTCGCGGTTGAGGAACCGGCGGAAGCGGCGCCGGCCCCCGCAGTCGCTACCATGGGGTACCGGCCGCTCACCAACCGCGTGCGCGTGGCCGCCGTCGCGATCTTCGCGGCCGGCCTGCTCAGCCTGCTCATTCCGGTGAACCGTTTCGGCGAATCGCCGAAGTACAAGATCCCGGCCGGGCAGGCGCGCGCGGGGGCGGACGCGTTCCTCAAGCAGCAGGGCCTGGACGCCGGCGCCTTTCGTCACTTGACCTACCCGGCCACGCACTGGAGCGGCGGCGACGGTCTGGCGGGTAAGTATTTCTTGGAGCGGCGGCCGGTGCGCGTGGTCTCCGGGCTTTTCGAGCGTTACCGGCCGGTCCAGCACTGGATGACGCGTTATTTCAAATCGCTCGATCGGGAAGAAGTCACCGTATCGGAGCATCCGGAAACCGGCAAGGTGTTGGGATTTACGCACACCATTCCCGAAGACCGCCCCGGTGCCGGCATTTCCGTGGATCAGGCGCGCCAGACGGCCTCCGCGTTTGCCGCGGCCCAGGGATGGGACTTGGCCGCCATGGAGTTGAAGGAGGTCACATCGGAGAAGAAGAAAGCGCGGACCGATTGGGTGCTCGAGTGGGAGGCGCGTCCCGGCGACCCGCGCAACCTGGACGAAGCGCACTACCGCGTGCACATCGAGGTGGCCGGGGACCGCGTTTCCGCGCTGCGGTCGTACTGGAAGATCCCGGAAGCCTATGAGCGCAGCCGCGACCGGCAGAACGCGCTCTCCATCATGGTGATGGCGCTGCGCATCGGGATGATCGCGGCGGGCATAGTTTACGCCCTTTGGCTGCTGATTCAAGCCACGCGCAAGGGGCTGGTGCGTTGGGGAGGCGCCATCCGCCTGGCCGTGCCCGCCACGCTGCTCTTCGCGCTGGCCTGGCTGCTCTCGTTCGAGCTCATGCTGACAAACTACGACACCGCGATCCCGCTCGAAACCTTCCAGGCCGGCCTGTACATCACGCTGCTGATTAGCCTGATTTTCATGTTCCTCATCCTGGGCGCGGCGGCGGCTCTGATCGCTTTGTTCTATCCGGAGAGCGTGGGGGCTTTCCGCGCGGCGAATCGCAGGCTGCTGGGCCTGGATGCCGGAGCGGCGCTGCTGGCGGCGGCCGGACTTTGGGTCTTCCTGAATAAACTGGACGCCGTGCTCATGGACCACTTTCACGCGCAGGCGCTTTTCGCCATCGGCAGCCCGGACCTGATCGTCAGCCGCGCGCCGGCCCTGGCGGCGGTGGCGGGGGCCGCGCGGTTGTTGCTCATGAACGCGGCCACCCTGGCATTCATCGCGATTCTCATAAAGAAGCTGCCGCAGTGGCGAATGCTGGCCCTGCTGGCGCTGGCGGCGCTCACGGTGAATCTTTCGGGAGACATCCGCGCACCGGGCGAATTCGCGCTCCATTATGCCATGGCCGTCATCTGGGCCGGGTGCGCCGTGCTGTTCTGCCGGTTGTTCGCGCGTAGGAACTACCTGGCCTATGCGCTGGTGCTCTGGATCATGGCGCTGCGCCCGGCCATGATGCAGTTGTTCGGCAACGCCAATCCGGCGCTTGAGCGCCAGGGCTGGATGGTGGCGGGCGTGATGGCGGTGAGCGTGGTGTGGGCGCTTGCGCCGGCGCTGCGGCGGAGGACGTGGTTGTCTGTCCCCCACGGGTGAGATCGTAGGGGACTGACGAATCTGTCCCAAGGCGCCGGGGTGCCCGGGGTGCCCTTTGGGCCGGGCCCTGCGCCGCGCGGAGAGATCCGTCTGTCCCCGGGTCTCCCGCCGGGTCTCCCGCAATAGGTTAACATGGCGAGCACGTGACGATTCAGCGATCCGCGCCGGCCGGCGCGCCGGGAGCCAGCGACCACCGCGCCGCGCTGCTGGCGGGCTACCTGGGATGGACGCTGGATGCGTTCGATTCCTTCCTGGTGGTCTTCTGCCTGACCGCCATCGGCGACGAGTTCCACAGGTCCGTCGCCGCTATGGCCCTCGCGCTCACCGTTACCATGGCCTTCCGCCCGGTGGGCGCATTTCTCTTCGGCCTGCTGGCGGACCGCTATGGGCGGCGGCTGCCGCTGATGCTCGACCTGATTTTCTACTCGGTAATCGAAGTGCTCTCCGGCCTGGCGCCGAGTTACACCGTGTTCATGGTGCTGCGGGCGCTATTCGGGATCGGGATGGGCGGCGAATGGGGCGTCGGCGCGTCGCTCACCATGGAGAAGGTGCCGGCCCGGCTGCGCGGGTTGCTCTCGGGGTTCCTCCAGCAGGGCTATGCCATGGGTTACCTGCTGGCGGCCGTGTGCTTTTTCTTCGTGTTTCCCCGCGTGGGCTGGCGGCCCTTGTTCTTCCTGGGCGGGCTGCCGGCGCTGCTGGCGGTGTTCGTGCGAATGCGCGTGAAGGAATCGGAAGTGTGGAAGAAGACCCGCCATGAAACCTGGGGCGAGTTGAGCCGGGCCATCCTGGCGAATTGGAGACTGTTTCTGTACCTGACCGTGCTCATGATGGCCATGAACCTCGCTTCCCACGGCACGCAGGACCTGTACCCGACCTTTCTGAAACTCGAACGGAAGTTTTCCGTCACTGGGGTTTCGGTCCTCACTGGGTTTTCCATGGTTGGCGCCATTCTGGGTGGCACCCTTTTCGGCTTCGTATCCGACCGCATCGGGCGGCGCCGCTCCATGGTGATCGCACTGCTGGCGGCGGTGCTGGTGATCCCCATCTGGGCCTTCTCGCCCTCGGTGACACTGTTGGTCGTCGGGGCGTTCGTAATGCAGTTCATGGTCCAGGGCGCATGGGGCGTGGTGCCGGCGCACCTTTCCGAACTGTCTCCGGACTCGGTGCGCGGCTTCTTGCCGGGCTTCGGTTATCAATGCGGCGTGCTGCTGGCGAGCCCCGTGGCCTTCATCGAAGCTTTCTTTACCCATCAAACCAACTACGCCCTCCCCATGGCGGTAACGGCCGCCACCGTGTTCCTGATGGCGGCCATTGCCACGGCGCTGGGGCCGGAGCGGCGCGCGGCGAAATTTGGCTAGTATGCCGCACACCACCGAAGAGATTCGCGCGGCCATTGCGGCCTTCCTCAAGAACTCGAAACAGCCGGCCCTGTTGGAACCCGGCGAGGAACTTCTTCCGATCAAGGAGGACAATTTCGCGCTCGATCTTCGCGGCGGGCGTCTCACGTTGCAAGCCTGGGACCGCACGCGCAATCTGACGCGGCGCGTCACCGCCATCCAGGAGGCGACGAGCGCGCGGTTGGCAATCACCGTCCAGCGATTTCCCCGCCGCGAGGGCCAACTCTTCCTGGTGGATCTGGCCCGGCGCGCCGGAGCCGACCTCGGCCGGCGCAGCGCCCGCCTGGTGTTCCGCGAGCGCTTCCGCCTGTTTCTGCGCCGCCAGTTCCCCGAGTGGAAGCTGGCCGAATTGAGCGCCGAGCCGAACCTGGAATTCAGCCTCTCCCCCGCCTTCCCGCGCGCCTATCTGCGCCACGGGCAGCACGGCTGGGCGGCCATTGCCTGTCCACCGCAAGCCGACGCCGCGGCGGTTCTTTCGTTCGGCCTGATCTGGCTCACCTACCTGCGCGGGCGCGAACACCGCGTGACGCTGGAGGGCCTGGCCATCTACGTTCCGGCGGGACGCGAGCGCTCCGCCGCGCTGCGCCTCTTGTGCCTCGACCCCGCGGCCGCTCGCTTCGAGCTGTTTTCCTATTCTGAGCAGGATTTCGTGACGCGCATCGACCCGCGCGACCATGGCAATCTGGATACGCGCCTCGAGCCTTGCCGCCGCCCCGCGCCCAACCAGTTGGAAACGTGGCAACGCATCGTCTCCTTGCCCGGCGTGGAGCGCGTGGTCAAACACGATGGCCGCGCCAGCCTGCGTGTTCGCGGCATCGAGTTCGCCGAGTTTTCCGGCGGCGAGCTGCTGTTCGGCCTGGGCGAACGGCACTCCGCGCGCCAGCATCACGCCGCCGAAATCGAGCGCCTGGTCGAGGAACTCGGCCGCGCCCGCTCGCCCGAAGCCCAAGACCGCGGCCATCCGCTCTACCGGCAATCGCCCGAAGCCTGGCTGGAATCCCAGGCGCGCGCGCAGATCGAGACGCTGGACGCCTCGCTCCTGTGCGACCCCATCTACGACCAGGTGCCCGCCTTCGCCGGCGGCGAGCGCGGCATCCTGGACCTGCTCGCCGCCGACCGGGCGGGCCGCCTCACCGTCGTGGAACTCAAAGCGTCCGCCGACCTGCACCTCCCGCTTCAGGCGCTGGACTACTGGATTCGCGTCAAATGGCACCTGGACCGTGGCGAGTTCCCGGCGCACGGCTACTTCCCCGGCCTGCTCTTGCGCCCCGACCCGCCGCGCCTGCTGCTGGTCTCGCCGTCGCTCGAATTTCATCCCACCACGGAGACCATCCTGAGTTATTTTTCCCCCGCGATCGACGTAGAGCGAATCGGCCTGGCCGCGGATTGGCGCAAGGGTTTGCAGGTGATGTTCCGCCTCCGCGGCGCCGAGCGGCCCGAATAAGGCTGGTCGCCGGCGCCCCCAAACCCGCATGTCCGCTCTCCGGGCGCTTGGGCGAGAATGGATAAGAGGGCAGATTTGTATGCAGAATTACCACAACTTCATCAACGGCAAATTCGTTCCTTCGAGCGGCGCGGGTCGCATCGAAGTGACGAACCCTTCCACCGGCCAGACCATCTGCACCGTACCGGATAGCAGCCTGGCCGATATGGACGCGGCCATCTCGGCGGCGGAAGCGGCCCAAAGCGGCTGGGCCAAGCGGCCGGCCATCGAGCGCGCCAAGGCCCTGCGCGCGATTGCCGCCAAGATCCGCGACCATGTCGAACCGCTCGCCCGCGTGATCGCCGAAGAGCAGGGCAAGGTTCTGGGACTGGCCCGCGTCGAGGTCGCCTTCACCGCCGACTATCTGGATTACATGGCCGAATGGGCGCGCCGCATCGAGGGTGAGATCCTCGAAAGCGATCGCCCCGGCGAAACCATCTTCCTGTTTCGCCACCCCATCGGCGTGATCGGCGGCATCCTGCCCTGGAATTTCCCGTTCTTTCTGATCGCCCGCAAGGTTGCCCCCGCCCTCGTCACTGGCAACACCATCGTCATCAAGCCCAGCAAGGAAACACCCCACAACGCCGTCAAGTTCTGCGAGCTGGTGGCGGAAACCGATCTGCCGCCGGGCGTCATCAACATCGTCCATGGCCGCGGCTCTTCCGTCGGTATGGCCCTTGCCTCCTCCCCGCGCATCGGCATGGTCAGCGTTACGGGCAGCGTCGAGACGGGCTCCGCTATCATGGCGGCCGCTGCCCCCAACATCACGAAGGTGAGCCTCGAGCTAGGCGGAAAGGCGCCCGCCATCGTCATGGCCGATGCCGATATGGGCCTCGCCGTCGAAGCCGTCAAGGCCTCCCGCGTCATCAACAGCGGCCAGGTCTGCAACTGCGCCGAACGGGTGTACGTGCAGCGCAGCGTCGCCGATCAATTCGTGGACAAGCTGACCGCCGCCATGCAGGCCACCCGCTTCGGCGACCCGCTGGCCGATGAATCCGTCGAATACGGCCCGCTTATCAACCAGGCCGGTTTCCGGAAAGTCGACGCGCTGGTCCGCGGCGCGGTGGCGGCCGGCGCCACCCTCACCACCGGCGGCGGGCGCGGTCCCGGCGAGGGCGGCTACTTCTACCAGCCCACGGTTTTCGCCGGCTGCCGCCAGGAAATGGAGATTATCCGCCGCGAAATATTCGGCCCGGTGATCCCGGTTGTGACCTTCGACGACCTGGACGAAGCCATCGCCTGGGCCAACGATTCCGACTACGGGCTGACCTCGTCCATTTACACGCGCGACCTCGACGTCGCCCTCAGGGCCTGCCGGGAGATCCGTTTCGGCGAGACCTATATCAACCGCGAGAACTTCGAAGCCATGCAGGGCTTCCACGCCGGCTGGCGCAAGAGCGGCATTGGAGGCGCCGATGGCAAACACGGCCTCTATGAATTCACACAAACCCATGTCGTTTACATCGCACGGCGTTAGCTGTCCGCCGGCGGTCGCCGTACTGCTGGCATGTTTCTGCGCGGGCGCGCAACGGCCGGATGTCATCTACGACGAAGCCAGGGTCCCGAAATACACCCTGCCGGATCCGCTGGTGATGGCGAACGGCGAGCGGGTTCGCGATGCCAGGACCTGGCAAGACCGGCGGCGGGAGGAAATCCTCGACCTCTACCGGACCGAGGTTTTTGGGCGCAATCCCCTGCGGCGGCCCAAGCCCACCGTCAAGGTGAACTCGGTCGACCTGCACGCCCTCGGCGGCAAGGCGGTCCGCAAGCAGGTCACTTTTTGGTTCGCCGGAGAAAACCACGGACCGAAAATGGACCTGCTCATCTATCTGCCGCCGGGTCCGAGGAAACCGTCGCCGGTGTTCCTGGGTCTCAGCTTTGCGGGAAACCAGACCGTTTCGGCCGACCCCGGCATCGAGCTGGGCGAAGAGTGGGTGCGCGACCCGGCCTCCAAGGCCATGGTGAAGCGGCGCGCCTCGGAGAAGTCGAGAGGCGCCGCGGCCGAGCAGTGGCAACTCGAGAAGATCCTCGAGCACGGCTACGGCCTGGCTACCATTTACTACGGCGACATCGAGCCGGATTTCGACGGCGGCATCCAGTACGGCGTGCGGCCGCTCTTCTTCAAGCCGGACCAGACCGCGCCGGCGGCCGATGAATGGGGCGCTATCGGCGCGTGGGCGTGGGGGTTGAGCCGTGCCATGGACTACCTCGCGGCCGATCGCGGCGTCGACGCCCGCCACGTGGCCGTCTTCGGCCACTCCCGGCTGGGCAAGACGGCGCTATGGGCCGCGGCGCAGGACACACGCTTCGCCATGGCGATCTCGAACGAATCCGGCGAGGGCGGGGCGGCCATCAGCCGGCGCGATTTTGGCGAGCGGACCACGGACCTGAACACCCACTTCCCGCACTGGTTCTGCGCCAACTTCCGGAAGTATAACGACCGCGAAGACCAGATGCCGTTCGATTCCCACATGCTGTTGGCGCTGGTGGCGCCGCGCCCGCTCTACGTGGCCAGCGCCGAGGGCGACCAGTGGTCCGACCCGCGCGGCGAGTTCCTGGGCGCTGCGAATGCCTCGCCGGTGTACCAGCTTCTGGGGAAACAGGGGCTCGGAACGGACCAGATGCCCGCCCTTCATCAGCCCATCATGCACACCGTGGCGTATCACGTCCGCGCCGGCAAGCACGATGTGACGGCTTATGACTGGGAGCAGTATTTGAAGTTCGCGGACTTGCAGTGGGGTCGCCGGGCCGCCGGCCGGTAAACTACTTTCCCGCGCCCGCGCGACGCTCGATCTGTTCGATGGCCTTGGCAAAATCGGCCGGCGTCCGGATAATAATGGTCTTCCCCTTGGCCTTCGCCGTGGCGAGCGAAATGCTATCGGGCAAGCTGGGACCAGCGCGCAAGTAAGGCCTGAACTGGAGGTTAAAGAATTGGGGGGCGGCGCCGTTGGGATCCTCCAGCGCGGCTTGCGGAAGCTTGTCCACATAGCGCGTCTCGGGACCGAGAATGACCACCACATCGGAGGGCACCTCCGCGCGCAGCTCCAGGTTTATCAGGCCGGCGAGAAAATCCACGTGACCGTGGGGGTTCTGGAGCACGTGGTAATCCACACGCCCCAGTTCGAGGCCGTTCAGGGATTGCGCCACCTGGTCCAGCGCATCGGGAGCGAAGGCATCCTGGCGGAGCAGGGTCTTCTGCTGATCCAGGTTGAAGATCACCAGGCGCACGGAGCGCGCGGGCACGCGTTCCAGCAGCGAGGAAAGCAGGCCCAGCAGGATCACGCGATCGCTGGCGCGCAGCCTGGTTCTGGACGGAACGAGCGGCGCCGCGTCGAGCAGCACGGTGAGGCGAATCGGCGCCGCGTCATCGGCGCCGCGCTTCCGGCCGGGCCGGCCGCGCAACGTGAAGTCGGCGACCGTATCGCGCGCCATGGAAAGCTTCACCTGGCGTTCGCGGCGGCCCAGCCTGGCGTTCACATGCCAACTGGCGCGGCAAATCCGGCCGGCGTCGTCGAGCAGGGTCCAGTTCACGTCGTACCGGCCCTCACCCAGCAAGTAGCCGCCTCCCACCTCGACCTCGACCTTGGTGTTCGGAATGGGCGGCAGCCTGACTCTGCCGGCGAGATAAACGGGCTGTTGGCCGCCGCCTTCGGGCGTGATCCTGGTCAGCATGGCCCAGCCGTGTCCCGAACCGGAATACTGGTTCATGGGCACGCGCACGACGTACCCGGCCTGGAAACGGAAGCTGAAATTGAGAGAGGGTTTGATGGGCGTAACTTCACACCGCAGGGGTTGCTCGCCCGCCCGCGGCTCGAGAGCCTTCAGAATGCCCCCGAACCTGGCTGGATCCACAATGACTTGGGCGGCGCATGCGGATGCCAGTAGCCAAGCAATGGCGAAGGGGCGCATTCCTTTCCATTATCGGTGACTGCCACACGCGTCCGCGCGGCGCAAAATTCGGGGACAGACGGATCTGTCCGCGCGGCGCAAAAACCAGCGCCTTGGGACAGATTCGTCAGTCCCCGAATCTAGCCGGCCTGCTGCCAGCGTCCGCGGGTGAAATCCGGAAACGGGACGGGCGCGCTGCCTTGGGCCACGGATGCCTCGCTCAGCGGGCCAGGGGCGCTCCACGCCGCGGCGTCATAGACATCGATGTCCGGCGCGGCGCCTTCCCGGATGCACTGGATCAGACGATATGCCATCACGAAATCCATGCCGCCGTGTCCGCCCAACTCCCGCGCCAGCTCGCCGACCTGCTTCCAGTACGGATGCTCGAAGCGTGCCTTGTAGGGGTCGATCGGTCCAAATTCTTCCTTGGCGGAACCGTCCAGGAAAATGCGCGGCGGATAGTCGCGGAAGATGCCCTTGGTTCCGGCGATCAGGTTGATGCGGTCGTAAGGCTGGGGAGTGGCGACGTTGTGCTCGAGAGTGATCACCCGGCCCTTGGCCGTCCGGATCAGGCTCGCGTTGAGGTCGCCGCAGCGATACACCTCTTTCTGGCGCGGATCGTCGGGCCGCAGGCGCTCCTTCCGATACGCCGAAAGCGATAACGCGGGCGAGCTCATCGATACCAGGTACTCAAACCGGTCGCCGCGGTTGATGTCCATGTAGTGCGCCACCGGACCGAGCCCGTGCGTGGGATAGAGGTTACCGTTGCGGTTGACGTTTTCGAAACGCCGCCACAGGCCTTCGCCTTCGTTCGAAAACAGAACGCTGCGCAGGTCGTGATTGTAGGCGGCGGCGCCGTGCGTGATGTCGCCGAACAGGCCGGCCCGTACCATGTTCAGAACCAGCAGCTCGTTGTACCCGTAGCAGCAGTTTTCGAGCTGTATGCAGTGGCGGCGCGTGCCTTCGGACGTGTTCACCAGGTCCCAGCATTCCGCTATCGTCCGTGCGGCCGGCACTTCCACGGCCACGTGCTTGCCCTGCTTCATGCCCGCGAGGGCCATGGGCACGTGCCAGATCCACGGAGTGGCAATCACCACCAGGTCGATATCGTCCCGCTTGACGAGATCTTCGAACGCATGGTCGCTCGAATGATACAGCGCCGGCGGCTGCTTTCCGGCGCGCTCCAACTTGGCCTGCTGCCTGGTCACCTTGTCCTTCACCGTGTCGCAAATGGCCGTCACCCACACCTGCGGAATGGCCGAGAAGTTTTCGATCAGCGAGTCGCCCCGGCCGCCGATTCCGATGACGCCCAGGCGCACGGTGTCCTTGGTTTCGAACTTCATGCCCTGCACGCTGTCATCCGCGGCGCGGGACAAGCCGATACCCAGAGCACCTGCCGAGGCGAGCCGCAGCAGGTCGCGGCGCGAAGAAGATTTCGGGTCGTTCATGGCGATATCCTCATTTCCAAAGACGGCGTACCACTTCAATGACGATCATAGCGCTGACCACGAAAACAGCCAGCAGCGCCAGCGCGTAATTGGTCCGGCCGTAAAGAAAGTTCCCCACGGTGAAGAGCGCCGACCAGATCATGGTGCAGCCCGCGAACCAGCCGAGCAGCACGAGCGGGAAGTTATCGCTGCGGGCATGCATGGCCGCCTCGGCCTCGGAAACACCGGCCTCGACGCGCACCCTGCGCCAACCGGGGCCAAACGGGTGAATCTTGCGGTAGAACTCCGCCAGAACCAGCGGATCGGTCCGCGGTCCCAGGTACGCCGTGGCCAGCCAGCAGACCGTGGTGCAGACGACGGTGATCAGCAGTTGGTATTGCGTGCCCGGCGCCACGCCATTCTTGGCCAGAATCAGAAACAGCATGGAGACGGCGAATGAGCTGGCCATGGCCACGATCTCGCACCACGCCGTCACGCGCCACCAGAACCAGCGCACCAGGTACAACAGGCCGGTCCCCGCGCCGATCTGCAGAATCACGTTGAAGGTGTCCTTGGCGGTGTCCAGCGCGAACACCAGCGCGGAGGAGGCCACGAACAGCCCGACCGTGGCCACACGGCCCGCCAGGACGTAATGTTTTTCGCCCGCCTGGGGCTTCACAAACCGGCGGTAGAAGTCGTGCACCAGGTAAGATGCGCCCCAGTTGAGGTGCGTCAGGATGGTGGACGAATTGGCGGCCACCAGGCCGCCCAGCATCAGCCCCATCCAGCCCACGGGGAGAAATCGCAGCATGGCGGGGAAGGCGATATCGTGGCCAATGAGAGTGGGGTCGAGGTGCGGGAAGGCCCTCCGGATGTCCGACAACTCCGGGTAGACGACGAGCGAGGCCAGCCCGACGAGAATCCACGGCCACGGCCGCAGCACGTAGTGGGCGACGTTGAAAAAGAGGGTGGAGCCGAGCGCGTCCTTCTCCGATTTGGACGCCAGCATCCGCTGGGCGATGTAGCTGCCGCCTCCGGGTTCCGCGCCAGGGTACCACACGGCCCACCATTGCACGGCCAGAGGCATGATGAACACCGCCAGCAGGAGATCCCAGTTGTTGGTGAAATCCGGGAGCATGCTGAGGTAATTCAAGCCACCCGGGCCTTTCACGTGGGAGAGTTTCTCCACCAGCCCGCTGAGTCCGCCGACCTGCGGCAGACGCACCGCGAAGTAGGCCGCCGCGATGACCGCCGACATCTTGATGAAGAACTGCCGAACAGCACGGCGGCAATCTTGCAAGCCGCCAGGTTCACGCTGGCCATGATCATGCAATTGAAAAGCAGGCCCAGGTAGACCGCGCGAAAGCCGCGCACCGCGCCGGCGGCCCGGCCGGAGTAGCGCAGCTCATAGAACTCGAGGTCGGTGAGGACGCCGGAACGCCGCCACAGGCGGGCGTAGAAGAACACGGTCGAAACGCCGGTGAGCGTGAAGGCCCACCACTGCCAGTTGCCCGCCACCCCCTGCGTGCGGACGAAGTTGGCCACCAGGTTGGGCGTGTCGCTCGAAAACGTGGTGGCCACCATGGAGATTCCGGCGAGCCACCAGGGCACCGAGCGGCCGGACGCAAAGAACTCCGTCGTGTTCTTGCCGGAGCGCCTTCCAAAGAACAGCGCGGGCACGAAGCAGATGGCGACCGAGACGAAAGCGATGATCCAGTCGAGGGTGTGCAGTTGCATAGGAACCTACGAGTTTACTTCCTGGCGGCGGAGAGCGCCGGGGCCGGGTTGGGCGTCGATGAGGTGCCGGTGCGGATCGAAATCCGGGTGGCCCGAGTAGTATCGATCGATTAACCCGGTGCGCACGGCCGCGAGGTCCGAGTGCTTACAGAACACCACCGCGCAGCCGCCGAGGCCCGCGCCGGTGAGCCGCGCGCCCAGCGCGCCGGATTCGAGGGCCGTCTTCACCAGCGTGTCGAGCGCGGGCGAGCTCACCCTGAGCCGGTCCCGCAAGCTGGCGTGGGATTCAGTGAGCAACCGCCCGAAGCTGCCGGCGTCGTCCTGCTCGATGGCCCTCACCGCGGCCCGGACGCGCAAGGCCTCGCTGGTGACGTGCAGGAAGCTATCGCGCTCGGGGCCGGGCGGAAGCTTCTCCGCGGCGTTCGGCTCCTCCATCGCCGCGCGGTAGGAAACGAACCCGAGACGCTTCAGAGCGGCAGTGCCCGCCGCGCGCCGGGCGTTGTATTCTGCGCGCGCGGCCCCGGATTTCTCCGCCGTCCGGAGACTGTGGGCCACCAGGAAGCGCCAGTCCTCGGGCACGGGAATCGGGCGCACCGCCAGCGGTTCGAATTCGATCAGCGAGGCGCAGCCTTCTCTGGAGGCGAGCGAGGCGGCATGATCCATACCGCCGCCGCGCGTCCCCACGAAGTGCTCGCCTTCCGGCAGTATCTCCATCAACTCCTCAAAGCTCGCCCGCCGCTGGTTGGCGCGGAGCAGGCCGAGGGTAAACGCCACAATCAGCGCCGAAGACGACGCCAGTCCCGCCGCCGGGGGAAGGTCCGACACCACGGCGGCATCCACGCCGGCCCCGGCGCCCCATCTGCGGCTCACCGCCTCGGCCGCCGCCCGCAAGTAGTTCTCCCAATCGCCCGCCGCCGTGGGCGCGAGCCGCGGCGTCCACTCGAACTCCCGCAGGCCATACTCTCTTGCGCTGACGGCGCGGATGCGGCGATCGGTTCTCGTCCGGAATGCCACGCGAATGCGCCTGCGAATGGCGATCGGCAGCACGGGGAGGCCGTGATAATCGATGTGCTCGCCAATCAGGTTGACCCGGCCCGGGGCGGAGACCACCCAGGTTTCGGCAGCGCCGGTTCCGAAGGCTTGGACAAGCTGTTCCCGCGGGTCTGTCACTTCCGATCACGATAGCTAGTCGAGGGCCGCGGTGTCCAGCGCCGGCTCGGGCGATGGCGTCAGGAGAAACCGCGGCATAGTGAAGACCGGCTCTGGCGCCCGGCACTGGGCCTGGCTTCAGGAGTGACTCCGGCGGGGATGCCGGGGATAATAAGGGGTTACGACTCTCCTTCTGTACGGCAGTGCGCATGCCGCTGTCGATGCAGCGTGCGCGGCACTCCTGTTCGGGTGGTTGGCATCCCAGCATGGCGACGCGGGCGCCTTCGCCGCCCTGGCCGCGGTATACGGCCTCCTGGCTTTCGGCTTGCAGCCGTTGCTGGCACTGGCGGTAGACAGCCGGCAATGGTACCGGCAGGCGGCGGCAACCGGATGTGCGCTGACCGCGGTGGCGATGTTCGTCCCAGGTTCTCTCCCGACGCTGGCGGTATGCGTCGCGGGCGCCGGCAACGCGCTGTTCCACCTCGGAGGCGGAAGCGTCGGGCTTCGGTTGAAGCCCGGATTCGCGGCACCCGCGGGCATCTTCGTCGCGCCGGGAGCTGTGGGACTGTTCCTGGGGACTTTACTGGGCGAGAGCGGATTCAAGGCACTCTGGACGGGTGCGCTGTTGCTGGGCATGTTCTCGGTGTTGCTGCTGGCACACGAGGCGCCGGTGCTCCCGCCTCGGGACAGGCCGGAACGGCCCTTGGGGCGTGGAAGACTGATTCTGCTGTTGCTGTTGTCCTCGGTGGCGATGCGGTCGCTGCTGGGCCTGGCGTTAAGCTTCCCGTGGACATCGTCGCCGGCGCTGGCCCCGCTCCTGGTGCTGGCTGGCGCCATGGGCAAGGGATGGGGGGGCGTGCTGGCGGATCGGTTCGGCTGGATGCGGACCGCGGTCTGCACCCTCAGAATGTCGATACCGCTGCTGATGTTCGGCACTGCCTCTCACGTGAAGAAGATCGTCGCCATGTTTCTGGTGGCCTCGACTATGCCAGTGGCGCTGGCGGCGGTTTCGGAGTCTCTGCCACGAGAGCCGGCCTTTGCCTTTGGCCTGACCGGCATGGCCTTGCTGGTGGGAGTCTTGCCCGGGTTCAGCCACGTGCGGCCACTGGTCAGCATGCGTGAGCCGATGGCGGCGGCAGCGCTGGTATGCGCGCTGGCGCTGTGCTTGGGATTGCGGCTGGCGCACCTATCGCACAGCCCCCAGCCGCAGAACGCCGAATAGCAACTCGCCCCAGGCGAAGGATGCGACGTTGGCGGCGACGATGGCCGCCATGTCGCGCCGGTTGCGGCCTTCAGGGAACAGCGCGGCGAACAGCAGGCACTCAAACAACGGCGCAAAGGTCTCAGATGCCGGCACGTACCAGTTGCCCGTCCAGGCGGGAAGCACCAGCACGACGATGGGATAGGAACAGCCGGTCAGCCAAAATCCGGCGAACCATTTACGCCAACGCGGGTGCACTGGCGAGAGCGCATACAGGAGGAGCGGCGCCTCCACCATGACGGAGAGCAAGTAGCCGATGGGCAGTTGCAGCCAAAGACTCAAGCGCGCTTCCGGCGCCGGCGAACCCACCAGATGCCGCCGACGATCACTGCCAGGGCGAGGATGAGACCGGCCAGCACGGCAGCGCCGCCCGGGCCGTGTGGGACGAGCACGTCAGCCCGAAGCGGCAGCGCCGTCAAGATCGCGAGCAGGCAGCCTAGGGGCGCGCTCGGTTCCATGCGCCAAGCCATATTGGGATTATACCTGTAACTGGTAAACGTACAGAAGCAGCCTCTCATCGTCCATCATGCACGCAGGCTGACCAACGGGCACGTGTAGCGTCCCAGCGATTCCGTAAACCGGGGGTTGCTCCATGGGCAGGGTGCTGATTTGGCACGAGTTGGTTGCGGAGGATGCGCGGGGGAGAGTTGTAAAGGCCTTTGGAGCACCCAACGGCGTTGACAAA
>JBEKSR010000151.1:0-12403 GCA_049516835.1 Bryobacteraceae bacterium | reverse complement strand
CTCACACCACGAACGGTTTGCGGTAGGGCTGGCGCGTGAGCTGCTTGTCGGCTTCCGCGTCGCCGGTGAAGCGCGGGCCCGGCCCCAGATTGAGCTTGTGCCCGGTGCGGTAGCTGATGTTGGCCAGGTGGCACAGACCGGCGCTGAAGTGGCGTCGCTTCCCGGACCTCGCTCGGGCCGCTCTTCCATGATCAGCTCGCTGGTCTCGCCCTTGTACGCCTGGAACCCCGCGTCATCCATTGACGCCCAGCCCTCGCTTCCGTAGAAAAGATTGCCGACGGTAACGATGTTGGGAATGCCGGCGTTGCTGGGGGCGGGGGCTCCGGCGCGGCTACTGCGAGCATTACCTCGGCGCGCCGGCGTGCCCTCGCCGCCGGTCATCATGCCGCGCACCTCGAACACGATCTCTCGCCCGCCATAATCGTAGCTGGCGAGCTGCGTGTTGGGCGTCTCCTGATCGTCGTCATAAGCGTACTTGCCGCCACTGGAGAACGCGCTCTTGGGCCACTCGGGGTCGCCCAGTCCCCACCGGCAGATACCCATCTCATGCACGCCCTGGTTGCCGATATCGCCGTTGCCGGTGTCCCAGAACCAGTGCCAGTTGTACTTGAAACGCAATTCGTTGAACGGACGCAAGGGCGCCGGACCGAGGAACAGGTCCCAGTTCACACCCGGCGGCACGGGGCTGTCCTCCTTGTGTCCGATCGACCGGCGGCGCTTGAAACACAGCCCCTTGGCCATGTAGATCTTACCGATGAGGCCGCCCTGCATGGCCTCGATCGCCCGGATCTTGGACGGCGTGCTGCGGTGCTGCGAACCGATCTGCACCATGCGCTTGGTTTCCTGGGCCACCTGCACCATGCGCAGGCCTTCATAGATGTTGTAGCAGGCCGGCTTCTCGCTGTAGACGTCCTTACCCGCCTGACACGCCCAGATGGTCGCCAGCGCGTGCCAGTGGTTGGGCGTGGCGATCGAGACGGCGTCGATGCCAGGGTCGGCGAACGCCTCGCGCATGTCCTCGAATTCTCTGACCTTCTCGCCGCTGGTAATTCTCTGGAGGGTCGCCTGGGCCCTCTCCCGGGCAGCCCGGTCGATGTCGCAGAGCCCGGCCACGCGCGCGTCTGGCAGCCGCGGGTATGCGTTCAAGTGATCCGTACCGCGGCCGCCGAGGCCAATAATGGCCACGTTGATTTTGTCGTTGGCGCCCCAAACGCGCGTCGCGGCGGCGGCCGTCACGGCGCCGAGAAAGAACCTGCGGGAAGTCGGATTAGACATAGCCACTCTCCTCACCGGAGCCGATTATATCAAAGGGCCGGGAATCCTATGGCGCACAGCCCGCGTAGCGCAGCGTGACCACCGTAGCTTGGTCCGGATGCGTGAGGGTCGCGACGAACAGGCGGTCGTACTCGCCGTCGCCAATCGGCGGCACGCTTCCCCCGCCCAGCAGCTTGATGATCTCCGGCACGGTGTTGGAGTGCCCGACCACCAAAACCACTTCGTCCGGCGCTCCCGCCCGCAGCTTCGCCGCCAGGCCCTCGATGTCCTTGGCCGGAACCACCTCCGGCCGGATGTGGAGCTTCGTCGCCAGCGGCTCGGCCGTCTGCCCGGTGCGCGCTACCTCGCTGGTGTAGATGCGCTTCACGTTCGCATCGGCCAGCATCCGCGCCAGCGCTTCGGCGCGGCATCGTCCGGCTTCACTAATCCCTTCGTCCGCGCTTATGCCGCCAGCCCGTTCGGCATGGCGCACCAGAATCACCGTCTTCGCCGGCTGGGCCGCCAGCGCGAAACTCCATGCCGCCAGCAAGACTGGCAGCGCCCACGGGCGGACCCTGGGGAGACCATTTGGCATCATCTTCACCACTCTACTCCACTCCCTTGAACGATGCTGAAACCGACGGCGGAGATTCGCGCGATGCGTGCTCCTTTCCGCTCTCGGAGAGCTGCATCCATGCCTATCGAGCGCTTCGCGGATTGGGTATTGCCGAGGACATTTTGGTATGGACACGAAGCGAGTTCGAGAAGCGCCGCCATCTCAAGGCGTCTCTTCCATCCGCCATTCTGCGAGAGGGCAAGTTATTGCATGCCGCCTGATCCGGTCCGAGCCGTCGATGCCAGAGCGTGGCTTGCCGAAGCCGCACAGGACTTGCGCCGCGTCGATCTTCTGCTTGCCGCTGAACCGCCAGACCCGGAAGGTGGGCTCTTTCACTCCCAGCCGGCAGCAGAGAAGGCACTCAAGGGCTTCCTTACCTGGCAGGACGTGCCCTTCCGTAGGGTCCACGAGCTCGACGAACTCGGAGAGCAATGCGCAGGCATCGATTCTTCATTAGCGGAACTCATGAACCGAGCGGACGCGTTGACCAAGTACGCCTGGCGTTTCCGGTATCCGGGTGCTCCATATGAGCCGACACTTGATGAGGGCCGGACAGCTTTCAACCTGGCACACGAGGTGATGGAGGCCATCCTGGGCCGCTTGCCGCTCGAAGTTCGCCCGCGGTGAACCGGAAATACCTGGTCCAGCCCGTAGCGTCCAACAGATTCGAGAACTGGCTGCTTGAATTCCCAGAACGGAGCTTGCTGAAGATCGCGCGGGCCGGTCGATTCCGGAGGTCGCGGCTGGAGTCCGGAAGGGGCATCAACCCGATGGCCTTCCTGTGCGAACATGGAAGCAAGGAGGCGTCCGATGGCGAAGGATTACGTCGAGAATGTGGGTGGGGCCTACCGGGTTGCCGGAAGCCGTGTTTCACTGGACTCGGTTGTCTACGCGTTCCTGCGCGGAGAGTCGCCGGACGGAATTGCCGAGTCTTTTCCGGCGCTGAGCCTTGAGCAAGTTTACGGCGCTATCGCGTTCTACTTGAGCCATCGCGATACGATTGATGCCTATCTTCGTGCCGGCAAAGCGGACTTCGTGCGCCTTCGAGAACAGGCCCGCCGGGATCATCCCTCTCTGCACGCCAAGATTGAGGCAGCCCGTGAGGGCACTGTCATCCCACGCGGATGAGGCCAGGTTTTCAAGCCGACGCCGACTTCAACCAGAAGATCGTGGCTGGCTTACGCCGGCGTGAGCCAGCGATTGACTTTCGGAGCGCCGGCGAAGGGGGCGTCATCGGCAGACCCGATTCCGAGGTCCTGGCTCAAGCGGCCAGCGAGGGTCGCGTGCTGGTCTCCCACGACCGCCAAACCATGCCTGGGCACTTCAGGCGCTTGATTGAGAAGCAGGCCAGTCCCGGCCTCGTCATCGTTTCGCAAGAGCTCGACATAGGGCGGGCGATCGAAGAACTATTGCTGGTGTGGGCGGCATCCGGGGCCGAAGAATGGGAGAACACGGTTATCTTTCTGCCGCTGTGACGAGAAAATGAGTTGAGAATAGTCGTCACCGGGCGTCTCACCCTTACCCGTCGACGCTGAGCTCCGCCCAGCCGGGAAGCGTGGCGGGTTTGTTGTTCAGGAAGACGATGCGGCGGGTCTTGGGGAAGGGCAGGTTCGAAGCCAGCGCTCGGTTGTAGATCTCGAACTGCTCGAGGATCTGGCGGTAGTCCCGGTTGGTGGCATCCAGCCAGGAACTCTTGGCGGGGAGGCCGGCGCCCCATCCCAGCGAGAGCAGACAGGAACCTCTCTGGCGGGCGCCGCCGAGCCACTGCTCCAGCTCGTCCAGACTCCGGTCGAGCAGGCCCAGACCGGCCCAGGAGGCGTACTGGCGCTGCAGCGCGAGCAGGCCCGCGGCGTAGACGTTGACGGCTTCGAAGATCCTGGCGCGATTGAAGGCTTCGGGCCAGCGGATGGAGCGGCGCACCTCGGGTTCGAGGAAGAACGTCTTCTCGCTCCAATCGCCCTTAAAAGTGGTGCCGGGAACGGCCATTTCGGCGGGACGGCGCGGGACGCGTTCGCCCCGCACGCGGGCCAGCGCGTCCTGCAACATGCCGTCGCGCCAGTGCGCGAACAGCATGCCGGTACGCAGCGAGCCCTTGATGGCGGTGGCGGGGAGATACGGCCCGGCAGCGCCGGTGGCGAAGGTGGGAATGTGCAGGCTCTCGCCGGCGGCGCGATTCCAATACGTGGAATAGGCGGCGTTTTCGAACGGAATGCGGCGGCCGGCGAAATTCTGCGCAAAGCCGCCCCAGGAGGCGAAATCGAGCTTATCGGCCCGCTTGAGCTGCGCGAGATAGCCTTCCAGGCGGGAAACACGGGGTGGGCGAAGCCGTCGGGAGCGACGTCGTCGGCCGACCCGCGGATTCATCCACGGCTCGGATTTCAGCCGAACCGCAGTCCCGGAACACCGAGATAATCGGACTTGTTGTGGGTCAACAGCGGAGCATTATAGAGCAGGGCCGTCGCCGCAATCCAAGCGTCCGCGGTTTCAATGCGCCGACCGTTTCTACGGGCAGCGACCATCGCCTCCGCCCATTTCAGAACGAGGTCATGCGATGAAGGCACAACCACGAAGCGGCTGAGAAACAACCGCAGCCACACGACACGCTTTTCGCTCCAATTCGCCAAGAGAGCCCATTGTTCCAACTCGGCTTCGGTCATGAACGAGATGAACCATTGCCGGTCTTGAAGTTGTGGCAGGTATATTTGTGCGCGGGTGTCAGCTTTGAAGAGAAACGATACGACATCCGTGTCGAGCACGATGGGCGTCATGCGGCCGGATCAGTCTTCGCGCGCCCGCGCCATGCTCGCATCTCTGCCAGGAAATCGTCAATGGATTCTTCCTCGGGCCAGAAGTTGCCAAGCAAATCCGTGGGGTCACGAGGGAAAGTCAGCCCCTGCGCGGCCACCAACTCCTCCGCGGAGGGGTGTCCCAGCCGGGAATACTTCTGGACGAGTTCATCCATCGCGTCCTGCATCGTGCTCCTAGTATAACGCCGGCTCCGCTGTGGCAAACTGGTGAAGGCTAGCTATGGCGACGCAGAATGCCGATATCTTTAGGATTCCAACGGCCGGCGACCCGGTTCTGAGTGAGGTTGTGCGCCGTCTGGTCGAAGCATACCGGCCGGTGTACATCTACCTCTTCGGTTCCGTGGCCCGGGGAGATGCCGGCCCGGATAGCGACTACGACATCATGGTTGTCGTTCCGGACGAAGCCGCGCGGGAGATGCAGGAATGCGACCTTGCCTATCGAGCGCTTCGCGGATTGGGTATTGCCAAGGATATTTTGGTGTGGACACGAAGCGAGTTCGAGAAGCGCCTCCATCTTAAGGCGTCTCTTCCGTCCGCCATTGTGCGAGAGGGCAAGTTATTGCATGCCGCCTGATCCGGTCCGAGCCGCCGATGTGAGAGCGAGGCTTGCTAAAGCCGCTCAGGACTTGCGCCGCGTCGGTCTTTTACTTGCCGCTGAACCGCCAGACCCGGAAGGAGGGCTTTTTCACTCCCAGCAGGCCGCGGAGAAGGCACTCAAAGGCTTCCTCACTTGGCACGACGTGGCCTTCCGTAGGGTCCACGAACTCGACGAACTCGGAGAGTAGTGTGTCGGCATCGATTCTTCGTTAGCGGAACTCATGAGCCGGGCTGACGCGTTGACCAAGGATGCCTGGTGTTTCCGGTATCCGGGTGCTCCATATGAGCCGACACCCGATGAGGGTCGGACAGCCTTCAACCTGGCACGCGAGGTGATGGAAGCCATCTTGGGCCGCTTGCCGCTCGAAGTTCGCCCGCTGCGAACCGGAACTGGTCTGCATGGCTCCCCACCTTGGACACGTTTCGAACTTTTGCGGGCCAAGTGGTGCTGTGATCGAACTCGCAAAAGAGTAATCCTTCCAATTTGATCCGCAGTGAAGTCCACGGCGTGTCCACGCTGGACCCCCAGCTTGGACACGTCTCGAACTCGCCTCACTCTCCACCGTCTTCGCTCCGTGCGGTCTACACGGCGAAATGTCCTGGTCGTACAATAGCAGTTCTGTATCTAATCCTGCGGTCGTTTCACTGGGAGACGATCAGTGAGGGCCCTCGGCACCCGAGCGGGGCTTCATGTAGACATGGACAAGACTGGATTTGATCCGCGAGCGCTGATGGAACTGGCCATCGAGGTCATGAAGGCCTCGGTCGGGGAACCCAGGGATGAGGGGCGGGCCGTTCTCAAGGTGGGAGCGGTTCTTTGGAAGTCGGATGGAACTGTGGACACAGCGTGCCGAGGCGAGCTGCGCTTCGGTGACCACGCGGAGTATACACTCCTGGACAAGAAGAATTACACCCAGAGACTGGATGGCGCGGTCTTATTCACCACGTTGGAGCCATGCGCTCCCAACTCGCGGCACTACCCGAACCGCTCTTGCGCGGAAAGAATTGTGAATGCAAGAATCCGGCAGGTATGGGTGGGAATTGAAGACCCCGATCCGAAAGTAGACCGAAAAGGGATAAAGCACCTGCAAGATTGCGGCGTAGAGATCCACATATTTGACCGCGACTTGCAGGAAATAATTAACCTTGAGAATAAGGACTGGCTGGCACGGGCGCTGGAGAGAGCTGAAGCTGCAAAGGAAGCGAAGGAGCCGAAAGCCATTGTGTTGTCGGAACTGGAGAGCCCCCTCGCCACAGTAGCGACGGAGGATTTCTCGACCGAGGCACTGGAGAAGTATCGAACAGCCGCGGGGATCGCGGAACCGGTAAGTTCGGACCGCTTCAACCGTCGCCTAGTCCAGCAAGGACTCCTCAGCCAGGAGAACGGCCCTCTCGTTCCAACGGGCTTTGGAATGCTCCTGTTCGGGAGAAAACCGAGAGTAGCCTTTCCCCAGGCCGGGCTGCTGGGCACCATCCATTATCCGGACGGGAAAAAGGAAACGCGGGACTTCGATGGGCCCATGGTACTGATCCCCCCGGAGGTGGAACAATGGCTGCTCGACAAACTACCGAGCGTCATAGACCGCAGCACAATGCTGCGACAAAAGGTTCCCTCGCTCCCATTTGAGATGGTCCGCGAGACGGTGGTGAACGCACTCATCCACCGGACTTACGACATACGAGGGGCCAAATGCCAATTGGTGATTACGACTGACACGATAACTGTGAAAAGCCCAGGAGGACCGCTTCCACCGATCACGCTGGAGCAACTGCGGGCATTCAATGCACCGATGCTGAGTCGTAATCCTGAGTTGCACTATGTTTTCGGGAGGATGGGAATGGCAGAGGAGCGGGGGCTCGGCATGTGGTCGTTGAAGAACCGCGCAGAGGAATTGGGGTTGCCCCTGCCGAGGTACGAGTGGGAAGATCCATATCTGGTGCTGACACTGTTCAGGAACCTGGAGGCGGTCGTAAAAACTCTGAAGCCGTCTGTATTGAAATTGCTGACTGATTCCGAGCGGAAGGGCTGGCAATGGCTCGCTACGAAAGGTAGGGCGAAATCTGGGCAGTATGCCAAGGCCATGCAGATGGATGGTCGGACTGCTCGGCGGCATTTGAACCGGTTTCTTGAACTTGGGCTTGTGGAAAAGCGCGGCTCGGGACCTTCAATTGACTACGAGGTCATTTAGAGCCTCTCCTGGGCGAGACCGACCGCAGCTGGACATCTACCCGGACATCGCGTCCGGGTATGCCAAACCTGAATACCGTCAAAGCGCCTACCCGGACATCTACCCGGACATCGTGTCCGGGTACGCATGGGAGCCTGAAAAGGCGCTGCTGGAGGCACTCAACACATGAAGGCGTCATTGAGGGGATGAGGCTCGCCAGGGCGGAGCATCTGGATGAGCCGCACTCCCTCGTCGGCGCAGTGATCGTCAACCGGGCCGGATCGTCGGTAGGACGCATCGCGGCCAGTTTAGGGACGGCGAACACAGCGAGTTTACGCTTCTCGAAAGGCTCCTGCCCAGTGTTAAGCCCAAGGGCTGGGCGTTCTATGTCACGCTCGGGCCGTGTAGCCGCTGGCGGCCACCTTAAGAAGCCGTGCGCGCAGCACATTGTTGAGAGACTCATCGGTGGAATGGCGCTACTGACGGGCCGGTTCACCGGACCGCGATGTGTGCTGTTGGCGTTAGGAACCACACAGGCCGCGTCGGTCGTCCGAGACGCTAGTCATGATCGCGAGCGCAGCCATCACCGGCCGATACCGGTTCGTCGACATGGTGATCATCAACAACGGCAGCAACAGCATCATGGTGGTGGTGGTCACC
Source organism: Bryobacteraceae bacterium (assembly GCA_049516835.1). GTDB lineage: Bacteria > Acidobacteriota > Terriglobia > Bryobacterales > Bryobacteraceae > Fen-178. The sequence continues at coordinate 4,301 of JBEKSR010000151.1, read as the reverse complement.
ATCAACAACCGCAGGGGCGCACGCATCGGATTTTGGTACGGGTTGCCGAATTCGTGGCGGATCGAGGACTGGGACAAATTGGCTCCCCACGTAGGACTCGAACCCGTACCCCTTCCGTCACCAGACCAAGACCTGTGCTGGCCCGCGAGCGCGCGGCGCGCCGCCGGGCGTCTCCCCTTCACCCCTCGACGCTGAGTTCCGCCCAGCCCGGGAGCGTGGCCGGCTTGTTGTTCAGGAAAACGATACGGCGGGTCTTGGGGAAGGGCAGGTTCGAAGCCAGCGCTCGGTTGTAGAACCCGAATTGCTCCAGGATCTGGCGGTAATCCGGGTTGCTGGCATCCAGCCAGGAGCTTTTGGCGGGTAGCCCCGCGCCCCATCCCAGCGAGAGCAGACAGGAACCTCTCTGGCGGGCGCCGCCGAGCCACTGCTCCAGCTCGTCCAGGCTCCGGTCGAGCAGGCCCAGACCGGCCCAGGAGGCGTACTGGCGCTGCAATGCCAGCAGGCCCGCGGCGTAGACGTTGACGGCTTCGAACATCCTGGCGCGATTGAAGCCGTCGGGCCAGCGGATCGAGCGGCGCACTTCGGGCTGCAGGAAGAACGTCTTCTCTTGCCAATCGCCCTCAAAGGTGGTGCCGGGAACGGCCATTTCGGCGAACGTCGGAGTGCTCTCCTCGGGACGTGAGCCGTCCACCGCGCCGCGCGGACTCTGCTTCCAGCCGAGGGCCAAGGCGCCGCCGCGGGGCTGGAGCGTGGAAGTGCGCAGCAGGTAGATCTGGAAGCGCGAAGTCGCAATGGGGGAGGAATCTCCGGCGCCGACGAAGCGCATGCGGTTCGAGCCGCTGGGGCCGAGCGCCTGGTCTTCCACGATTTCGGCGGGACGGCGCGCGGCGCGTTCGCTCCGCACGCGGGCCAGCGCGTCCTGCAACATGCCGTCGCGCCAGTGCGCGAACAGCATGCCGGTACGCAGCGAGCCCTTGATGGCGGTGGCGGGGAGATACGGCCCGGCGGCGCCGGTGGCGAAAGTGGGAATATGCAGGCTCTCGCCGGCGGCGCGGTTCCAATACGTGGGGTAGGCGGCATTTTCGAACGGAATGCGGCGGCCGGCGTAATTCTGCGCGAAGCCGCCCCAGGAGGCAAAATCGAGCTTCTCGGCGTTCTTGAGCTGCGCGAGATAGCTGTCCAGGCGCGGGCCCTTGGCCAGGATCCGGAAAATGCGCCACTGGTCCAGCACGTTGACTTGGTCTTTCCAGACCATGTAGTCGATGGGGCACAGCTTGCGGCCATCACCGACCAGCAGCGGGGTCAGACACTTGAGGCGGTAGCGCATCAGCTCACCTCGGTGGCGCCGGGCAGGGGGATAGCGCCGGGCAGCGGAATGGAAAGCGCGAATCCGGCGCGGAAGACGGGGTGGGCGAAGCCGTCGGGAGCGACGTCGGCGGCCGACCCGCGCGGCGGGGCCGCGGCGCACAGCACCGACCCTTCAGCCACCATCTGGATTTCCTTCTTAAGTTCGCCGGAACCGGCGGGGCTGTCCACGCGGCCGCGGCGGGCCAGCACGACATAGTTGCCGCGCCCCCAATCCACGGAATCGTCCGGCGCGGGCGTAAACAGGGAGAGCAGCCAGTGGGCCTGAACAGGGGCCAGGGGCCGGGGGCCAGGGGCCAGGGCGGGGGCTGGGGGCCAGGGGCCGGGGGCCGGGGCGGGGGCCGGGGGCCAGGGGCCAGGGGCCGGGAGAGCGGTCTCCGCGACAGGTTCGGCCGCAATCGGAACCTCGGGCTCGGCCGGCTGGGTCGGGGGCCAAAGGCCAAGGGCCAGGGGAGCAAGGGCCGTAACGGGCTCAGCAGCAATTGGGACTTCGGGCTCGGCCGGCTGGGTCGGGGGCCAAAGGCCAAGGGCCAGGGGAGCAAGGGCCGTAACGGACTCAGCGGCAATCGGAACTTCGGGCTCGGGAAGCGCCGGCTCGGGGGCAGGCGGTTCGGGGGCGAGCGGTTCAGGAGCAGGTTTTTGCGGGGGCCGAAGGACCAGGTCCGGCAGGGCGCCGTCAGTAAATTCGGGTGGCTCGGAACGGCCCCAGCCGCGAGAGCGCTCGCCGCCGAAACCAGTGTCGGCCAGGAGGCGGAACGCGGCCTTGATGGGCTCCAGCCACCGGCTGTGGGCGGCTTCGTCCTGAAAGGAAACGATGGTCCAAAGGCCCGCGCCGGGGCGGAATTCGATGCAGGCGGTGGAGTGGCGCTCGACGGCGCCGGTGAGGCGGTCGACGGCGGCGCTCCAGCGGACGCCGGTGCGGAACGGGCCGGGACGCCCGGCGGGCACCAGACATTCGCTGGCGCCATCCAGGCTCCAATGGTTCCCATCGAGCGCCTCGCCCGCGAGCATCGCCTGCACCACGCCCAGCGGCACAAAGCGGGCGCTCTTCCATCGCACGCGCGCCGACATCAGCGCGGGCGAAGTGGGCGGCCAGATGGTGCGCGGCGGAACCACAAAGCCGATTTCGTCGAGAAACGGGAAACAGGAACTGAACGAGACCGCGGGCGCGCCGTTGCGCGCTGTCGCGTCCAGCCACTCATCGAGCGAGCCGAGGCGCGCCATGGCCGACGCCACCGCCGAGTAGAGCGAGTCGCTGTGATAGATCGTGTCCACGCGGTTGCGCGCGCCCGAATCGGTTCCGATGCGCCAGGGGCCGGCGGGACGGAGTTTGACGAGCAGTCCCGGGTTCATTACTCCTCGCGCAGGAATGAGAAGGCGGAATCGGCCACGGCGGCCTGGATGACGGCCAGGGTGGGACCCGAGCCGATTTCCTTTTCGGGAGCGCCCGACGCGTAGTAGTTCTTGCCGCGCCAGACCAGCCGCAAGTTGGAGAAGCTCACGCGCCCGCTGCCGCGGGCCCCGCCGCCGCCCAGGGAGTCGTCCTCGAGGAGGCGCAGGCCTTCGAGCACGCGCAGGAACAACGGCGCGTCCTCTTCGCAGAGCACGTCCATCACCAGGCGCGTCTTGAAGCGGGCACCCGAGGGCACGCGCTCGAGGGTGCGCGGGTTGGCCTGCGAGGTGATGCGGTCGATGGCGTTCTCGCTCTTCACTTCGGTGAGCTCGTCATCCAGGTTTTCGCGCATCTGCGCGGTGATGCTCTCGGGGTCGAGCGGCGCGTCGAACACGGCCAGCCGCGCCGGCGTGGCCTGGGTGGTCTCGAGCGTTTCGCCCTGGACGCGCTCCATGCGGCCGGGATTGCGGCCGAAGAGCAGGCAGATTTCGTCGTCGGGACGGTCGCTCTGGTGGATGCGCACTTCCTGCCCCTTGCGGCGCGAAAGGTAGACCAGCTCGGCGGGCACGGCCAGGCCGGAGGTCTGCTCGAGCAGGGAGCGGATCTTGCCGCGCAGGGAGCTGCCCGGCACATAAGGCCGGCCGAACGCGTCCTTGACCACGGGGTTATCGGAGCCGCCGATCTCCAGCGAGCCTTTGCCTGCGCCGACGTGCAGGCCGGTTTCGCAGCGCATTTCGCCTTCCAGGATCAGCTTGCCGATGAGTTTCAACTCGGTTTGGGTGGTATGTGCGCTCATGCTTTACTCGTTGTAGGCCACGATGGCCTCGAAAAGGTCCTTGAAGCGTTCGTAACCGCGGATATCGTTCCTGCGCGTGACCTGGAGCAGCAGCTTTTCGAGCTGATCGAGGCTGCGCAGGCCGTGGCGGGCGATGGTGTAGGCCAGGCGCGCGCGCAGCATGACGAACTCGTGCTGGCGCTCGCCTTCGGGCGTGCGGACGGCGCGGCGCACGGCGCTGTAGAGGCGCCGCAACTGGCTTTTGGTGCCGGAATCCATGTCGCGCATGCGGCTGACGATGGCATGCGCCTGGTTGTCGAGGTAGAGGCTGTCGCCGATGAGCTTTTCGAGCTCGATTTCGGGCGGACCCTCGAGGCGGCCGCGGTCGAAGCCGCGGCGGTCGCCGCGCTCCCCGCGCTCGCCGCCGGGACGATCGCCCGCGGGGCGGTCGCCGCGTGGACCGGGACCATGGGGCGCCCCCTGCGGGCCGCGACCTTCCCGCGGGGGACGCGTTTCCTTCTTTTGCTCCTGCTCTTGTGGCATGTGCTAAACCTCTGTCACCAATCTGGCCCACTCGAGGGCCACCAGGCCCGCGGGCCGCAGCTTCACTTCCGCCGATCTGCGTCCCACCATCTCGCTGATCAGGTGGGTGCGCAGCTTCTGGAATTCGCGATCGCGCGTGCCGCTGAGAATCCGGTTGAAACGGCGCTGGAAGCGCCACGTGCGCTGGAGATCTCCGGCGCCCTCGCCGTAGGCTTCCCGGCGGTA
>JBEKSR010000150.1:0-12307 GCA_049516835.1 Bryobacteraceae bacterium | reverse complement strand
GGGGAGCAACCGTACCAGAAAACTCGCCCGTACGATAGCCTTGGGGAACCCCGCCTACATCGACGATGGGCGCGAGAAAAAATCTCGAACCACCGGATTCCCGCGTAGCGGGTTAGTACATTGCCGCATAACGCCGTCTGCAAAGCCGACCGCAATCCGCCTCCCACGGGACACTTTCCGGACGGTCATCCAACCAGAACGGGCGGACAGCAGTTCCATGGGGAGGTTGTGGGGCCCTCAATTGACGTGGATGGTGATGCAGCCGAAGCGCTTGTCACCAAGGCCTTTCGCCGGAGGGATACTGAAGCTTCTGCGGCGGCCGAAAGAAGCTGATCGAGGGCGCCTGCGCGAGTTGAACTATCGGCGAGCCGCCAGCCGTGTCCTGGATCGGAAGTCGTGGTGGCAAAAGGAGACGCTCCGGTTCCTGAAAGGTCGGAGCTGATCGATCAGCCCGATCAACCGGCCTGCCTGCTTTCCCCCCTGATTGTTTCGCACTCACCTACACGCTATAATCGTGGCGCTTGAACACCCGCTCACGCGCCGCTCTGTCGATGGGCGCCGTCCTCGTGATAACTGTTCTCTGGGCGCGGCACGAACCCGCGGCGCCATCCGGCATCACGCTCGAACCCGTGCGCCTTCTCGCCGATGGCTACGACACCGCCACCCTCACCTTCCACTCCGCTCAGCGGCCTCGCATCACCATCGACCCGCCCTACGCCGCCACAGTGGAAGACATCACCGATTCCACCGCCCGCATTCGTGCCAGCGTCCTTCCGGCGCAAATCCATGTGCGCGTGGAGTTCCCCAATTCCCCGCCTGCCACGTTCCGGCTGGCCACCACGCTCACTGCCGCCGACACCTTCCAGGACGGCACCCCAGACTTCCTCCGCCTGGACGATGACCGCGACCGCATAGCCTTTCGCCGCTGGTTCACCTTCCTCGCCGAGACGCAGTACTTTCAGGCTCCCGGCGCCCGTCCCGCCGAAATCGACGATTGCGCCGCGCTCATCCGCTACGCCTACCGCGAAACTTTCCGCGCGCACGACGCGGGATGGGCCGAAGCCGCCGGCGTGCCCGTCGTCCCGGCCTTCGATCCGCCGGGCAAGTATCGCTATCCCTACACGCCCCTCGCCGCCGAGTTGTTCCGCGTCCGTGCCGGACCGCTTGCCCCAGGCGATTTTTCCAGCGGCGCATTTGCCCAATTCGCCGACGCCCAAACGCTGCGGCGCTTCAATACCCATTTCCGGACGCGCAATGTGACCCTGGCGCAATCCGGCGACCTGCTCTTCTTCCGTCACGACGCAAGTTTCCACAGCATGATCTATCTCGGCGCCAGCCAGCTTCGTCCCGACGGCGAACTCTACGTGATCTACCACACCGGCCCCGATCGCGCCGGCCCAGGCGAAATCAAGCGTCTCACTATGTCCGAGCTCCTCCACTTTCCGCAGCTCGATTGGCGCCCGCTGGCTGCCAATCCCAATTTCCTCGGCGTATATCGCTGGAACATCCTGAGAGAGGCGTTATGAAAAAGTACCCGCAGTTGATCCTGCTGCTGGCCGCGGCTGCCACCGGGCTCAGCCAATCCGAGGATCAGCCCTATTTCGCGCTCTCCTCCAACCAGACCTTCGGCACGCACTCCAAGCCCTCCATCTCCATCAGTTCCTGGGCCGTGGACTCGCTCGAATTCCGCGTCTACCGCATCGGAGATCCGGTCAAGTTTTTTCAACAGCTCGAGAACGCCCACCAGTTCGGCGCGCATACGCCGGCGCCGCCCCACGAGCGCACGCTGATCGAGCGGATACATATATGGAAGCGAAGCCTCCGCGCCGCCATTCAACGCGGGCTTCGCGCCCAGTTCACGGAGTCGCCCAGCGCGCATTTCGAGAAACTGCTCCCCTCGAAATCCACCCCCCAGCCTGGCGGCCGCGAGACGCGCTACGCCGAAGCCCCCGTCCTCAATGCCCAGCAACTGGTGCTTTCGTTCGTGCGGCGTGTCGAAAGCCACAACCGCTGGGACCGCCAAACCGTTCCCGTGAATGTCTCCGGCAAGGGCGTCTATGCCGTCGAGGCCGTCAAAGGCGAGCTCCGCGCCTACACGTTACTGATTGTTTCCGATTCCGTCCTCATCACCAAGACCGGCAAGGGCCGGATCGTCAACATGCTGGTCGATCGCGCCACCGGCGAGCCTGTTAAGGCCGCCAAGGTCTGGATGCTGGGCCGCGATACCAACCTGGGTAACGCCACCACCGATGCCGAAGGCGTCGCGGTTCTGCCCATTCCCGCCGGCCGCCCCGATGACATACGAATTCTCGCCCACAACGGCGCCGATTACGCCCTCAACACCCTCGCCGGCTATTCCTTCTCCGTCAACCAGCCAACCTGGATGGGTTACATCTACACCGACCGGCCCGTCTACCGCCCCGGCCACACGGTCCACTTTAAGGGCATCCTGCGCTTGAAAACCGCGACTGGTTACGAAGTGCCCGCGGGTAAGTCCGTCTCCGTCAGCATCCAGGATCAGGAACAAAAACCGGTCTACCAGAAGACCCTGAACACCAGTGCCAATGGCGCGATTCACGACGATCTGACGCTCCCACCCTCGGCCTCTCTCGGCAGCTATTTCATAGAGGTCAAACCGACCGCCGGCGAAGGCTACATGAACGGCAGCTTCGGGGTGGAGGAGTACAAGAAGCCCGAATACGAAGTCCGGGTCATTCCCGGCAAGGCCCGCGTGCTACAGGGCGAAGCGGTCGAGGCCGCCATCGACGCGCGCTACTACTTCGGCGAGCCCGTCGGCAGCGCGAAAGTCCATTACGCCGTCTACCGCGACCGCTACTGGTTCCCGCTCTGGTACGATCCCGATGAATCCACTTCCGAAGACCTGGCGGCCGGCGATAACGACGACACCGGCGATCAGGTGGCCGAGGGTGACGGCGAGCTCGATGCGGACGGCAAACTCACCATAAACGTCGACACGACTGTCTCCGAGCACAAAGCCGACTACCTGTATCGCGTCGACGCGCGCGTCACCGATCTGGGCAAACGCGAGATCACGAGCAAAGGTTGGATCGTCGCCACCTACGGCAGCTTCGTCCTCAACGCCACGCCCGATCGTTACTTCTATGCGCCAGGATCCCCCGCTGCGGTGACCGTGGAAGCGCGCGACTATGATAGCAAGCCTGTCGCCACCGCCTTCCACGTCAAGGTAGCCCGCTACAACTTCAATGACCGCCAGTTCGGCGAAGTGAAAGCCGAGACTGGTGGCAGCATCGGCGCCAGCGGCCAGGGCACGGTCAGCCTCAACGTCCCGGCCGATGGCGGCTCCTATCGCATTGAAGCTACCGCACGCACGCCCGAAGGCCGGGACGTCCAGGCCATCGCTTACTTCTGGGTCTCCGGCGGCGTCTCCCGCCGCTCCCGAAACGGCCGGAAGGAAATCCAAATCATTCCGGACAAGAAGACCTACCGCGCCGGCGATACGGCCAAACTCCTGCTGGTCGCCGGCCAGCCCAACACCCCGCTTTGGGTCAGCGTGGAGGGCCGCGACCTCCACCAGTACAAGCTCGTCCGCTCCCCTCAAACCACCGCCGAGTTCGCCGTCCCCGTCACCACCGCGGATGAACCTGGCATTACCGTCTCCGCCTGGTTCGTGCGCGCCGGCGACCTCTATACCGGCACCAAGTACCTCAGGGTTCCCCCCGAGCAGCACCAGTTGAGCGTCAAACTGGCCACCGACAAGCCGCAGTATCTCCCCGGCCAGACCGCCGATTACAGCATCGACGTCAGCGGCGCCGATGGCCGGCCCGTGCCGCGCGCCGAGTTCAGCCTCGGCGTCGTCGACGAAGCTATCTACGCGGTTCGGCGCGACACGCTGGAGGATCCGCTGACGTTTTTCTTCGGCCGCGAAGGGAACAGCGTCTACACCGACAACTCGCTGAGCTTTTTCTTCAACGGCGAAGCCGGCAAGCGCCGCATGCAACTGGCCCAACTGCGCGCGCCGAGCCGCCTGGCCCAGCTCAAACCCGACCGGATGGTCCAACCCAAAATCCGCAAGGCTTTTCCCGATACCGCCTTTTGGGCCACGGATATCGTCACCGACACTGCCGGCCACGCCCGCGCCAAGGTCGAGTTCCCCGATTCTCTCACCACCTGGCGCGCCACCGCCCGCGGCGTCACGCCCGACACCAAGGCCGGGGGTGCCGTCCTCAAAACCGTCGTGCGCAAGAACCTCATCCTGCGCTTGGTTGTGCCGCGATTCTTCGTGCAGGGCGATGAGGTGGTCCTCTCCACGCTGGTCCACAACTACCTCGCCGCCGCCAAAACCGCGCGTGTCTCGCTCGACGTCAAGGGGCTCGAGATCCTGCAAGGCGAGACGAAGGAAGTCGCCATCCCCAGCCGCGGCGAAGCCCGCGTGGAGTGGCGCGTCCGCGCCCAGCAAGTCCACACCGCCACCATCACCGGCAAAGCTCTCACCGACGAAGAATCCGACGCCATGGAATTGGAACTGCCCATCAACGTGCCCGGCGTCAAACTCTCGCAATCGCATGGCGGATCGCTCGCCGCCGGAGCTGAGGCCTCCTTCGATCTCACTTTCCCGGCCAACGTCCAGCCCGGTTCGCGTTCGCTTACTATCGGGGTTTCCCCATCCATCGCCGGGTCGCTCTTCGGCGCGCTGGAGTACCTCACTTCTTTTCCGTATGGCTGCGTGGAGCAGACCATGTCCAGCTTCCTGCCCAACGTTACGGTGCGCCAGGCGGTTCGCGATCTCGGTCTAAAGGCCAACCTCGACGAAGCCGCGCTCCAGGAAAAGATCCGCGCCGGGCTCGACCGTCTCTACAACTATCAGCACGAAGACGGCGGCTGGGGCTGGTGGGAAACCGATGAGAGCCATCCTTTCATGACTGCCTACGTGGTGGCCGGGCTGACGCAAGCCAAGGCCGCCGGCATCGACGTGAAAGACGAGGCCATTACCAAAGGCGCCGCGTGGCTGGAGCAGGATTTCACCCGCGATCCCAAGCTGATGCCCGACCTGCGCGCCTACATGCTCTATTCTCTGAGCATCGCCGGCCACGGCGACTCCGCCTCTTTCACTCAGATCTACGACAAGCGCTCGGCTTTGTCGCCTTACGGTCTGGCCATTCTCGGTCTCGCGCTCGAACAGGTCCAGGCCAAAGACGCGCGTGCCGCCGAGATTGCGACTCTCCTCGAAGCCGCCGCGCAGCAGGATGCCGAGCAGGCCTGGTGGCCCGCCACCCGCGACCAAATGCTCGACTTCTCCGAGGACGTCACCGCGGAGGCCACCGCCTACGCCGTTAAATTCCTCTCGCACCAGCGTCGAAGTAGCGCTCTGCTGCCCAAGGCGGCGCTGTGGCTCATGAACAACCGCAATGAAGGCTTCTGGTGGTCCTCCACCAAGCAGACCGCCATGGTGATTTACGGTCTCGCCGACTATCTGCGCGCCACCGGCGAGCTGAATCCCAACCTCACGGTCGCGGTGTTCGTCAATAATCGCCAGGCGCTCAGCCGTGCGATTGATCGGGCCACCGACCTGAATCCCGCGCCGCTCTCGCTCGACGATTCCGCCCTGCAGCCCGGCGTCAACCACATACGCGTCACCACCACCGGCCAGGGCCGCCTCTACTTCTCCGTGCGCGCCGAATCCTATTCCACCGAGGACAAGCTGCAGAAGACCGGCTCCGCCTCGCTCAACATCCTGCGCGATTATTTCCGCCTGGTTCCCGGCAAGGATGGCGACAAGATCGTCTACGATGTCGCGCCGCTCGCCGCCTCCGTGGCCTCCGGCGACGTCATCGCCGTGCGCCTCACCGTCACCGGCTCCGAATGGAAATACCTCATGCTGGAGGACCCCATCCCCGCCGGCACGGAGTTCATCGAGCGCGATAACATCTATCAACTGCGCAACCGTCCGCCTTGGTGGGATTACTACTTCACGCGCCGCGAACTGCACGACGACCGGTTAGCCATTTTCCAGACCTGGTTCCCGGCAGGCCAGCACCAATATTTCTACCTGCTGAAAGTAGTCAACCCCGGCTCGTTCCAGGTGAGCCCCGCGCGCGTGCAACCGATGTATCAAACCGGCGCGATGGCGACCAGCGAGGCCCGCCGCCTGGAGGTGAAGTGATGATGCGCCGTGAAACAATGCGCCTTTTCGCCATTCACATAGTGGGCAATGCTCTGGTGCTCGGCCTGGCGTACTACTGGCTGGGCATCGGCGAATCAAGCGCCGTCACGCTCGTCTGGAGCGCCGCTCTGGCGCTCATCATCCTGAGCATGGCGTGCTGCCTGCACGGCGGCACGCTGGTGTTTTTCCGCGCCGATCAACCCCGCTCCCTGTCCGCGGCCTTCCGCACCGTCTTACGCCACATGGCGCCGTTCCTGGCCGCCGTAATCCTCATCGCCGCCGTGTATTGGCTGCTCGCGCAGTGGGCCGCATACAGCGCGACGCCCGCGCTCCGCATAGCCGCATGGTGTACTCTCAAACTGCGCAAGCCCATCAAGCCCGCGACGGTCCTCCGCGCCTTTGACCTCGTGCTGGCTCTGGTTCGCTGGATGGTGATCCCGGTCTTCGTCCTGCCGATGTTCTCCGGCATCGCCGCCCACGGATGGCGCGGCGCCGCCGAATTCGGCCGCCACCGCCGCAGCCGTTTCTATTGGTTCGCCGCCCCGCTCCTGCTCCTCTGCGCCCTCGCGCTCCCCTGGCACTTGGTCGCCTGGGTTCCACGCGTTGGGAGCTTCACCCTGGAAATGCTGAGCTTCATGGCCAGGGCCGCGATCTCCTATCTCCTATTCATCACCGCCTGGACATTCCTGGCATCCCTGACCTCGGGTGGTAAGGAGGGATAGCTTCAGATAAACAAGCTCGCCGGGACGTGGAAGTGTTCGGCGAGTTTGCGCGCATGCGCCTTGCTGATCGATCGCTTACCGTTGAGCACGTCGGAAACAACGCTGCTCGCTCCGAATACGGGAATCAGGTCGCGCTGGCGAATGCCGCGATCCTCCATGAGAACACGGAGGGCCTCGATGGGCTCGGCATGGCCGAGCGGGTATCTCGATTCCTCGAACTGGCGTATCAGCAGCGTCATGAGGTCGGCGAGGTCCTCTTCCTCGGGCGTGAGCGGACGGCCGCGGGTATCGAGCCTTTCGAGTTCCGCGATGATACGCTGGTTCTCCGCCTCGGTTTTGATTACACGCGGCAGCGCTCGCGCGAGGAGCTTGCCGTAGGCGGCTTCGTCGATTGTCGCTAGAGCCATTTCTTCCACCTTCCCTTGTCGTATTCGGCGTGTGTGAGGAACTCTTTGACGTAGATCCTCTGGTACTGGAAAACCATGCGAACGATGAGGCGATAGTTGTTGCCGCGGATATTGAAAATCGCCAGATCGTCCGTCATATCCGTCGCCGGAAACGACTTGCGAACGTCCTCGATGTTCCTCCACTCGGCTTCCACCGCCGTATCGAACCAAACCTGCAACGCGGACTTGGCATCGGCGAACTTCGCCGCCTTTTCGAAGAGGCCGCGTTTGCTGATGACGTTCACAGCCCAATCCTAGCAAAATGCTAGGGCGGCTGCAAGCGTTTTGCTAGGGAAAGCCGGTCGCCGCCAGCGCGGTCAGCGCCGCAAATCCGCATTGGGGGGCCGCCGGCGGCTTTCCCTCGGCAATGCGGTCCAGACGTGCGAAACTATGGGATATGAAGGCGACCATCGAACTACCTGAGCCGGTATTCCAGACCCTGCTGGCCCTAGCCGAGCAGCAGGGTTCCAGCCTTCAAGCCGTGATACTCGAGGCAATCAAGAAAGAAATCGCAGAAGGCCCAACGCCAGATGAAAGGCGTCGTCGTGTGTCATTGCCGCTCGTTCGCTCCAGACACCCGGGTTCGTTGCACTCGCTGACCAACGCCGAGATCGATGACATACTCGGCTGATAGCGGGAGTTTCCCGACGTCAACGTCTGGATCGCAATCGCCTCGGACAGGCATGTACATCACGACCTCGCACGCCAGTGGTTCGATTCCGCGGTCGCCCCGGTCTGCTTCTGTCGCGTCACCCAGATGGCGTTCCTCCGCCTTCTCACAAACCGGAAGGTCATGGGCGACGATTCATTGACCCCGGCAGGGGCGATGGCGGTTTACCGACAACTCGCAAGCGATGAACGTGTGAATTTTGCGCCGGAACCTCCGAACATCGAGAGCGCCTGGATCTCTCTGATGTGCGCACGCGAGGCAAGCGGCAGCACCTGGACAGATGCATACCTCGCCGCCTTCGCCCTGGAGGCAGGCTTTCGTCTGATCAGTTTCGACAGGGGTATGCGGCATTGGCCGGCCCTGGCGTTGGAAGTCTTGCGCCCGGCGTAGGAGGCGCGCAACCGCGCGGGCGATCGAGCGCTCAGGTAGCGTGGCGGCCGTTTCCGAGTGGCGACAAACCACTCTGTGCCGAGCAAGACGTCAATTGCTGAGGTGAGCGCACCCTGCTTCTTCTAAGGAGCAGCATGGCCCAACTTGTTGCCTCCTGACTCCTCATGTAGTTGCGCACTGCACGTGGACCCGCTGGTTTTCAAGATCCAGGACGGCTCTTGAGACAGCAACACTGCTTAGGCTGGCATTGGCGCACAAGATCTTGCGCACTGCGTCCTCCATGGTAGCGACAGCGCGTGCGCCAATGACAATGGAAGTTAGTGCGTCAGGAGGGAATGAATAGAGGTGCACTGAGTCACCGGCGACCTTGACGCAACGCGACGAATCTTTTAAGGGCGCGAGCATGCGCCACTCGCGCTCGTACGCCCATTTCGTCCCTTTGGTCACAAACATCGCGTTTCCTTCAATTGTCAGAATTGATGGCGCCGGAGGAATGTCGGCATAGAACACCTTGCGCAGAAAATAGAATTCATCGTTTTCGGAGCGCCTACGATTGAAGAAGGCGTGCCTCTCGTCGAAGCCAATGAGAATTCCGCGGTGGCTGTCTGCATAGTGTGCCCACATGAGAAGGTCATCGGGCACTTCGGTCAGGCTGAGAATTCCAACATTACGATTGAGCGCTTCGTAGATGGTTGCGCATAGCGGTGGAGCCATATCTCTCATGGATCGCAGAAACGTCAAGAGGCCCGCAGATACCGCAGACCTGCCCCGCTCCGTGTCCATGAACGATCTGAAGGCGCTAGCCGCATCCTCATAGGCGAGTCGGGAGCGATGTTCGTCAGGGAGCATGGCGTACGCCTGACGCAACATCGGCTCGAAATCGACGGGCGTCGCAGAATAATGAGCTAGAACCTCAGCTTCAGGTATGAGTGACTCAAAACGTGGACGCAATTCGAAAGGGTCATTGAGCGCGTCCGGCTGTGTGAATCGGATTTCTAGCTTCTCGATGACATCGACGCGTTCGGGCCTGAGATATTTGAAAAGCATCTCAAGGAGATTATCCTCGATGCCGACGAGGACTTCAAAGCCGCCTCAGGGATTTCGAGGCACTTGGAGACCGCCGCGACAACACAACACGCCGTTGACGCAAGAATCCCGCGTTCTTCACCGGCCAACAATAGGGTGTGCATCGTGGTGTCGACTCCGCCCTCCGATCAGTTCACGGCCTGTCCGTAAACCGCCCCAATCACCGACCGCCCGCCACCGTCGGGCCGTACCTCAATTCCCCTTCTCTTCCGCCGGCAAACCGCTCCTTACCCAACCTACAACCACCACCTCCCCATAGCGCGCTACCAGTCCCGCGACCCTGCCCGCTGCCTGCTCGTAAGCGCGCCGCGCCTCCGCCGGGCTCCCGCGCTGCCGCACTCCGCGATCCGTCTGCTGGGATACCGCCCCCGACGCGTGCTTGCCCGGGCCGGCCAGGTACTCGACCAGTCCTTCCCGGAACCATAGCGGCACACCGGCGGCTGCCTGCGATTCCACCACCACGTGCAGCATCTCATGGCGCATCGTCGATTCCAGGGCGCCATGCGACCGCAGCACCGCTACCGGCTGCAAGTGAACTCGCCGTCCATCGGTCCGTGCAGCCACCCAACCGGGCTCGGCCGTGACGTTGCGAAAGGTGTCGAGGTCCGGATACAAGCGTATCTCGACATCGGTCGGCGGCTCCACGCGCAGGCGGTCCGCCGCCGCTCGCAGCTCCCGCTCCGCCAGCGCCAGCACCGCGCCGTCGAGCGAGGGCCGCGTCGTGAAGAGCGCCACCCGCTCGCCACCCAACCGCTGCCACGTCAAGCCGCGCCCCGTGATCCCCAACGCCGCGCCCGGAAAGTAGAACGCCAGGATTTCGCGATAGCTCCGGCCCGCGGCGCCCATCTGCTCCGCGCCCCGCTGGCACAATCCTACTCCGTGGCCCGAGCCCGTTCCTTCGAACACCGGCCAGTGGATTTCGTACCGTTCGCTCTGCACGGTATTCCATCCGAATGCCCGGCCCAACGCAAAACGCAACGCGCTGGCGCTCACGCGGACCGATTCCCCCGGTCCCTGCAACGCCAATGTCTGCGCGCGTCCCGAGGCCGTGCGCGCCACCACCTCCACACGCTCCAGTATTTCCGGTGTGCGCAGTTCGGACCGCCGCAGCGCCTCCACGATCTGGCGCGGATTGGCCTCCCATCGCCACTTCGCCGCCGCGCAGTACGGATCTTCGTGACTCTTCAGGTAGGGCGCCGGCAGGTTCCACAGCGCCGCCCCATCTTCCGTGCGTCCCCCGCAATCCCGCGTGTAGCACGTGAACGCCGGCTTGCCTTCGTACCACAGCATCTCGCCCATGGTGGCAGCCGCCGCTTCCTCCAGCCGCGATGTGATCGACCGCGGTTCGATGTGCTGACAGTGCGTCGTGGAGCAGAAGTCGTACCCCTCCGCGGCGTGCCGTCCACGCAGCCGCACCGCGTACGTGCGGGCCGCCACCGCCATGGCCCGCAGCGCCTCGGCGGAGCGGAAGGTTCCGGCTTCTCCGGCCAGCGCCGCCGCCACGTAACGCTCCAGCGGCAGAGTGAGGGTTTCCGCTCCCACGCGCACCTTGACGGAGGTTTGCGCCGGGAGCGCCGCGGCTACGGCCAACCCCAGTAGAACCGCGCGCCTCACCTCGCCGCCCTTCGCAACACTTCAGCCGCAACCGGCGCTGCGTCCGCTCCGCCAGACCGTCCGGGCAACATCACCACTACTACCATTGCCGCGGTGAAACCCGCGAACCACGCAATGTACGCCCCGGCCGCCGTACGGACGCTGCCAGTCTTGCCCGCCACGGCCAGCCCCGGCACGGCCGCGCGCTGCGCCGTCCCGAACTCCACCGCATCCTTGAGCCCGCCGACGATCGCTGGTTCTCCGCCGAGCGCGATCTGCCGGTAAGCCTGCGCCAGCTCCATCGGATTGACCAGGACGCGCTCCTCGCCGAGTGCCTGCAGTTGGCTCGCCTCACCTGTGGCCGCAGCCTGTGTCCGGCTAATTTCGAATCGCTGGAGCCCCCGCGCCAGCTCTCCCGGTTCAAAACGTTCCGCCACGTGCGCCGTGAACCCATTGCACGAATACGCCAGCGCCGTCCGCAAATCGATCGCCTTGTTCATTTGCGGATGCGAACAATCGAACCGCCGCCCGTTTATCACCAGCCGCCCCGTGCAAGGAAAAGCCTCCCCGGGATCTAATTTTCTTGCGCGCAGCAACGTCGAAAACACCAGCGGCTTCAGCGTCGACCCCGGCGGGGCGAGCAGCTCAGAATTCTGCGCCGTAAGTACCCGGCGCGTGCGAACGTCCAGCAGGATTACCGCGCGCCGTGGAGCCGGAGCCGCCGCCAGCAAAAGCGCAATCGCGTCCCGGCGCAACATGGTCGATTCGCCCAATACTCATTGTGCCGCAGAATTCCAGGCGTGGCGCCGGCGCCAGGTGTCTCCGGCGACACGGTCTTTTGCATGATGCAGACCGCGACCGGGGCGGCGGACTTAACGTTCGGAAGACGTGAAATGGCGAACAACGGAGGAGACAACTTCTCGATATGCGCGATTGCCAACAGCGGCCGAGCCATTTGTGGCTGTTCTATTATCCGGCAACCTTGTTGTGGATTCATCCTTAGCTGGCGGACGATTCAGCAGCCGTGCTTGTCGCTCAGTTTACGGTCCACTGTGGATCCCGCCCGTGATACGCCTCCACAAAATTGATCCCGCCTTGGTGCGCGGCGTTTAGCACCCAAGCCGGCGCCGCGGAGCCTAGCCTGAATTTTCGCGCCCAGTAGTCAGCTAACGTTTGGGGCGCCGTCTACCGGAACCTTAAGAGCAACGGGCGCCGGTCCCACCAGGGAATAGGCGTGGAGCCCTGACCGAAGCCGGCC
>JBEKSR010000149.1:0-12443 GCA_049516835.1 Bryobacteraceae bacterium | reverse complement strand
TCAGTGGCTGCGGGGTCGGCGAATTCATCAACTCTGCTTTGGTCTCCCACAGTAGAGTACCGAACCTGTCGCCAAATGTCCAGCGAAATCTTCAACCCCGTCCCCGAGACTGAGGGATTACCAGTCGAAGTTCGACCTGGATTGACGGGCATCGGCAGGCTACCGCTGGTTCGCCTTCAGCACCTTTTTGCGCAGCCGGATGGATTGCGGCGTCACTTCCACGTATTCGCCGTCGCGGATGAACTCGATGGCCTGTTCCAGGTTCAGAACTCGCGGGGGCACCAGGCGAATGGCTTCGTCGGCGGTGGAGGCGCGCATGTTGGTGAGCTTCTTTTCCTTGACGATGTTGACGTCGAGATCGGCTTCCTTGGCGTTCTCGCCGACGATCATGCCTTCGTAGACTTCGGTGCCGGGCGTGACGAAGATCTCGCCGCGTTCCTGAAGGTTGAAAACGGCGTACCCGGTGACTCTGCCGGGCCGGTCGGCGACGAGGGAACCGGTGGGCCGCATGGGGATCTCGCCCTGCCATTCGATGTAGCCGTGGAACAGCGAGTTCATGATGGCGGTGCCGCGCGTGTCGGTGAGCATTTCGCTGCGCAGCCCGATCAAGCCGCGGGACGGCACGTGAAACTCGAGGCGCACGCGGCCGGACCCGTGGTTCACCATCTTGGTCATCTTCCCCTTGCGCGCGCCGAGCTTCTCGATCACCACGCCGAGAAAGGTCTCGGGGCAGTCGATGACCAGGAGCTCGACCGGCTCCTGCACTTTGCCGCCGGCGGTGCGGGTCAGGATCTCGGGCTTGCCGACCATCAGCTCGAAGCCTTCCCTGCGCATCATTTCGATCAGAATGGCGAGCTGCAATTCGCCGCGGCCCATCACTTTGAAGGTGTCGTGTCCCAGCTCCTCGACGCGAATGGACACGTTGGTGAGAAGTTCCTTGTCGAGCCGCTCGCGCAAGTTGCGCGACGTCACCCATTGGCCCTCGCGCCCGGAGAAGGGCGAGGTGTTGATGGTGAATGCCATGGCGATGGTGGGCTCGTCGATCTGGATCTGCGCCAGCGGCGCCGGTGTTTCGGCGCTGGTGATGGTCTCGCCGATGGTGATGCCCTCCACGCCGGCAATGGCGAGGAGGTTGCCGGGGACCCCCACGGTTTCGTCGACGCGCTTCAGCCCTTCGAAGGAGTAGAGCTTGGTGATGCGGGTGTTGTGGAGCGAGCCGTCGCGCTTGGCAATGGCTACGGTGTCGCCATATCGCAGGGTGCCGTTGAAAACGCGGCCAATGGCCAGGCGGCCCAGGTAATCGCTGTAGTCCAGGTTGGCCACCAGCATCTGGAGCACGCCATCCGGATCGCCCACGGGTGCGGGAATGTGCTCGACGATGGCGTCGAACAGCGGGCGCAGGTCGCTCGACGGGTCATCCAGAGAACGCTTGGCCACGCCGGTCTTGGCGATGGTGTAAAGGACCGGGAAATCCAGTTGGTCTTCCGCGGCGTCGAGGTCGATGAACAGGTCGTAGATTTCGTTGAGGACTTCCTGCACGCGCGCGTCGGGCCGGTCGATTTTGTTGATCACCACGATGGGAGGCAGCTTGGCCTCGAGCGCCTTCACCAGGACGTAGCGCGTCTGCGGCAGCGGACCTTCGCTGGCGTCCACCAGCAGCATGACGCCATCCACCATCTTGAGCGCGCGCTCGACTTCGCCCCCGAAATCGCTGTGGCCGGGCGTATCGACGATGTTGATCTTGACGCCGTGATAACGGATGCCGGTGATCTTGGCGAGGATGGTGATGCCGCGCTCGCGTTCCAGCTCGTTGGAATCCATGACGCGTTCCACGTGCTCCTCGTGCTGGCCGAAGATGCCGCTCTGGTTGAGCATGGCGTCCACCAGCGTGGTCTTGCCATGGTCCACGTGGGCGATGATGGCGATGTTGCGAATGGCGGAGCTGCTGCTCTTCATTTGGAGAGGGGGGGAACCTTCGGAGATCCTAGACGCTAGTCTAACATGCCGCTCGGAACCGGCGGCAGCCGCGGCGGAGGGAACGCGGGCTCAGCCTCCCACCACGCGCGAGGCGATCACCTGGTAATGCCGCGAATCCATCCCTTGGGACTGTACCCGCAGCAGCAGCTCTAATTTCTGCACGCGGCCGGTCGGATTGATGCC
Organism: Bryobacteraceae bacterium; assembly: GCA_049516835.1. Classification (GTDB taxonomy): domain Bacteria; phylum Acidobacteriota; class Terriglobia; order Bryobacterales; family Bryobacteraceae; genus Fen-178. The sequence continues at coordinate 10,283 of JBEKSR010000149.1, read as the reverse complement.
GCGCGCGATCAGTTCCTCGCGCAGCCGCGCGGGGTCCGTCAGAAGTTCGGAGGCCGCGCCCGTGCCCTCGGCGCTAGTTCCCGCCACCAGTAAGACCCAGCCCTTACCCGTAAGGTTAGGAATCAGCGAAAGAATGGCGTAAGCGATGCCCGGCGAGGTTGTAGCAGGGGTCGGCTGCCACCGCGCCGGCTCACCGGAAGCCGGCGCGTGGTTCCCGACATACTGAAACCTGGTGGCGGGATCGACCTCAATCGAAAAGGTCAGATTCTCTCGAAACACCTCGGCCCACGGGTTCGCAATGGAACTTCCCAGCAGGATCACGGGTTGCTCGCCTTTGAACTGTTCCATCTGCAACCTGCGCGCTGGAACCAGCAGCGCGGTGCGGCCCGTGGTCTCCAACATGGCGCTTACCCGCGATGCAGCCACAGCGCTCACGACGCTGGTGTACTGATTTCCCGACCGCGGTGAAACCGACGCCAACGCCGCGCCGAAGTTCCCGGTCCACTGCTCGCCCAACCACTCATCGAGCGTAAGTCCCCGTTTGGCTATGACGTTGGAATAGATGGTGTAGTTCGCATCGGTGAGCGCTACCCGCACGACCTTCTGGGACCCAAATTGCGACCATGGCAGAAACTCCATCCCCGGCGCCGGCGGAACCCGGCTCACCAATTGGTGGTTGTACCACGCCAGCAGACCGCAAGCCACGGCAAGAACCCCAATCACTGCCCAGGCATCAGCAGGCCACCTCCACCTCGGCTTCCGCGCCGAACTCAGCAGTGATGGGCGACTGTCAGGCGCCTCGGGTAGCGCCCCTTCGTCCTGCCCCGGCGGCAAGACGTGGAACTCAAGCATATAGCTGCCCGCCGGCAGGGAGATCTGCACGCTCCCCGGCTCGCGCGCCAGGTCCGCCCCTGCGTAGTGGGCCAGCAAACGCTTGCGGACGCCGTTTGCCGACACACGCACAATCGCGTCCTTTCCCGTATCGTAGGTGGCATCCCGGCCGAACACGTCCACCCCGATGGTGCGCTCTTTGAGTTGGTGCCCGCTGCCGTCGAGGGCGCGTTCCACCAGGTACCGCAAAAACGTGCAACTGCGCTCGCTGGCTGAAAACTCGCGGCTACGCAGCACACGCTCCATTTCTTCGGAAATGAGCTTGCGGGTCTTGGCTGAATCTGGCGTGGCCCCTGCCATGCTCGCTCGCGCACCCGACTTAAGCACATCCCATGTGTCCGTAGTGACCTTACCTCCCGGATAATGCTACCAATTTAACCGTTAATTCGCAAGCGATAAATAACTACCGTGTTATCAGTCGCGTAGCAGCATGTTAGCAAACCCGTTAAGAGTGGCTGTAGCGCTGGAGGGAGGCGCACAATAGGGGACGCTGCGTAAGCCGAGAGGCTAGGCAGAAGAGGCTTCCGGGTGTCGCGAGTAGCGCCCGACTGTAATCATGGAGGTTCAGTGGATGAAGTGTCTACGTCTGACATGCACCCTTAGTGTGCTCTTATTGTGCTTTGCCCTCAGCTCCTTTGGGCAGGCTGTTAACGCCACGCTGCTTGGCACCGTCACGGATGCTTCCGGCGCAGTTGTGCCCAATGCCAAAGTGACCATTACCGAGGTCAACACCGGAATCAGCCGCTCCGGTCAGACCAACGAAAGCGGGAACTACACGTTCCCCAATCTGCCTCCGGGCCAATACTCGGTGAGCATGGAGGCGTCCGGCTTCAAGAAGGAAACGCGCCGGGATATTGCGCTGGCGGTGAACAGCACCCAGCGCGTGGACATTCAGCTTCAGCCGGGTGAGGTTACCGAGACCATCGAGATCACAGCCGCAGCACCAGCGTTGCAGACGGACCGCGCCGATACCGGCCGCAACATCGACACGATGGTGGTGTCGGAACTGCCGGTTCTGGTCAGCAACCGCAATTATCAAGCCCTGCTGGCCCTCGTGCCCGGCACGTCGCCGCCGTCGGAGCAGCACTCCCAGTTCTTTAACGCTTCGGACTCGCTGCAGACCCAAGTCAACGGGGCCCCGCGCGTGTCGAATAATTACCAAATCGAGGGCATTGACGACAACGAACGCACCGGCTTGTTGCAGATCCTGATCCCGCCGCTCGAAGCAATTCAAGCGGTGGACATCTCAACCAGCAACCACTCCGTGGACTTGGGACGCGGCGCCGGCGCGGTCACTAACGTGATCCTGAAGTCGGGGACCAACCAGTTCCACGGCTCCCTCTACGAGTTCGTTCAGAACGGCGATTTCGACGCCCGCAACTTCTTCCAGCCCTCGGTGGCCGCTATCCACTACAACTACTTCGGCGGCACCGTCGGCGGGCCGATCAAGAAGAACAAGCTGTTTTTCTTCGCCGACTTCTTGCACACCACGGATCACGAAGCCAACGCCAACACCGAGACGATACCGTCGCCGCTGTCGCGCACCGGCAACTTGAGCGAGGCCCTGGCTGGCGCCAACCCCGCTCCGGTTTACGATCCGGCGACCGGAGATCCGAACACCGGAGTGGGAAGGACTCCGTTCCCCAACAACGTCATTCCCACATCGCACCTGAACCCGATCGCGCTCAAGATCCTGGCCCTGGTGCCCAACCCGAATCAGCCGTACGGCACCCTGGCGCCGTCCAACAACTACTTCGCCCTCCTGCCCTTCACCAAGGACAGCAGCCTCACGGACGGGAAGGTGGACTACACCATCGGCGACAAGGACCACCTCAGCGGCCGATTCAGCTTCCAGCGGCCAGTGGTTTACCAGGCGCCCATTTTCGGCACCGCCGGCGGTGCTGCCAACGGGGCCTTCGAGGGCACGGGAATTCAGAAGACTTACAGTAGCGGCATCAACTGGACCCACGTTTTTACGCCCAACCTGCTGAACGAATTCCGGATCGGCGTGGCGCACTACCACAACACGGCGCAAGAGAGCGACTATGGATCGAACGATTCCACGAACCTGGGAATCCCTGGCATCAATATCAGCGAGTTCAACAGCGGCTTGGTGGGTATCCAGATTAGCAGTTTTACCAGCCCGCTGGTGGGATATTCCGCCAGTTTGCCCTGGGTCCGTGCGGAGGCCAACATCGATTTGGTGGACAACGTGACCAAGACGCACGGCAACCACACCTTTACATTCGGGTTCGATATGCGCCGCATCCGTGACGACCTGTTGCAGACGCAGACCTACAGCCCGCGCGGCGTCTACCAGTTCGGTACTTCCCAAACGAACTGCGCGGGTAGTTGCCAGCTCCCCAACGGCACCACGAGCTCGGCGACGACCCCGAACAGCACCACTTCGTGGGCCAACAGCTTGGCGAGCTTCCTGCTGGACAGCCCCCAGGCCGGCAGCACCGGCCGCGACTTCAGTGGCACGTTCCCGACTTACCGGGCTTGGTACTTCTTCCCCTACGCCGCCGATAGATGGCAGGTCAGCAAAAAGCTGACCGTGGCCATCGGGCTGCGCTGGGAATTGTATCCGCCAGGCGTGCCGGCCTTCCCCGGCCAGTTTTCCAACTTCATTCCGTCGAGCAACACGCTGGTGGTCGGCGGTGTGGGCGGCAACCCCAACAATGGGGGCCTGGTCAACCACCTGAACTACCTTGCGCCGCGCTTGGGACTGGCGTACCGCTTGACGGAGAAGACGGTTATCCGGACGGGTCTCGGCGTCAGTTATACGCCGTTTGAGGACAATACGTACATTAACAACAACTATCCGACAAAGGGCAACCTCGGAGCCGTGCAAGGCGCGAGCGCCTATACCTCGGCCTTCTACAACGGGTCCGTTCTGAGTTTCGAGCGCGGTCTCCCGGCGCCCGCGCCGGTGCCCATCCCGTCCAACGGGATTTACAGCGTCGCCGCTCTCGGCTTCAACGGTTCGTCGGAGTCCTTCTTCCCGACAAACTACAAGAACCCTCACATCATTGCCTGGAACTTCACGGTCCAGCAGGTGTTGCCGTATCATTTCACGATGGACCTTGCGTACGTGGGCAATCACGGCGTGGACATGGGCTCGGGGCAAAACATCAATGCCAGTCCGGTGATCGCACCCACGTCCACAAACGACACCGCCTACCAGCCATACTTCCCGCACACGGGCAGCATATCGGAGGAATTCGTGGCGGTGTCCGCGATGTACAACGCCCTGCAAGCGAAGATTGACCGGCGCTTTTCCACCTCGCTAGGCATCACCACCTCGTTCACCTACCAAAAGGGCATGGCTTACTACAACGGCGGAGACGACGATGGATTCTACGGCTTCTATCTCAACGGACAATATCACCGTAATTGGGGCCTGAACGATTTCAATCGTAAGTTCAGCTTTGTGCAGAGCTATGTTTACCAACTGCCCTTCGGTAAGGGGAAACACTTCCTGAACTCCAGTTCGCGAGGGCTGGACAAGATCGTGGGCGGATGGCAGCTCGAGGGCATCCTGACGGTCATGAGCGGACTTCCCTTCACGGTGACTTACAGCTCGACGTACTTGAACCTTGCCTCAGGCGGCACTAACACGCCCATCCAGGTGGGTCCGGCCAACATTCTGCACGGAATCAACACCACCTCGAACGGTGGAAGCCCGTGGTTTGATCCAACCGCGTTTGCCCCGCCACCCTGCCAGTCGGCGACACCTACTGCGTCCTGCCCGACCGGAGCCATCGATCAGGTCGCCGGCGCTGCCCAGCAGGTCGGCAACGTTGGACGCAATTCCATGATTGGGCCGGGATTCTTCAACATGAACTTCGCCCTCTCCAAGACCACCCGGTTCACCGAGCGCATCGGCATGCAGCTTCGGCTGGAAACCGTAAACACAACCAACACCCCGCAGTTCGCCAATCCGAACGGCACTTGCTGCACCGCGAACAACGCCAACTTCGGATTCGTGACCGGCACCTTCGGCACCGGCTCTGGCTCGGTCAACTCCGGCACCGGCGGCCCTCGCAGTGTCCAATTGGCGGTGAAGTTGACGTTCTAGCTTTTCGAGAAGTAGCTTTGGCCACCGGGGCGGCGCCCGCCGCACCGGTGGCTGTCGCTGTTTTTCGAGACGATCCAGCATTTGCCGGTCGAAAGGACGGTGCTGGAGAACGTCCCGCTGATCAGCACGGGAGACAGTCGAGGGAGCAAATGCGACGGTTGATCACTCTGATATCCGCGGGTCGGAACCGCACAATCGTGATCCGTCGGGAGCTGCCTCGGACTAGGGGCGCGAATCTGATCCGGAGGTCGTGTCGCATAGAACGTACGAGGGTTCTCCTTTCCGTGAGCCCCTCGACTATCTCCGGTGCTGCCATCTGTCTGGACAAGCAGTTTACTCTACGCGGCAGTTGCTTGGGCTTGCTGCTTCGTCTCCGTTTTCACACCGATGGCCCAGATGAATCCCAGCAGTTCACGGCCAATGGCACCCTCGTTGAATCGGCTTGCATTGGCCCGATGACAGCGCGCCAGTTTCTCGGCATCGCGGCGATCGGTCTTCACCCGATTGCCGGGCAAAAATTACTCCGACCGCCCGACCGGGGGGCAGGGCGCGGCCCAGCGTGTCCTCCGGCTACAGAGAGAAGACATATGAGCAATAATCCGACAAGTATTCTCAAGACGAATCTAATTAGCAGCCGATTTTCGAGGCGCGTTTGCCAACGCGGTGACTACCACGTGAGCGCAGTGCGATTCTTGAATCGTGAACGAAGTGCCCGGTGGTTGTTGTGTATCGGCTTGCTGTCGCCCCTGATGGCATTTGGCACCGATGCAAGAACCGCTGTTCGCCTGGATGCCGGGTGGGCATTTTATCGCGGCGAGGAGAAAGACGCGGCCAGGGAAGACTTTAACGACTCCTCCTGGCAGCGCGTCTCCATTCCGCACACCTGGAACACGGAGGGCGATCCGCCCCTCACCGGCTACTACCGCGGCCCCGGCTGGTACCGCCATAGCTTCAACGCGCCCGCGACCTGGAAACGGCGGAGGGTCTTCGTGCGCTTTGAAGCCGCCAGCCTTGTGGCTCGCGTCTTTCTGAACGGAAAGGAACTTGGCGAGCACAAAGGGGGCTTTCAGGCTTTCTGTCTGGAACTCACACCGCACCTCCGTTATGGCGCAGCGAATCTGCTGGCCGTTCGCGTGGACAACGCCCGGCGGGAAGACGTGGTTCCGCTCTCCGGTGATTTCACTGTCTTCGGCGGCATCTACCGGCCGGTCTCCCTTATTGTGACGGCACCGATCAACATCAGCCTGCTCGATCACGGCTCGCCGGGCGTGTTTCTGAAGCAGGTCGAAGTGGAACCGTCGCGGGCAGTGGTGGAAGCGGCAGTGGAGGTATCGAACGGGTCGACTTCGGCGGAAAACGTGGACGTTCGGGTGACCGTGCTGGATGCCAGTGGGCATGCCGTGCTCTCGGAAAAGCGGCGAGCCGCAGCAGGCGCGGGAGAAACCACGCCGGTTGTTCAGAAGCTCGAGTTGCAGAAACCCCACCTGTGGAATGGGGTCGGCGATCCATACCTGTACACCGCCCGCGTGGAGATCCTCCGGAACGGCCGGGTGGCAGACGCCATCGATCAGCCCTTGGGGTTGCGCTCCTTCCGCGTGGACCCGGCCCGCGGCGCCATAATGAACGGCTCGCCACTGCAGATCCGGGGCGTCTCCCGCCACCAGGATTGGGGCGGGTTCGGATGGGCCGCCGGCGAGAAGGAGCAGGAAACGGATGTGCGGATCATGCGCGAAATGGGCGCAAACGGCGTTCGCCTCGCGCATTACCAGCACAGCGATTACCTCCACAGCCTGCTTGACCGGCAAGGGATGCTGGTGTGGTCCGAACTGTCCATGGTCAACGATGTGCGCGGCACCCCGGCGTTTCTGGAAACCACCCGCCAGCAGCTCACGGAGCTCATCCGCCAGAACTTCAACCATCCGTCGATCGTCATGTGGAGCCTGTACAACGAACTCAGCCCGGCGAATAAGGACAATCCCGTGCCTATTGTGGAAAACTTGACGCGGCTGGCGAAAGAGGAGGACCCCACGCGAATTATCACAGGGGCGTTCAGTATAGACGGAATCGAGAAGCTGCCGGAAGTGGGGAAGATCAGCCAACTGGTGGCGCTCAACGTGTATCCCGGCTGGTACATCGAAACGCCTGCGGCTATGGGAAGCATCATCGACCGGTGGAATGCGTTCTACGGGAATAGGGGCCTGGTCATTAGCGAATACGGCGCGGGGGCGAGCACCGATCAGCACCAGCAGGACTTCTCCCAACGCGCTCCCGGCCGCGCGCCCAATAACTGGCATCCGGAAGAATGGCAGGCGGTGGTGCACGAAGCGAACTACGCTGCAATCCGCGAACGCGGGTTCGTGCCGGGTTCGTTCCTCTGGGCCATGTTCGACTTTGCCAGCGCATTCCGGAGGGAAGGCACCACACCCGGGTTGAACGATAAGGGCCTGGTGACACGGGACCGGAAGGTCCGCAAGGACGCCTATTACTTTTACCAGGCCAACTGGACGACCCGGCCGATGGTCTACATCACAAGCCGCCGCGATACGCTTCGGAAGACTGCTTCCACGCCCGTAAAGGTCTACTCGAACCTGCCCAGGGTTGCCCTGCGGGTGAACGGCAAAGACTACGGCGAGCTGGCGGGGACGGATCTGCACATCTTCGTCTGGAAAGAAGTGGCCCTGGCGGAAGGAGAAAACCGCATCGAGGTAACCGCCTCCGGATTCGGCGAAACGGCGAAGGACTCCTGCGTCTGGACCCGGCGCAGCGATGCCCGATAATCACGGCATCCATCTCCATTTTTTGCCCAAAACCTCCGCTCTGAGATTTCACCAAAGCAATGGATCCCGACTGAGCAGAGCCCCCCTGGCGCTCTGGAATCAATCACGGGTTCTGCTTCACAGGAGGGCTCCCGCCGATTGCTTCGGAGCCAACCCTGTCGCCTCGGTTTTGCGCAACCCCGTCGGGCGCGACCCCGAAGAGCGGCCGACCAGGCGGTCGGCCTTCTTTCCGAGCCTGCGCGATTCCAGCCCTGACACCTGAATTATGCACACGTCGAGAGTTCCGAGCGGCAGACGCGCTCGGTTGATGCGTCTCTGGTTTAAAAGGTCAGTTCGATGCTGCAATTGGGCCTTCGGCTGACGTTCTAACGGAGCGCCGGTTACCATTGCCGGGACCGCGCGGCGGCCTTGTATGATGAGTACGTGGCGCGGCGGAAGCGGAGTATAAGCAGGAGCGGGGAGGCGCCGGCGCGCCAGCCGGCCAGGGCTCACGATTGGCCGATCTACCTGGCTCTGCTGATTGCCACGCTGGCCGTCTACGCGCGGACGGCCAGCTTCGATTTCGTCAATTTCGACGACCCCGACTACGTGACCCGCAACCCGCATGTGCGGGCCGGATGGACGGCGGAAGGCGTGAAGTGGGCGTTCACGTCGCGCGAGGCGGCCAACTGGTTTCCGCTGACGCGGCTGTCGCACATGCTGGACGCGCAGATCTTCGGGCTGCGCAGCGGACCGCACCATTTGACGAGCGTGGGCCTCGATGCGCTGGCCGCTATGCTCCTGTTCGCCTTGCTGAAATGGGCCACGGGTGCGCGGTGGGCCAGCGCGTTTGCGGCGGGGGTGTTCGCGCTGCATCCCTTGCACGTGGAATCGGTGGCCTGGGTGGCGGAGCGGAAGGACGTGCTCTGCGCGGTTTTCTGGTTCCTGGCGCTGTGGGCCTACGTGAAATGGGCCCGCGGTGGCGCGCGCCCGTGGTATGGGCTGGCGCTGGCGGCATTCTGCTGCGGATGGATGGCGAAGCCCATGATCGTCACCCTGCCGGTGGTGCTGCTGCTGCTGGATGCCTGGCCGCTCGGGCGGCTGCGGCCGCTGGGGGCGCGGCTCAAGGAGAAGATCCCGTTCTTTGCGGTCTCGGCCGTGGGAGCGGCCATTACCTACGCGGCGCAACGGGGTAGCGGCGCGGTGCAGCCGCTGGCGGCGTTTCCCCTGGGGCTGCGGGTGGAAGATGCGCTGGTCTCCTGCTTTCTTTACATAGAGAAGACCCTCTGGCCCACGGGGCTGGCCGCGTTTTATCCGTATCCCCGCGCGGTGCCGATTTGGGAGGCGGCCGGGGCGGCCCTGGTTCTGGCGGGCGTTTCTATCTGGACGGCGCGGGAATTCGGGAAACGGTCCTATCTGGCGGTGGGGTGGTGCTGGTACCTGGTCACGCTGCTTCCGGTGATCGGGCTGGTGCAAGTGGGGGCGCAGGCACGGGCGGACCGCTACATGTATGTCCCCATGGTGGGGCTGTCGGTGATGGCGGCGTGGGGCGCCAGCGACGCGCTGCGGGCGCGACCCCGGTGGCGAGTGCCGGCGGGGATTGTAGCCGGCGCCGCGCTGCTGGCATGTGGAGCGGCGGCGTGGGCGCAGACGGGCTATTGGGAGAACAGCGGGACGCTCTTCCGGCACGCGCTGGAAGTGACGCAGGGGAACTACCTGGCCGAGCATAATCTCGGCGTCTACCTGCTGGAGCAGCCGGACAGTCTGGCGGATGCCACGGCGCACCTGGAACAGGCGGTTCGACTGAACCCCGATTCGGTGCGGGCACACAGCGACTTAGGGAACGCGCTTTCCCGCGTTCCGAACCGGCTCGAGGAGGCGATTGGCGAATACCGCGCGGCATTGCGCATCGACCCCGATTCGCCCATTCCGCACAACAACCTGGGCAATACGCTGGCTGAGACCGGGCGACTGGAGGAGGCTATCGCGGAATACCGCACGGCTCTCCGGCTGAAACCCGATTACCCGGAAGCGCGCGCCAACTTGGCGGCAGCGCTGGCGGCCGGCCCGGGATCGGCCGAACGGCATTACAACCTGGGGGTGTCGCTCTCCCAGGAGGGGCGCACCGCCGAGGCGGTGGCGGAGTTCGAGGCGGCGCTGTGGCTCAAACCGAACTACGCCGATGCGGAGAATAACCTGGGGGTGACGCTCGGGCAGATGCCGGAACACAGCGGCGAAGCGATTGCTCACTTCCAAGCCGCGCTGAAGCTGCGGCCGGACTACGCCGACGCCCATTACAACCTGGGGATCGCGCTGGCGAATAGACCGGGAAGCATGCCTGAGGCGCTGAAACATTTGGAAGCGGCCCTGAAGCTGCGGCCCGACCCGGAGTTGCGGACGCTGGTGGAACAGTTGCGGCGGGAGAGGTGAGACAGGGCAAGCTAGTCAAGGGCTTTGCCCTTGGTATCCCTGGCAGGTGCTCGGGAGGCGTTCATCGCATAAACTTCCAGGTAGTGAGCTTGGAGGACAGCGATGAACGCCTTTTACCAACACCA
>JBEKSR010000148.1:0-13010 GCA_049516835.1 Bryobacteraceae bacterium | reverse complement strand
CGCGGGAAGCACTTACTTCGGCCTGGGTCGATGCTCAGACGCGCCTTCAGGCTCAGAGTCGGGCTATGTCCAACGTTCTCAATGTGGGGAATGTGGTCAAACAGCTAATTTGGACGCGAGTGCCTCCAGGAGAAATGAGCTGTCCAGCTTTGCGCCGGTAAAGTCGGCTTCCGTCAAGTCGGAGTGCCAGAGGTTCGCACCCGTTAGTACAGCGCCTGAAAGACCCGCCCCATGCAATACCGCGTGGAAGAGCCTCGCACGGCGAAGCGACGCGTTAGTCAGTTTCGTACGGCCGCCAAACGTCGCTTGCCGGAGATCGGCCCCATCGAAGTCACTGTCAGTCAGGTCTGCACTATCGAATTGCGTGTCGGCGAGGGTTGCGTCCGAAAACTTTGCCTTGACAAAGGATATCCCCGCGTAGTTGCCCCTGGTGAGATCCAGTTTACTGAGGTCAACTTCCCTGAGATTCAGGACTGTACCGCCGGAAGCGTCGTCGCGCCCGATGCGGCGCCTGCCGATCACAAGCATTGCAGCCCCAATGTCGGGGCGGCGGCTTGGGTCTTGGTCCTTGGAGTGGGCGCGCACGTATGCGCTGAGTATTTCCATCACAGCCGGGTGATCGCGCTCCGACTCACGGGCGATGCGCTCAAGCGAGAAGATGCCACCGAGGCGAACGGATGGGTCCTGGTTCCCGAGCTGTTCGACGGCCTTCGTAAACCGGTCGGTAATCTGCCCATCATGGAGGGTGGTCAGGTTCTGATAGGCAACGTAGAGGCCGCCAAGGACAACGACACCACCCATGAATTGGACAAGGGTGGCTCGAAGCTCGTTTTCGAGCCGGATTCTGTCATTTGGCTTGTCTTTGTCGGGTCTGAAGCCCGTTCGCCGCAACTGCCAGCCTGGCCCCCAGATAACAAGGACAAGAAGGAGAAGGCCGACGGCCGCTGTCAATATCGTGGACATGGCAACAGTTCGTCATTTCCCAACGCGCTTCGCCCACCATCAGGTCGAGCACTTCGCCTTTGATGACTGCCATCGCAATCGGGCGATGGCACCACCATCCGCTATCGGTAGAATTGGCTTGGGCTGCGCGATGCTGTCTCTAAACCTCATGCACCGTCGCCTGATGCTAGCACAGCACCGCGCCGACGAGAAGGGGCCTTGAGGGGGGATTTGCGAACTCGGGATCTTCGGGTTGGCCTGGAGTGCTATCATCGCTGCTGGCGTGGTCCAACGGCTTAGTCGGGAGCAAAAAAGAAACGACCCGGGCTTCCGCTCGGGTCGTCGGCCCAGCGATGCTATCGCTGGGGCTGTTCATCTTCAGCATACGCTCTGTACGGAGACAAGTCAATATCGACCAAACTCTTGCCATGGCTAGGGTTATCGCATACATCGACGGTTTCAACCTGTATTTCGGCCTTAAGTCGCAGGGTTGGGAACGGTACTTGTGGCTCAACGTTCAAACCCTCGCTGGCAATTTGCTGCAACCTTGCCAGACTCTCGTGCACACGAAGTATTTCACCGCCCGCGTAGGTTTTCCATCGGACAAGGTGAAGCGTCAAGCCACGTACCTGGACGCCTTGCATACCCTCTCCGACGTCTCCATTTTCTACGGCCGATACCAACTCAATTCCTTCACGTGCCGCAACTGCTGGTTCGTCCACCAGATCCCGAACGAGAAGATGACCGATGTGAACATCGCGGTTGAGTTGATGCAGGACGCGTTCGAAGACCGGGTCGACACCGCCCTTCTTATCTCCGCCGACAGCGACCTGGTTGGACCGGTGGTGGCAGTGCAAAAGCTTTTCCCCACGAAGCGAGTTGTCGTGGCCTGCCCACCGGGCCGGTCTTCCGTGAATCTCTGCAGGGCCGCGGCTGCTCATTTTAGGATCGGACGCGCCTCGGATTGCCAAGAGTCTCTTCCCCGAGACCGTGCTCACCGCCTCTGGCTTCGCACTGAAGCGGCCGGCATCGTGGGCGTAGAGCGATCTCCCCTACCTTTCGGCGTTACAATAGCGGAGGGTGACCAAATATATTCGCTATCGTTCCGCGGCGGGCTTGTCCTACGGCATCCTCGACGGTGACACCGTCCGCGAGATCCATGGCGGTCTCTTCGGCAGCCACGCCGGAACCGGCGCTATCCACAAACTCTCGGACTTGAAGCTACTAGCTCCCTGCCAGCCGGGCAAGATCATGGGCGTGGGCCTGAATTACAGGAGCCACCTGGGCGGGCGCCCGCAGTCCTCGCATCCGGAAATGTTTTACAAGCCGGTGACGGCGCTCCAGGACCCCGATGAGCCGATCGTCATCCCCAACGGCGCCACCGACGTTCATTACGAGGGCGAGTTGGTGGTGGTGATCGGCAAACCGGTGAAGAACGCAACGCCCGAGCAGGCGCGCGCCGCCATCTTCGGCGTCACCTGCGGCAACGACGTCAGCGAGCGCAACTGGCAGCACGGCGAGCAGAAGGACTTGCAGTGGTGGCGAGCCAAGGGTTCGGACACCTTCGCGCCCCTGGGACCCGCCGTCGCCACCGGCCTGGATTACGGCAACCTGCTGCTCCAGACGCGGCTCAACGGCGAGGTGGTACAGAAGCAGTACACCTCGGACCTGATCTTCGATTGCCCGAGCATCGTAAGCTGGGTCAGCGCCTGGGTCACACTCATGCCCGGCGATATCATCTATACGGGAACGCCGGGCGCCACCCGCAAGTTATCGCCGGGCGACGTGGTGGAAGTGGAGATCGAGGGGATCGGCGTATTGCGCAACCCGGTGGTGTGAACCTCTACCCGCGATGGCCGAACAGGCCGGCCATGCCCAGCACGTGGTAGAAGACCAGCAGCATCATCAAGACCAGGTACGCGCGCAGGCTCATCAACGAAATGCGCACACTCATGGTCATGGGCATGGGGCCGAGGGCCTCGGTATCGACCTTTTCCTCCGGCAAGTCGTCGAGCGGGTGAATCACCACGAAATGGTTGGCGGCCATGGTCGTCTCTCCTCTTCACGCAGTTCCGGGGAACAGGTTGGGGGCCGCAACCTGCGCGGCCAGAATCAAGGACAGAGCGAACAGGACAATAATGATGGTCCAGTTCACCCAATTATTCCAGGGCTTGTTGGAGTACTCGCCCAGCAGTTCTTTGTCGTTGAGCAGCAGTTGCAGGAAGATGATGGCGGAAGGCAGCATGACTCCCGCGAGCACCTGCACGCCCAGAATGATCAGTTGCAGCGGCGCGCGCGGAATCAGCACCAGCCCGGCGGCGGCCGCCACGCACACTGCGTAGACCACGTAGAAGCCCGGCGCTTTACGGACAGGAAGTTGGAGGCTGTGCGGCCAGCCGCGCACTTCGCCGTAGGCCCACGCGCTCGACAGCGAGATGGCCGTGGTTCCCAGCACGGCGGCGTTGATCATCAGCAGCAGAATGGCGTTCTTGAAGAACCCATTGGTGAAGCTGCCGATGTCCACCGCCATCTGCGCCGGATCGGTAAACGCAAAACCGTGCACGCGCGAAGCGTTGCCGGCGATCATCATGCATCCCGCCGCGGTGATGGTGACGCAGGCGCCCAGAAGCGTATCCAGCCTGGCCCACTTCACGTCGGCGAAGCGCAGGCGCTTGTCGGCGATCGAGCTCTGCTGGAAAAAGAGCTGCCAGGGCGCGATGGTGGTTCCCACGATGGCGATCACCAGGAACATCAGGTCCGGCGTCAGCCCACCCGCGGGCATCGAGGGCGCCAGAGACCCGCGCACGATCTGCCCCATGGGCGGCCGCAGCCCATACGCCAGCGCGAACCAGACCAGGTCCAGGAGGCACAGAAGAACCACCGTGCGTTCCCACCGCCGATAGCTTCCGGTCACCGCGATCAGCACCAGGGCCGCGGCCGCCAGCGGCACGCCGAAGCGCGGGTCCACCCCCATTTTGTTCAGCGCCAGGTCGATGGCGGCGAATTCGGTCACCAAGGTAAGGAAGTTCACCAGTTCCAGATCGACGAGCGAAAACAGGCCCCACCACTTCCCGAAGCGCTGGTAGATCATGGCGGCATGGCCTTTGCCGGTGGCAATTCCCAGCCGCACCACCATTTCCTGAATGAAATACGTAACCGGTAATAAGAGCAGAACCACCCACAACAGATGAGTGCCGTATTGCGCGCCAGCCTGGCTGTACGTCGATACCGCGCCCGCGTCGTTGTCCGCCACCATCACGATGAGGCCGGGGCCGACCACCATCAGGAAGGTGAGCAGATCGCGCGTCCACTTGGATTTCACTACGCGCCCGCGGACCGGCATGACTTCCGTCTCCAAGCCGGACGCGGGCACGCCGATTGCCCGGTTGCTCATGGAAGCTTCTCCTTTCCGCCCCGTGCAAACAATACGAGGCCGTTACGGTTTTCGGCGGTTTGCGCGGCCAAAAACCGGCAATTGAGGCACTGCTGGAGATGTCGAAGGGGAAAGCTGCTCCGCCCGGGAAGCCGGAGCGTTCGCCTTGGGCCCTCCGCGTTCACCACCAAAATACTTGTGGAAGAAGCGGCGGCTGAGGCGATAGCAGGAAGACTATCGGATTACCGCCGGAACTTCCACGCCGCATCCTCCGGGGCGCCCTCAGGGGTGCCCCCAGGGCCCGGAGGCCTATCGTCGCTTGGTCCCATATACCTTTCTGGAGGCGAGTTCGAAGCTTACGAGGGAAACAAAAAGCCATTTCCCCCGCAGCGGAAGAAAGGGCCAACTATCGCAGAACGATTGCTGACGGATTCCCCCACTGGTCCAAGCTTCAGCACCGCACGCCGTGAGAGATCCGAAGACCTCAGCCACATTAGAGAAACCCTTAACCCGGGAGTCCCTGGTCCACCCTGACGAACATCTTTCGACGCCGGAGGGCAGTGGCTTGTATGCCGCGCGGACGCCTCGCCTACCGAGGATCCATGCAAATCAGATGGGTTGGCCCGAACGGCGGACCACATCCATCCATTCCCAAAATACCGCGCACCTTTTTGTGGTGTCAAGAAAAAAACGATCGGCAAAGCCGATCTTCTCGTGCTCCTTGCCGAATCGCGCTAGAATCGGAGGCGGGTCTGGGGAGCACATGGCTGATATCGAAATCACGCAGGCCGAGGCTGACTCTCTGATCGCAATGGAAAAACGCTTCATCGATGACGGCGATTGGACTTTCCCGGCTGCCGGTCAGCGGATAGGGCTTGACTTGACATCCCTCGACAAACGGGAAAACTTCACGCTCGATGTGACCCGCGCGCAGATCAAACTCACCAAGGCCACCTACCAGAATCGGGCTCGCCAGGCGATTGTCCTTATGCGGCCCGACCTTGACGGTCCGCCGCATCGAAATCCGGACGAGACCGAAATCCCGTGCCCGCACCTCCATATTTACAGAGAAGGTTTCGGCGACAGGTGGGCGACCGCGGCGCCCGTCGATCGCTATCCCAATACGTTGGACTTGTTTTCCACTTGCGAAGCCTTTTTGCAGCACTGCAACATCACGGGACCATCCAAGATGCAGAAGGGGCTATTTTCATGAGCGTAGCCGAGATCGAACAGCTTCTGCACAACTACCGCGCCTGGCTCCGCGACAAGACTACGCTCCGTCAGGTGAACGGCGAATGGGTCGAGATCACGACACCCTACCTCGATCGGCACAATGACGCCCTGCAAATCTACGTCCGCGCTGAAAACAGCGGTTACGTCCTCACCGACGACAGCTACACCATCCACGATCTTGAAGCGTCCGGGTGCAATCTCCGTACGGAGAAGCGGCAAGACCTCCTGAGAATGACGCTGAACGGCTTTGGTGTGAAGCTCCAGGACGAAGCTCTGGAGGTACACACGACCGCCGAAAGCTTTCCGCTGAAGAAGCACAGTCTTATTCAGGCCATGCTTGCCGTGAACGATCTCTTCTACCTCACCAAGCCGGTTGTGGAGAGCTTGTTTTTCGAGGACGTGGTTGCATGGCTGGACGCCAACGATATCCGGTATACGCCGAAACCGAAATTCACGGGCATCAGCGGCTACGATCACTTATTCAATTTCGTAATTCCGAAATCCCGCAAGCAACCGGAGCGCATCGTGCAGGCGATCAGCCACCCGACACGCGAAACCGCCCTGTCCTTCATTAATGCTTGGACGGACACCCGCCAGACACGGACGCCTGAATCGAAAGCTTACGCCATGTTGAACGACATTGAGCAGCCGGTTTCGGGCAACGTGATCGATGCGCTTCAGAATTATCAAATTCGCCCGGTGCCGTGGACCGATCGCGCACAGGTCGTTCCCGATCTCGCCGCCTGATGAGGCCCTACAGCGAATTTAGATAGGCGATGAGATCCGACATCTGCTGCGCGGTGAACCGCGGCCAGGCGAGCTTCTTCTGGTTCATCAGGTCCAACATGCGGGGGCCGTGCTCCCAAAGGGCGGCCACCAGGGTGATGTCGGAATACGCGTCTTTGCCTTGGGCCAGCTTGGGGGCGCCGCTCGACGGGCCGTCGTGGCACGCCGCGCAGTTCTTCTCCGCGAAGACCTTGTGGCCGCGCTCCGCGTTGCCGTTGCCCAGGAAATACTGGCGCGCCCAGATGTAGCCGATGATCTGCCGCATCTCTTCCTGCGAGAGCGAGGGAGGCGGCAGCTTCATGCTGGGCTGATGGTTCCACATGTCCGCCGCAATCTCGGTCAGGGTCTGGTTGCGCAAGAGCCCTTCCAGCGCCAGTTTGCCGGTATGGCAGCCGGAGCAGCCTTTGGACCTGAAGAGCGCGTCGCCGGAATCCGAGGGCGGAAATGCGAAGTTGGTCGCCAAGTGGCGCGTCTCGGGCAGGTTTTGCATGTACACCAGCATATCGGTGAGTTCCTGCGCGGAGATTTGCGGCCTGGTCAGCTTCCTGGCGGCGAAGGCCTCGCGCATGCGGGCGCCGTGGTTCCACATCTGCTGCGCCAGCACCACCGGGTCGGCCAGGGACTCCCACTGGGCCACGGGAGGCGCGCCCGAAGCGTTAGGCGTGGCGATGCCATGGCACTCGGCGCAATGTTTGGTGGTGAACGCCAGCTTGCCGCGGGCGGCATCGCCGGGCCTTTCGAAATAGCGCGCGGAGACGAACCAGGCGAACAGGTCGGCCGCCGATTCGGTAGACAACTCGGCCTTCACGATGCCCCGCTTCTTCATGCCCGCCCACATATCGGGAGCATGGTTCCACATCAGGCTGGCCATGACCGCGGGCGTATAGTCGCGGTCGATGTGGCTCGACAAGTCGGGCGCCGTCACCCCTCCCACGCCCTTGAAGCTGTGGCATTGAACGCACTGCTCGCTTTTGAAGAGCTGCTCGCCACGGCGCGCGTCGCCGGGAACGATATTGGCGGCAAGCGCGCTCGAAGCGACGAGCGCGCCCGCGGCCACCACTCGAAGCATCCACATTGGGTGGTCTCCTATTTCGTCAACCGAAGCCCGGTCATGAACACGTGCGCCCGGAAACCCTCATACAGGTAGAACTGCTCCCCGTAACCGTAATACTTCCACTCGGTGTTCCAGGATACCCGTTTCCGGAGCGGAAGCGAAAGCCGCATGAGCGGCTGGTAGTAGCGCGAGGGCCGGGTGCCGGAGGAGATAAACAGCGATCCGCCGGCGGTCAACTTGGGCGTGAGGCCGGCGTAACCGGGCAGGGCGATATCGATGGTGGAGCTGGCCGTGTGCGCGTTCTCGCGGTAGTACGAAACCGCCGGGCTGAGGAACAGCCCCAGGTAATCGATGCTGGAACTGAGGCTCGAGCGGTCGTACTCGCCCATCAGGGTGATGCGCTTGCCGCCCGCGGGAGTCCAGTAAACGGCCAGGGAATTGTCGCGGCTCCCAAAGTTGTATTGAATGGCCGCGGCCGGGTTTTGATTGTTCAGTACCTGAAAATTGGCCTGCAGCATGAGCGAGGCGGCTAGTTGGTAGCGCGCCCGCGCGCGCAGTTTGTAGTAGTCGTTCAGGCTGGAGCGGAAGTAGATGCGGTCGCTCGAAGCGCCCTCGTAGTCCAGGTTGACGGAGAACTTCTGGGAAGGACGGAAGGTCAAACCCGCCAGCCCCACGTTGCGGCTCAACTGGCCCGAGGCCATCGGACCCGACTGGCTGAGTTGCCCGGCGAGGACCGTGGCGTCGCCCCACACGTAGCGGTAGCCGCCGCGCAGCGTAAGCTTCGAGGTGAGGTCGAAGAGCACGTCGGTCTGCTGCTGGTTGTAGTTGACAGCCTGGCTGTAGTTCGGCGGGGTATCCAGAAAGAACAGACCAGTCACTACAGGCGGAGTAGTGGAGAGCCCCCCTGTGATCGTCGCCGGTGGGAAGGCCACCGGCGAGGCGGCATCGTGATACCGGTCCGTCATCCACGATTCGATGATCCGAAGCCGGCGGAACGGCCGCAGCTCGAACCCGGCATTGCCGGAAGTGTGCGGCTGATTGGCGGTGCCGGTGCCGAGATTCTGCTGGCCGCTATAGAACAGCAGCGAGCTGAGAAGGGCGAAGTTGCCGGTCGCCGAATCCGTATAGTGCACGTCCACTTTCGGCTCGCTGTACAGGAACTGGCCGTAAAGGTTGAGCCACGAGAATGGTCTTGCCGTGGCCAGCGCCTTGGTATAAATGCTGCTGCCGCGGATGCCGTAGGCCTGCTGCAGGCTGTTCAGAACCAGGGTCTGCCCGAGCAGGGACGAGGTGCGGTCGCCGTAATTGGTTCCGCCGTAGGACGCCAGGTCGTCGTCTTTGAACGTGGTGCCGCCCACTTCGAGGGTGATGTGGACACAATTGCACCACTCCATGCGGACGCCGCCCCGGTAGTTGTTGGTGGAGTCCCGCAGCAGGGTGGGCACGGCGAACTCATCGTTGGAGTCCTGTACCCACGTGTCGATTCCGTGCCCGTAGCCGGAATTGCGGTCGAAGGCCAGGTACGGGATAATTTGTTTCCCCGGACGCAGATCGAGATTGAAGCTGGTGTTACGGCGGCGCGTGTCGAAGGCCTGCTCGTCGAAGCCCGCGGGCGCCAAGGGGTTTGAGTACGAAGGCAGGGCGTTGAAGTAGGCGATGTTGCGGTAGTCGAAGCTGAAATCGTAAACGCCCAGCTTGCGCGCATCGACGTGAGCGGTGCTGTAAGGATCGCCGCCCCATCCATTGGCGCGCGCATCGAGGCGGTCGAAGAGGCGCTTCTTGGGGTCCTGAATGGTGAAGTCCAGGCCGGTGAGCTTGGGCCCTTGTCCCAAGTTGACTACGCTCCGGTAAGCCTGGAAATTGCCGGCGTCGGTGACCCAGCGGTAGCCGAAATCGACGCTGCCGGTAAGCCAGTCCTCGGCGGCCGATGGGGCGGGGGATTCGGTCTTCGCCGGCGCCGGGGATTCGGTTTTCGCCGGAGCCGCGGCAGCCTGGGCGTCGGGCTTGGCAGGTGGTTCCGGCTGCTGCGCCAGGGCCGGAACTATCAAGATGAGGGCCAGCAGGTATCTCATTTGAGGAAGTCCCGGCTCACATAAGAGCCATGCACCTTCTGGTGGCAGAGGTTGCAGTTCTGGAACCGCGGACTGCGCAAGTCATGGATAGCCGGAGGAACCGTGCCGAGGGTGGGGGCGGGCGTTGGCGTCGGCAGGTTGGAGTGGCATTCGAGGCAGACGAAGCGCACTTCATGGCGGGTCAACATGCGCGGATTGGCCGAGCCGTGCGGCTGGTGGCAGGCCGTGCAGCCCTCGAGGCGGACGGGCGGGTGTTCGTAGGTGAAGGGTCCGGCCTTGTCGCCGTGGCACTTGAAGCAGCCTGGCTCGTTGGCGCTCACGGTCTGAATGGAGCGCGGCAGGAAGCTGCCGTGCGGGTTGTGGCAGTCCACGCAGGACATAGCGCCTTCCGGGAGCCGGTGCTTGTAAGGCCGCTGGAAGCTGGCCCACACGTCCGCATGGCACCCGGCGCATAGCTTGTTGATGTCGGCTGGTTTGCGCGCCACCAGCCCGTTGGGCCCGTTGGCGTGGATGGAGTGGCAGGCGGTGCAACTCACCTGGTTCCTGGCGTGACCGCTGTTGATGCGTCCCACGTGGGTGGGCTGATTCAGATGGCAGGTGAGACAGATCTTGTCGGCATCGGCGGGCTTGAGCTTGGCGGGTTGCCGGATATCGGCCGCGCTGGCCGAATCCGCGTGCTTGCTACCGGGACCGTGGCAGGATTCGCAGGCCCTGGTGGCCCAGCCGTGCTTGTTGCCGGTTTCCACCAGTTGGTGAGGGTTCTTCTGGAACGCGTTGAAGATGTCCTCGTGGCACAGTTGGCAGGCTTGGGAGCCGACGTACTCCGCCGGCTGGGTCGGAGCGGGAGGGGGAGCGGGGGCGCCAGGCCTGTCCTGGGCGCCCCATAGGGCGGCGGTGAACAGCGCGGCCATGGCCAGAAGCATGGCTCCGCGCGCATTCTCGACCGGCCGGAACAAGGCGATCATCTCTCCCTTATTCTACTTGCCGGCGTGCTCCATCAACACATCGAAGGCCGTGCCCGCGGCGTGGCAAACATCGCAGCTCTCGCCGAATCTGGGATCGGTTTGAGAAACCGCGTGCGCCATGGCGGAGGTGTTCAAGTGGCACGCGGTGCAGGCCGAAGTGGTGGCCGGCGCCGGATTCAACAGCCCTTGCGGATCGGTGACCGGGTTCTTGCCGATGGGGAAGACCGCTTCGGAGTTGTTGGCGTGGCACATGTAGCATTGCGCCGTGTCGCGCGTGGCCCCCGTGGGCCCCATCGCGGGGTACAGCACGTTGTCGAAGTTGGAGAGCGACCCGCCGTGGCCCACCACGATATACGTCGAGTTGAAGCTGGCCAGGTTGGCGCCGGTGTGGATCTTGTGCACCATCAGGGCGAAGTTAATAGCTTGGTTGGGCGCGGCTTTTTGGACCGGATCGGTGGAGGAGGGCCGCGTGGTGAAGTCCGTATTTTCCGGGTTGTGGCATATCACGCAATACGTCACGTTGTTGCGCAGATCGCCGTGGACCTCCAGGTAGGTGTGGCACTTGTTGCAGTTCGCCATAGCCACGACGGTGCGCCGCGGCGTCACGGGAGATCCATCCACGGAGAAGTAGATCACCTGGTTGGTGGCGCCATACGACACCGACTGCTGCAAGACGGTGCCCGGGTTCAGCGTGGCGGTAAGGCGCGCCTCGACGCCGATCATGAATGTGCCGGTGGAGCCTGCCGGAACGATATGCGTGAAGGTGTACGAGCAGGTGCCATCGGGGCTGCACGTCGACCCGGTGATGGCGCTCTCCGTGACATAGCCCGGCGTGGTGGAGTCCGCGCCGAAGTTGGTCATCTTCAAACCGGACGTCGGACCCGTCATGCTCAGCGACAGAGTTCCCCCGCTGGAGAATGTGCTCATCGGAATGCCGTTGCCCTTGTTGTCCCGCACCGTGAAGGTGACGGTGGGGGCCTTTCCGGCTGCGCCGTTAGTAACCTTCACAAGGGTGATGTTGATGCCGGCGATCTGCGAGGATTGATCGGGAATCACGTGCGCGCCCTTGATGGAGGCGTCGAATTCCAGTTCGCCCTGCGGGATGTGGCAGCCGGCGCACTGCGAATCGTCGACCTGCGGCAGGTTCACGTGGTTGAGGCCGGTGGCGAAATTGACGTCAGTGTGGCACCCCCCGCAGGCTGCCCGGTTCGGATTCGTCAGCCAATTTCCAGTCTGGGACGCTCCGTTATTGGGATTATGGCAAGTCTGGCAGCGCCGCACATCGGAGGGATATACGACGCCCGAAAAGTCGTTCACCGAGTTCTGGTATCCGATAATCTGGTAAGGCTTTCCCGCAATCACCGTGGGCAGGGAACTGCCCATGTGTATGGAGTGGATGAAGACCTTCATATCCAGACTATTTCCGGTGTTCGGGTCGACGGTCTGCGGTTGATGGCAGATGATGCAAACCTGCACGCTGCGCCGGGACCCTCCGTGGGCGGCCAGACCGTTCGACCCGGTGACCGTGGCCGCGCTTCCATGGCAGGCATTGCAATCCGGCGTGCGGACCACATCGCGCGGGTTCGGCTTGGAGCCGTTGGGCACCCAATCGAACCAGGTATCGGCGTAGTTGGTGCCGAGGTCCCATACGGTCAAGTTCCGCGAACCATACAGGCCCACCCTGTGAGTGGCGGTCTGATCGTAGTTCGCCGGCAGCTTGGTATTGAACGTATAGATATACTCGCCCGTCGCCACCGTGGTGGTGGTGCCGCCGGAGTCGCCGGAAGCCTGGGTGGCGGTTGCGGAGCCGGTGGCGGCCGCCACCGTACGCGTGATGTACGAGGCAAACTGCGTCTGGCCTTTGGGGATATAGGCGATCAGGAAGCTGACCGAAATGGGGCCGGGGGTGACGACCCCGGAACGGTCCAGAGGCGCGCCATTGGGATCCGCCAGCTTGTAGTCCACGCTCACTGTACCGTCGGTGGCGATCTTCGCCGAGACCACCGTGATGGTGAATCCGGGCTGGACGTATTCCACGAGTGCCGCATCGGCGTAGAACGCCTTGTCGTGCGGCGTGAGTTTAGTTGTTGGCGGGGCGCCTATCAATACACAGGCGCCCACGACCAATACCGCTGCGGTCAGGTACCGGCCTACCGTGAAGACCGAAGAAGGAATCCGCATATTCATCTCCAATTCAAGAAACCCGATCTGCCCAAAAAACCGGAACGGCCAGAAACAACCCGCCCGTGCGGGTTCACCATGCCGAAGCTACCGAGCAGGAAGAATGTAGCACATACCCATCCAAACCGGGGACAAGAGAATGAGACTCTCAACCCTCTTATTATCATTATGATGAAAAACTCGTCACCACAATCAGGGATTTCCCTGACACGTGAAATGGGTGAAAATGCCGGACCGCGTGGGTGAAATTCCGCTGTCTCTGGTTGCTCTTACTCGCCTCCACTAGCCTGACTTTCGCAGTTGACGACGGTTTTCCGCCATTTTGGGGTGGTTTCGTCGCGCAACTCCTTGCGCGTCAATGACGGCCTCTCGCTACCGCGTGTAGGGCAGACCTACCCTCTTTT
>JBEKSR010000147.1:0-13041 GCA_049516835.1 Bryobacteraceae bacterium | reverse complement strand
ACGGCTGACCACGCATGACTCGGGGCCAAGACGGCTCGCTACGCCTTTCTTGTACGGCTCTCTCATCCGCTACTCAATGCCGGTTTATCCCGGCGCTCCAAGCTAAAGCATGCCCCACCTGGGTGGGGCATGCTTTAGCTTGCCCTTTGTTTTCCTGAGCCATCGCCGGCCGCCCTGGCCCCATTTCCTCTTGACTGCCGCGCACCGGTTCGTCAGGGTTTGGTGAGGAGTGCCGGATCGAAGGCGGCGCGGGTGTGGTGGGCGGCAGCGGAGCCGCGGTTGATGATCAGGAGCGAAGAGCCTGGCTTGCCCTCGATCTTGCATTCGATCTGGCTGGCGGACCACACGCCTCTTACCTCGCGGAGGCCGTAGTAGATGAAATGCTTCAACTCGCCGGAGGACTTGACCACCTTTTCGACCTTGATGGTGCTGTAGACCTCGTGGTCGAGCCATGAGGTGACGGAGGCATAGCGGGTTTGGTCGGCAGGGCCGGGCTCGCTGCGCAGGACGACACACGTGCGCGCGCCATAAGTAGCGTCCGGCAGCAATGTCTGGCGGCGCCACGTGGATTGGTTCTCAAGCAGGTCCTCGTAGGCAAAATTCGTGCCCAGGATTCCCTCGTCCCAACGTTCAAACGGAAGTTCCTTCGGCGCCGGGTCCCCGGGGTGGCCGGTGCGGATGACGACGGGGCCTTTCGAGGGGGCCACCAGGAGAAGGCGAACGCGCGGGTTGGCGACCTCGCAGAAGATGCGCAGGCCGTCGGGGAAGGCGTGGGCCTTGACCGTGATGGCGTGGCTCTGGCGCTCGCCGGAGGCGGTGATGTCGACAAGGCGGGCGGATGCGGTGAAGTCGGCGGTGTTGCGTGCCGCGCGGAGCCGGGTCAGGACTTCATCGAGAGTGGCGGCGCGGGGAACCGCGGCGGGCAGCAGAAGGAGAACGGCGAGGATTCTCGGCGGGTGCATGGATCACCGGGAGCAGATGCGTCCATCGCGAATGTGAATATTGCGAGCGGCCGATTGGGCGACGGCCTCTTCGTGAGTGACCACGATCATGGTGAGGTTGCGGCTTTCGCGGATGCCGCTGAGGACCGACATGATGCGGGCGGAGTTTTCGCTATCGAGGTTGCCGGTGGGCTCGTCGGCGAGGAGGATCTCGGGGTCGTTGGCGAGGCTGCGGGCGATGGCGACGCGCTGGCGTTCGCCGGCCGAGAGTTGATTGGGGTATTGGCGGAACCGGTCCTTCAGCCCCATTTCGCAGAGCAGGGCGGCGGCCTTCTCGGCGCGCTGGCGGAGGGTGAGCGAGCTTTCGAACATGGGCATCTGCACGTTCTCGATGGCGCGCAGGGTGGGCAGCAGATAGAAGGCCTGGAAGACGAAGCCGACCGAACGAGAGCGGAAAGCGTCGAGATCGCAGGAGTGGGCCAGATCCCGGCCGCGGAAAAGGACTTCGCCGGTGGTGGGGCGGTCCAGGCCGCCCAGTAGGTGAAGCAGCGTGGACTTGCCGCTGCCGCTAGGGCCGCTGATGGCCACGAATTCGCCCGCGGCGACCGTGAGATCGACGCCGCGCAGCGCCTGAATACGGCCTTCGTCATAATGCTTGGCGACGCCGCGAGCTTCCAGCAGGCATTCACTCATAGCGCAGGGCCTCCACGGGGGAAAGGCGGGATCCGCGCCAGGCGGGCGCCATGCCGGCCAACAAACCGATCACAACGGCGATGCACAATGACTCGATGCCCTGCCAGAGAGGAACCACGGGACTGACAAAGGTGGCGGTAGCGGGCAGCGCGGCGAGAACGTGCAGGGCGAGCCATCCGCCGACGATACCCAGGCATCCGCCGGCAAGGCCCAGAGCGGCGGCCTCGATGAGAATGAGCTTCATGACACGCACGCGTTTCCAGCCCAGGGCGCGGAGGATGCCGATTTCCCGCGTGCGTTCGAAGACCGACATGGCCATGGTATTGGCAATACCTAGGGCGCCGATGAAGAGAGCGATGAGGGAGGTGCCCCAAGCGGTGGAGCGGGCCAGGATGACGAGCTGGTTATTGCGGGCGCGATCGCCGGCGGGAACGGCTTTGAGGCCGGGGACGGCGGCTTCGATGGTGGCGCGGGCGTGCTGGATGAGGGCCTCACCGGATTCTCCGTTGGCGGGTTTGCGCAGGTGCACGTGGAAAGCCGTGACCTTGCCCGTAAGGTCGGTGAGCCGCTGCAACTGGTCGATGGGCATGATCGCGGCGCCGATCTCGAGGGCCGAGCCGCCGCGAAAAACGCCCACGACCTGGAACGTGGCGCCCTGAATTTCCAAGGAATCGCCAGCCTTCTTCCCGAGGTTTTCGGCGAGCACCTCACCCAGCATGACCTCCAGCAAGCCATCGTGGAAGCGGCGGCCCTGAAGTATCTTGAGGGAGGCGAACTCGAACGAATCCGCGGGCCATCCGTAGACCAGGGCGTTGATTTCGGGAGTGAGATCGACCAGGTTGGCGAGGAATGGTTCCGCGTCGGCGACATCGGGAATGGCGCGGAGTTTGAGGCCGACGGTTTCGTCGACGGAGGTGTTGAGGAACATTTTCTGCACCACCACCAGGTCGGTGCCGGAGCCTTCGTAGAGCTTCAGCCACGCCTGCTCGAAAGACCGCGAAAACCCGACGAGGGCGGTGAAGGCGGCTATCCCGACGGCCACGCCGCAGAGGGTGAGCGCGGTTCGCAAACGGCGGCGCAGAATGTTCTTGAGCGCAACGCGGAAGAAGGACATGGTTGGAAGCGGCCGGCTTTCAGCGATCGGCCATCAGCTTTCAGCTTCTCCTGAAGGGGCTCACCGGCCCGACGCGTAGAGACGAACATAACCTCTGGCGGGGAAGTTGTCAAGGGCTCTCCCGAGAGGAGTTATACCGGAGGTCTTCTCAGGTCGATCGTCGTGCGAGTTAAGATATGTGTTCCCTTGTCCACGGGGAAACGGAATGGCCCAGGTTTGCACAACGCCGGAGACCGTGTCTGCCCTGAGAGGCTCTCGGGATCGTCCGTGGATACCGCGGTTCTGGTCCGGCATGCACCTCGCCGGGTGTGTCCGGGCGCTGGCGGCGAATCGCTTCCGGGTACACCCGCGCCGGCTCTCGATGGCTCTCATCATTCTTCTGGCGGGAGCGGTGAACACCATCCTTGGCGCGCTTCAGCGACTCTTCTACGGGCGCCGGATTGCGCGCACCGAGATTTGCGAGCACCCCATCTTCGTCGTTGGCCACTGGCGAAGCGGCACCACCCTCCTGCATGAGCTCCTGGCCCTCGATCCCCGCCACGCCGCCCCCACCACCTACGCCTGTTTCGTGCCCAATCACTTCCTGCTGACCCGGCGGCTCTTTCGCCCCATCCTCTCGCGGCTGATGCCGGCGAGGCGCCCCACCGACGACATGCCCGTCGGCTGGGACCTGCCCCAGGAAGATGAGTTCGCCCTATGCAACATGGGGATGCCCTCGCCCTACCTGACGATGATGTTTCCCAACCGGCCGCCGCAGTATCTCGAGTACCTCACGCTCGACCGGGTTCCTCCGCCGGACCGCGAGCGCTGGAAGCGCGCCCTGCTCTGGTTCCTCCGCTCCCTGACCCTGGATCGCGCCAGACGCTTGGTCCTCAAGTCGCCGCCGCACACGGGCCGCATTCGGATCTTGCTGGAGATGTTCCCCGACGCGCGCTTCGTGCACATCGTGCGCGATCCGTGCGTGGTCTTCGCCTCGACCATGCGCCACTATGAGCGGCTGTTCCGCGATCAGGGTTTGCAGTGGCCCCGCTTCGAAGGGATCGAAGAGCTTGTCCTGGACACCGGCGATCGCATGTACGAGGCCTTCGAGCGCGACCGTCCGCTCTTGGCGCGCGGGAGGTTGTGCGAGGTCCGCTACGAGGACCTCGTCGCCGACACGCCCGGCCAGATGCGCCGCATCTACGAGACTCTGGAGCTGGGTGAGTTCGATCGGGTTCTCCCCGCCATCCGCCAATACGTCGCAGCGCGGGCGGGCTATCAGGCGAACCGTTACGAGATTCCACCCGAAACGCGCGAGCGGATCTCACGCCGCTGGCATTTCGGTGACAGGCTACGAAACCCCGAAACTCCAGCGCCTGAGAGATTGGGGGTTTCGTAGCGTGTCACCGAAATTGCACCGGCCCCTGGCCCCTGGCCTCCGCCTTGTGCCACCATGAGACAAGTGCCACTTACTTGCTATCTGGACGCATTTTCAGGAATCAGCGGCGATATGCTGGTGGGCGCGCTGGCGGACGCCGGCGCGGACCACAACGCCATTTCCAACGCCATCGCCTCGCTCGAGAGCGGCGCCACGGTTTCTTTCGAGAAGGTCAAGCGCGGCGGCATCGGCGCCACCAAGTACCACGTGCAGGTGCAGGAGGAGCGCGTTCACCGGCACCTCTCGCACATCGTGAAGTTGATCGAACAGGCCGAGATCCCCGAACGCGCCCGGCGCAATGCCATCGCCGTCTTCCGCCGTCTC
Source organism: Bryobacteraceae bacterium (assembly GCA_049516835.1). Taxonomy (GTDB): domain Bacteria; phylum Acidobacteriota; class Terriglobia; order Bryobacterales; family Bryobacteraceae; genus Fen-178. Next base: position 8,552 of record JBEKSR010000147.1, on the reverse strand, counting down.
GGCGAAGCGGAAGCGCAGGTCCACCAGGTGCCCATCGAGAAAGTGCATTTCCACGAGGTGGGCGCGGCCGATTCCATCGCCGATATCGTGGGCGCCTGCCTGGCGTTCGACCTGCTGGACATTGACGCCATCGTCTGCTCGCCGCTGAACGTGGGGAGCGGAACGGTCCAGACCGAACATGGCCTTCTGCCCGTGCCCGCGCCGGCCACGGCGCTCCTGCTGGTCGATGCGCCGGTGTATGCGCGCGGCCCCGCGGTGGAACTGACCACGCCCACGGGCGCGGCGGTGGTAGCCACACTGGCGAATTCGTTCGGCGTATTGCCGCCCATGAAGGTGAAGCGCACCGGATACGGCGCCGGCGGCCACGATTTTCCGGAACAGGCCAACGTGCTGCGCGCGATTTTGGGCGAACCCACCGGGGCGGACGAAGCCCTCGCCGTTTGGGTGATGGAAGCCAATATCGACGATCTCAACCCGCAGGTGCTGGCCTATGCCGCCGAGCGGCTGCTGGAAGCTGGCGCGCTGGACGTGGCGGTGCAGCCGGTGGTCATGAAGAAGGGCCGGCCCGGCCACCTGTTGCACGTCATCGCCAGGCCGCAAGAGCGGGAAGCGCTCGCCCAGCTTATCTTCGCCGAGACAACCACCCTCGGGCTGCGCGTCTATCCGGCCGAGCGGCGCGTGCAGTCGCGCACCTTCGCCGAAGTGGAAACGCGCTACGGAAAAGTGCGGATGAAGGTTTCGAGCGAAGGCTCCTACGCGCCGGAATACGAAGACTGCCGCAAACTGGCGCTCGAATCCGGCGTGCCGCTGAAACAGATTATCGCCGCAGCGAACTGCGCGTACTTGAACCAATCGAAATGAAATACTACCTCACCACACCCATCTACTATGTGAATGCCGCGCCGCATATCGGCCACGCCTACACCACTATTGTGGCCGACCTGGTGCGGCGCTTCAAGCGCATGCAGGGCTATGAGGCCGTCGTGACCACCGGCTCCGACGAGCACGGCGTCAATGTCGAGCGCGCGGCCCAGCGCGCCGGCAAAACGCCCAAGGAATTCTGCGACGCCATCGCCGGCGAATTCGAGAGACAGTGGCAGTTGCTGGGCCTCCAGATCGACCATTTCCAGCGCACTACCAGCCCGCAGCACGCGCGCGTGGTTCAGGACCTGTTCGAGCGATGCCGCCGGAACGGCTATGTCTACAAAGGGTCGTACACCGGCCAGTACTGCATTTTCGACAACCTCTATGTCAACGACGCCAAGCCCGGCGATCCCTGTCCCGATTGCGGCCGGCCCACCGAGACTATCACCGAAGAGAATTTCTTCTTCAAGCTGTCGGCCTTTGAGGACAAGCTGCTCGAGCTCTATGAGCGCGACCCGCAATTCATTCAGCCTGAGACGCGCCGCAACGAAGTGATCTCGTTCGTCCGGGCGGGTCTGACCGACCTCTCCATCACCCGCACGAATATCAAATGGGGCATTCCCGTGGCCGGCGAAGCGCCGCACGTCTTCTACGTGTGGTTCGACGCGCTCACAACCTACATGAGCGCCGTCGAGGGCGAGGGCCTCTGGCCCGCCGACCTGCACCTGATCGGCAAAGAGATCGTGCGTTTCCACGCGGTCTACTGGCCGGCCTTCCTGATGGCCGCCGGCATCGACCTGCCCAAGCGTATCTTCGCCCACGGCTGGCTGCTGTTCGAGAACGACAAGATGAGCAAGTCGCGCGGGAATATCGTGCGCTCCGAGCCCATCCGCCAGGTGATGGGCGCCGACGCGCTGCGCTATTTTCTGCTGCGCGAAATCGTCTTTGGGCAGGACGGCAGCTTCAGCTTCGACGCCCTGGTGAGCCGCTACAATTCCGACCTCGCCAACGGCCTGGGGAACCTGGCCAGCCGCACGCTCACCATGATCGGCCAGTACCGCGCCGGCGTGGTCCCCGAAGGCGCCGACCCGGAGATCGCCGCGCTGGCCAACGACACCATCCGGTCCGTCGAGGATTCATTCGACCGGTTCGAGTTTTCCAAGGGCCTCGAGGCCGTGTGGGCGCTCATCTCCGCGGTGGACAAGTACATTGTGCAATGCGCCCCGTGGAAGCTGGCGCGCCAGTCTGACGACGTTTCGCAGCAGCAGCTCAGTACCACCCTTTACACGGCCGCCGAAGCGCTGCGCATTTCGACGGCGCTGCTGGCGCCGGTATTGCCGCAATCCGCGCCCAAAATCTGGACGCAGCTTGGCATGACGGAGCCTATCGATTCGGTGCGTTTCGCCTCGCTCGTTTGGGGCGGCCTGCCACCGGGGCAGAAGATCGGCGAAGTCTCCGGAGTGTTTCCACGCATCGACCTGAAGGAGGCCGTGAAGAAAATGCGTGAGCTGGAAGAAAAAGTGACGGCGGAGCAGGCCATCCTGATGGGCAAGGTGGGGCAGGTCCCCGACCTGCCCTCCAAAATCCCCATCGACGATTTCGCCAAAGTAGACATGCGCGTCGGCCTGGTCCTATCCGCCGAACGCGTGAAGAACTCCGACAAGCTGATGCTCATGAAGGTGGACATCGGCGAGCCGGAGCCGCGCACCATCGTGGCCGGAATCGCGGAAGCCTACGCACCCGCGGATCTGCTGAACCGCAAGGTCGTGATCGTCGTGAATCTGCAGCCGCGCAAGCTGAAGGGCATCGAATCCAACGGGATGATCGTAGCCGCCTCGGTCGGGGACGGAAAGCCCGTGCTGGCCGGGTTCCACGAGGACATTCCGGTCGGAGCGCGCCTCAGGTGAGCAAGCCGTGAGGCTGGTCGATTCGCACGTTCATCTGGACGACCGGAAATTCGACGTGGACCGCGAGGCGGCGATCGAACGCGCGCTGGCCGCGGGCGTCGAGAGCATGATGGCCATCGGAACGGGCCATGGCCCGCCCGACTTGGAGACGGCCATCCGCCAGGCCGAGCGCTATCCGTTTATGCTCGCCACCATCGGGGTGCATCCTCACGACGCTTCCAAAGCCACGCCTGAGACCTTCGAGCGCTTGCGCGACCTGGCCAGACACCCCAAGGTGGTGGCCATCGGTGAGATCGGCCTCGATTACCACTACGATTTTTCCCCGCGCGACGTGCAGCGCTCGGTATTCCTCGAGCAACTGGAAATCGCCGCGGAGGCCGGCAAGCCCATCGTGATCCACTCGCGCGAGTCGTGGCCCGACACCATGGCCTTGGTGGCCCTGGTGGGGCAGGCGGTTCCGCCTGCCCGCCGCGGCATCCTGCACTGTTTCACCGGAGACCCCCAACAAGCGCGCGAAGCTTTGGCTCTCGGTTTTCACCTCGCCTTCGGGGGCGTGCTCACATTTCCCAACGCCGGCGCCGTGCGCGAGGCCGCGCGCATAACCCCGGAGGACCGGCTGCTGGTGGAGACGGATTGTCCCTACCTGGCGCCGGTGCCCCATCGCGGCCAGCGTAACGAGCCGTCGTTTGTGGTGGAGGTGGCGCGGCGCCTGGCGGAGGTCCGCGGGTGCACGCTCGATGAAATTGCCGGGCAGACCACGCGGAACTTCGAGCGGCTGTGTTTGTAGCGCCGGCGGCGGAACGCCCGATGCGGATCTTGTCGCCGGTGGTTTGCGGGTTAGGCCCGCTAACGGGTAAACTGGTTAACTTCTCATGAATTTAGGTAAGGTGGGGCAGATCTTCACCGCGCGCGAGGTTTTCGACCTGATCCAGGACGAGCTGGAGCAGGTCGAAAAGAAGATCGCGGCCGAATCGGTCGCCTCTGTGGACGCGGTCACGGACACCGGCCAGTACTTGCAATCGAGCGGCGGAAAGCGCCTGCGGCCATCGCTACTGCTGCTCTCCGCCAAGCTGGCTGGAGACGGCGGAGCCACCGCCGTCCAACTCGGCGCGGTGGTCGAGCTGATTCACACCGCCACCCTCTTGCATGACGATGTCATCGACGGCGCCGAGACGCGGCGCGGCCGCCCCTCGACCAACGTGAAGTGGGGCAATCACACCTGCGTGCTGGCGGGCGACTGGCTCTACATGCAGGCATTCCAGATCGCCCTGCGCGAGCGCCAGTTTCAGATTCTCGACCTGCTCATCGGGGTCACCCAGATCATGGTCGAAGGCGAGTTGTTGCAGCTCGAGCGCATCGGCCGGATCGACGTCACCGAAGCCGATTGCATGGAGCTGGTGGACCGCAAGACGGCCCGCCTGTTTTCGGTGTGCGCGCGCCTGGGGGCGCTGGCCGGCCACGGCAGCGCGCGGATCGAGGAGAAGCTGGGCGAGTACGCCTGGAACCTCGGCATGGCGTTCCAACTGGTGGACGACGTGCTGGACTTCACCGCCCGCGAACAGACCCTAGGCAAGCCGGTGGGCGGCGACCTGCGCGAAGGCAAGGTCACGCTACCGCTGGTCTACGCCCTCGAGCGCGCCACCGCGCCGGAGCAGCGGCTGGTCGAGACAGTTCTTCGGCAGCGGAGCTATGAAGAGGCGCCGTTTGCGGGAATTCTGGCGCTGCTCGACAAGTATCACGGCATCGAGCGCGTGAAAGAGCGCGCCCAGGCGTTCACCGACAAGGCGCGGGCGATCATCAACGAGTTTCCGGAATCGCCGTACCAGCGGGCCTTGCTGGCCGTGACCGAACTGGTCGTCGAACGGGATCACTGAGCGGGAAACCGGGTATACTGGAATGCATGGCTCAGAATCCCGCGTTTGACCGCATCACCGTCGAAGCCGGCAAGTGTGGAGGCAAACCGTGTATTCGCGGAATGCGAATCACCGTGCGAAGGGTCCTTGAGATTCTGGCCACTTACCGCAACCGGGAAGAGATTCTCCGCGAGTATCCGTTCCTTGAAGAGGAAGACCTTCGGCAAGCGCTCCATTACGCGGCCGCCACCGTGGATGACGAGGTTCACTACCTGAATCACGTTGCATGACGCGAATCTTGCTCGACCAGGGTCTGGCGCCGGCTGCGGCAACTCTGCTGCGCGCAGCGGGTTGGGACGTCATTCACGTAATGGAAGCCGGATTAGATACAGCGGAAGATCCCGAGATTCTGGAGTTCGCGCGCCAGAACGATCGAGCATGTGTGACGCTTGACCACGACTTTCACCCTCATCTTGCGCTGGCGCAAGCAGGTGGCCCTTCGGTCATTCTGGTTCGGCCCGAAGGACTGAATTCGAGGCAGCAGGCGGACCTGATCCGGAGAGTGTGGACCGAGTGTGCGGACGCAATCGCCAAGGGCGCGGCGGTGTCGGTCGATGAAGTGACAATTCGCGTTCGAAAGCTGCCGTTGCGATGAGGGATCTTGGCCCTGTTAGGATCTCTTTACTCCCCGAACGGGATCACTGAATAGCATATCCAACGGTCCCACCCCATGCCATTCGCACCAATCCAGCCACAAACGCGCGTAGCTGGCGGTGATGTAATCCTCTTCCGTGAATCCCAACTTCCGCGCGGCGCGGTCGATCCATTGCGCGGTTCCTTCCAGCTCCAGGTAGACGCCCGCCGGCGTCTCATCGAGCGTGGCCATTCCCGAGCGGCCGGGCTGGCGGTACTCGGTCCGGTACTTGTCATAACGGAAGACCGGGCCCAGACCGAGCCGCTCGATGATGGCGCACATGGCGCGGGCATCGGAGATTTCCAGTTCCAGCTCTTCCCTGCTCTTATGCCGCCCGACATCGGGCGGACCCTTGTATGTGACGGTGTCGACGCCGCCGGCCCGGCGCACGCGCAGCAGCGTCGCGGCTCTCCGCAACCCCAGTTCCGGCGTATCGAAAACCGTGTTGGTCTCGAAGACTCTGCGTTTGGAGACTCGGAAACCGGCCGCGCGCAGCAGGCCCCGCGCGGTTTTTACATCCGGAACGGCCAGCTTGATTTCGGTTTCTCGCGCGGCGTGTGTCATGACTTTGCGTAATGCGTGCTCACGTACCGATTTAGGATGTCGATGAATTCCGCGACGATGCGCTCGCCCTTGAGCGTGGTCAGCAGGCGCCCGTCCACGTAGACCGGGGCCCTGGGCTCCTCGGATGTGCCGGGCAGCGAGATCCCGATATTGGAGTGCTTGGATTCGCCGGGCCCGTTCACCACGCAGCCCATCACCGCCACCGTCATGGTCTCGACGCCGGCGTGATCCGGCTTCCACTTCGGCATCTGGTCCCGCAGGTAGGTCTGGATCTGGTCCGCCATCTCCTGGAAAAAGGTGCTGGTGGTCCGCCCGCAACCCGGACAGGCGGTCACCTGCGGGGTGAAGCTGCGGATGCCGAGCGATTGCAGGATCTGCTCCGAGACCGTCACCTCTTCGGTGCGGTCGCCGTTGGGCAGCGGCGTCAGCGACACGCGGATGGTGTCTCCGATGCCCTCCTGCAACAGCGGCGCCAGTGCGGCGGTGGAGGCCACGATTCCCTTGCTGCCCATGCCGGCTTCCGTCAGGCCGAGGTGCAGCGGGTAATCGCAGGCGGCCGCCAAGGCGCGGTAAACGTCGATCAGGTCCTGCACGGCGCTCACTTTGGCGCTGAGAATGATCCGGTCGTGGGCCAGCCCATGACGTTCCGCCGCCCGTGCCGATTCCACCGCGCTCGCCACCATGGCGTCGAGCGTCACGTCGCGCGCGTCCTTTGGCTCCGGCGACTTCGAATTCTCATCCATCATGCGGGTCAGCAGCGCCGCGTCGAGCGACCCCCAGTTCACGCCGATGCGCACCGGCTTGTGGTTCTCGATGGCCACCTCGATCATGGTGCGGAAATTGTCGTCGGTCTTGCGGCCGATGTTCACGTTGCCGGGATTGATGCGGTACTTGGCCAGCGCGCGGGCGCACTCGGGATACTTCTTCAGCAGGATGTGGCCGTTATAGTGGAAGTCGCCGATGATGGGCACGCGTACGCCAAACTGGTCCAGCGTGTCTGCGATCTTGGGCACGGCGGCGGCGGCCTGTTCGGTGTTGACGGTGACGCGGACCAGCTCCGATCCGGCGCGCGCCAGCGCCATCGCCTGGTTCACGGTGGCAGGCACGTCGGCGGTATCGGTGTTGGTCATGGACTGCACCACAATGGGGTGCTTGCCCCCGACCTTCACACCCCCGACATCCACCACCACCGCCTGGCGGCGCGGTCTCACGGCCATCGATCTCCTCCGGGCAGAAACTTCAATTTTACCATTCCAATTCTTCAAGCCGTCCTATGGCAAAAGTTGACTCTTATCCCTCTCGAACGTTGTAGCCGCCTCCACCTTTTCCGCCGAAGATCTCGAGGTTCGTCAACGCCTCGGCATCCGGCACTAACTCATTGCACTTGTCCAACATTTCCTTCGCCTTGTCCGTCGCTCCAATCTGATCGAGAACCACAGAGTAGAAGAAATACGCTAGATAATTGCTCTCATCGAAAGCCAGAGCCTGCTCGGCCAAAGCCATAATCTCCGAGGGCCTGCAGGTTCCTTGCAGTTGCCGGGCTGCAATTCGGGTGATCTCAAGCGACTTTTCATGGTCCATGGACGCAGGTCTGGTGGTTGCTTGCTTGAGAAATACGTACGCCCGGTAGATATTGGACGTTGCAGTACTGCTGGGATCTTCCGGGCGGAACAGGTCAGGTACCGCCACGGAACGCGGCGCGTTGAGAGACACGCCCGTTGTCTGAACGACCGCGACGATTCCAGCCGCGGAGACCTGCGGGAATGCCGACGCGAGCAAAACCAGGCAACCAGCATGTAGCGCCGCGGCTTGAGATGTGCCGAGTAACCGCGCCACGTTCGGTCCAAAGTACAACGAAGGCCATAGTTCTTTCGCCAGCCGCCGCCAGAAAGTCTTCTCCCTGTGTTCCAGAAATCGACATTTCACCGCCCACCGTGCCGCAGCCGGGCAAGTCAAGGAATCCGGACGGGAACTGAAATTTCCAGCGGCAGCTACTGTCGCGATTCCGTCCTGCCATAGCTCGTTCACGCGCGAGCACAGCTTGCAGGGATTCTGTAGTGTGCAATTGCGACTCCAAAGAAACGAACGCCTGCATGCCACGCTGGCGTTGATGAACTTGGGACGCGGGGACAAGTTCGCGCAGAAATCGAATGCCTGAACGAGGGCATCGCGGCTGTTTGTCGAGCTCTTTCCGATTGTCTTGACGCTGGCGATCCGTGCCTTGGGCGCCATTCCCAAAATGAATGTCGCCATAGTGGTTCCATGGCCGTTGTAGTCATGGTTGTCATTGTCTCCGGTGAGGTCGACCTCCGAGTGCAGCGCCCCCGGTGGTAACTCACCGGCATGAACGCCCGTATCGATTAACGCAACGATCTGACCTTGGCCATGATGGCCGAGTTCCCACACGCGGTTGACGTTGCGATACTTTGCCTCGGTATCAATGATGACCTCTGAGGTTAACATCTATGCCTTCTGAGTGATCTTCTGGATCGTCGAATCCCAAGCGTAACCTATCACAAAAGCTTGACGCCATCCGCCCAAGTTGTCACCTAGCGGGAGTTTACAAGTTATCGGCCTCAGGTAGGGCTGGCATCGACGCCGGCTTTTCGGCCCGTCCCGCAATCAATTGAAAATCAAGTAGTTCCCTTCCATGGCTGCCGACGGCTAGAC
>JBEKSR010000146.1:0-32518 GCA_049516835.1 Bryobacteraceae bacterium | reverse complement strand
ACATACGCGCTGAAGAACACGCGCCAGCCGAAGATGGCGGTAACCCCCAGGAAGCTGCCCATCACCATGACCCGGATGGGAACTCGCAGGCTGGCATCCACATAGCCGGCCAACGCCTGAAACAGGAATGCGATGCCGATCACCAGGCAAAGCTGCTGCGCCAGCATGAGGCGCGATCGCACGTAGATCTTCGAATACAGATCGTGGAAGTGCATGCCCAGCAGAATGCTGGCCAACACCAGGAGGATGCGCACCAGCCCGCCGTCATAGAGCAGGTAGACGGTGGGATCGACTTCCAGAACCACGTATGTAGCCAAAACGAACGACGATATAATCAGCAGGATTTCGGAGCTGAGGAGAGCGAGCGAGCCGACCGGGACGAAGACGCGAAATAATCGAATCATTCACGGATCCGAGAGACTACATCGGTGTCAGTCCCACATTATAACTGGATTCGACTCTTCGCTTGGCTGCGTCTCGGACCGATTAATTCGGCTTAACGGATGGCACGCACAGTTGCAGAACTTCCCTCGGGTTCCGGAATTACCGGCCACATCAGCCTCGGGGTGATCACCAAGACCTTCTCGTCGGCTAAAATCGTGACGATATTGGAGGCGACGGCCAAAAGTAGCGTTCGCCAAAGAGACCTGCCGGCACACGTCGTGGTTTACTACGTGATTGCGCTGGCTCTTTACATGCAGTCGTCGTACCGCGAGGTTTTGCGCTGTTTGTTGGAAGGGATTCAGTGGCTGCGCGATCCATCCGCAACGAATAAGGTGGCGGGCAAGTCGGGAATCTCACAGGCCCGAACGCCGTTGAGCGCCCGCAACGGTTTTCCGGTGTTTCAGGTACCGGTGGGAACGCCGGGGTTCGGCCCGGATGAGGTTCGAGCGGCGGCCAGTAGGGAGGACCTCAAGGCGGCTCGGGAATTCCTGGGGCCGGGACGGTAACCGTGCCGGTCTCCCTGCTGGATGTCAATGTCCTGCTCGCTTTGGCGTGGCCGACCCATGTCTACCATCTGGCGGCGCACCGGTGGTTTGCGGAGAATTATGGGGTAGGGTGGGCAATTTGTCCGCTGACGCAGTTGGGGTTTGTGCGGCTGGCGATGCAGCCGGCGGTGGTGAAGATCCCGATTCTCTTCGGGGACGTGATGGAGGCGCTGGCCCAAATGACGGCCAACGGCGCGCATCGGTTCTGGCCGCTGGAGGGCGGACTGGCGGGTATTCGCGACGAGATTCGCGCCCGCGTCGTGGGACATCACCAACTGAGCGATGCCGTCCTACTCGATCTGGCGATCCGGCATCAGGGTCGGCTGGCTACGTTTGATCGGAGGATTTTGGGGCTGTTGCCGCCGGATTCCGTCCTGCGGGATGCGGTGGCGATTATTCCGGCTTAGCCATGCAGTCTGAATCCAGACGGCAGTAGCTACCGTGCCGCCAACGCCGACCTCGCCCGTGGATTCAGCAGCGTCTGGGGGCTGAAAGAACTGGAGCCATCTCATGCGCCTGAATCTGTTGGAAAACCGCGGTGATTGCCGGCGGCGGGCAGACCGCCAGAGTTCGAAACGTGTCCACGGCGGGGAGCCAACGTTCCAGAACCGCCATGGCGGTCGTGAGATCGTCAGGATGGCCAAATTGCCCTCACCTCCAAACAGCCGTTGCGGGTCCTTTCAAAGAAAGAGATCGGCAGGCACGTGGAACACCTCGGCGAGTTTCTTCGCCTGCGCCTTGCTGATCGCTCGCTTTCCGCTCACAACCTCGGAGGCTATGCCGCGGGAACCAAACACGTCGAGCAAGTCGCGCTGGCGCAGGCCGCGCTCTTCCATCAGGCTGCGCAACCGGCTGTCGGACGTTGATCCTTCGAGGGCGTAGTTGGCGTCCTCGAAGGCTTCGACAAGCACGGTCAGGAGTTCGGAGTACTCCCGCTCTTCGGGGGCGAGTTCGTCATAGCGTTTGTCGAACTGCTCCAACTCGGCGATGAGGCGCTCATTCTCTTCCTCGGTACGAATGACCGCCGGCAGCTTGCGCGCCAACAGACGGCCGTAGCGCTTTGGATCCACTTCGAGCACGGAATTCTTCATCGCTTCTTCCAATCCTCCCTGCCGTATTCCTCGTGCGTCATCACGTGGCGAATGTAAACCTTGGCGGTTCGATAGTTGATATACGTGGCCAAGCGATACTTATTCCCGCTGATGTTGAAGATCGTGAACTCGCCAGCCGCATCCGCGTGTGGACACGTCTTGCGCACATCCACGAGACTGGTCCACCGCAATCGCTTCGCTATCCGATACCAGTCATCGAGCGGCGTCTCTGCGTCCTTGTGAGCGCCGGCGAATTCGCGGAGTGCCCTGCGACTGATGACGCGCACGTATATATACTCTCAAAAGGAGAGCACCCTGTCAAGAGAGTTGCAGCCCCAGCCGGAGATTGTAGGTTCGAGTCCTGCCGGGTAGCCTTGAGGGTGCTGGTCAACCCGCCGGAGTTTTGTGCGCTTGTGCTATTATGTTGTTGTGCGAACCACGCTCGACATTTCAAATGAGGCCTACTACATCGCCAAGGCCATCGCCCGGGATCAGAACCGCAGCCTCGGACGAGTGGTTGGCGACCTCATTCTGCAATCATCGAAAGGGGCGAAAGGCGCATCCATAGAGATGAGCGATTACGGTTTCCCCATTTTCCGTTGCGCCCGGCCCGTGACCACCGAGGACGTCAGGGCTCTCGATGACGAAGAGTAAGGTCTATCTGCTCGACTCCAATCTCCTCATCGCACTGGCGACGCCCGAACACAGTCTAAACGCGCGCGCGGCGGCGTGGTTCCTCAAGGGGTACCGATTTGCAACATGCCCCATCACGCAAGGCGCGCTTTTCCGTTTCCACCTGCGGGCCGGTGTGGAGGCGACGGCGGAATCCGCAAAGCTTTTGCTCGAATCCATTTCCTCCCTCCCGCGGCACGAATTTTGGCCGGACGATGTTTCTTATCTCGACATGCCACCCACGGGAATCGTCGGGCATAGGCAGGTCACTGACGCTTACCTTGTGCTGTTGGCGCGGAAGCACGGCGGTTCAGTAGCCACTATGGACCAGGCGCTGGCTGCTGTTCACGCAGGAACCACACTCCTCGCTTAACGCCCCCTACTCTTCGTCGTGCTGCGCCGCCAGCCGCGTCACCACCGACAAATCCTCCAGGGTGGTTACGTCGCCTGTCACCGAATTAGAGGTCACAATCTCGCGGAGCAGGCGGCGCATGATCTTACCGCTGCGCGTCTTGGGGAGCGAATCGGTGAAGCGGATCTGCTCCGGCTTGGCGAAGCTGCCAATCTCGTGTGTCACCCACCTGCGCAGATCCTCGGCCAGTTCGTGGTGGTTCCAATTGCCCTTTTTCAGGGTGACGAAGCAGGCCACCGCCTGCCCGGTGATCTCGTGCGGCTTGCCCACCACCGCCGCTTCCGCCACCGCGGGGTGGCGCACCAGCGCGGATTCGATCTCCATGGTGCTGAGCCGGTGCCCGCTGACGTTCATGACATCGTCCACGCGGCCGAGAATCCAGTAGTAGCCGTCCTCGTCGCGCCGCGCGGCGTCGCCCGTCATGTAGACGCCGTCGATGCGCTCCCAGTACTGCTGCCGGTAGCGCTCCGGATCGCGCCACAACGTGCGCGCCATGCTCGGCCAGGGCCGGCGCACGATGAGGAACCCTTCCTGGCTGGCCTCGACCGGCTTCCCGAACAGGTCCACCACGTCCGCCAGGACCCCCGGCAGGGGCAGCGTGCCCGACCCCGGTTTCAGCGCCACCGCGCCCGGCATGGGCGCGATCATGATGGCGCCGGTCTCGGTCTGCCACCACGTGTCGACAATTGGGCAACGCTCCTTCCCGATGGTCTTGTAGTACCACTCCCAGGCCGCCGGGTTGATCGGCTCGCCCACCGAACCGAGCAGCCGCAGGCTCGACATATCGTGCTGATTGGGCCACTGGTCGCCCTGCCGGATAAACGCGCGGATGGCCGTTGGCGAAGTATAGAAAATGTTGACTCGGTATTTCTCGATCAGCCGCCAGAACCGGTCGGGCTGCGGGAAATCGGGCGCGCCCTCGTACATCACGGTGGTAGCGCCGGCCGAAAGCGGCCCGTACACGATGTAGCTGTGGCCCGTCACCCAGCCAATATCGGCCGTGCACCAGAAGGTGTCTTCGTCGCGCAGGTCGAAGACCCACTTCATGGTCATGTGAGCCTGCAACAGGTAGCCAGCGGTGGTGTGGACAATACCTTTCGGTTTCCCGGTGGTGCCCGACGTATGGAGCACGTAGAGCGGATGCTCGCTATCGAGTGGCTCGGCGGGGCAGTCTTCGCCGACGCCCTCGTCGAGCGCGTGCCACCAGTGATCCCGACCCTCTTGCATGACGACGGCGCTGCCGGTGCGTTTCAACACGATCACGTCGCGCACGGCCGGGCATGCGGCCAGCGCTTCGTCCACCGCGTCCTTGAGCCGCACCTCTTTGCCGCGCCGCCACGCGCCGTCGGCCGTGATCACCACCTGGGCTTCGAGGTCCTGGATGCGGGCCTTCAGGGCTTCCGCCGAGAATCCGCCGAACACCACGCTGTGGGTGATTCCCAGCCGCGCGCAGGCCAGCAGCGCCACCGGCAGCTCCGGAACCATCCCCATGTAGACGATGGCGCGGCCGCCGGCTTTGAGGCCGCGGCCCTTCAGCACGTTGGCGAAGCGGCACACCAGCCGGTGCAGCTCCTGGTAGGAGATCTGCCGCTGGTCCCCCGGCTCGCCTTCCCATAGGATGGCCACTTTGTTCTTGCGATGCGTCGCGAGGTGCCGGTCCAGGCAGTTATAGGAGACGTTGGTCTTCCCGTCCACGAACCATTTTGCGAACGGCGGATGCCATTCGAACACGTGCGACCACTTCTCGAACCAGAACAGTTCCTTTTCGGCCAGCTCGCCCCAAAACTCCTCCGGTTTGTCCGCGGCCCTCTGGTATAAGTCGCGGTAGCCCTCCATTCCTTTCACGTGCGCGCGCTTCACAAATTCCGGGCTGAGCGGATAGACATTGGGCTGAGACATGGGGAAGATCCAATCAGTAGATGCCGCAGCGTCACATTCGTTGCAGGAAGTAGTTGAACTGCTTCTCGCGCCCTATGGTGGTGTTGTCTCCATGCCCTGGAATGACCAGGGTGTCGTCCGGCAGGGGCAGCAGCTTGTCGTGAATGGATTGGAGAATCTGCCGCCCGTCTCCTCCCGGCAGGTCGGTGCGCCCGATGCTGTCGCGAAACAGCGTATCGCCGGCGACCAGCTTGCGCTCCGAGGGAATCCACAAGCTGATGCTGCCCTGCGTGTGGCCGGGCGTGTGGAGCACATGAAATTCGGTGGCCCCCATCACGAGCTTGTCTCCGTCCTTGGCTGGCGCGTCGATTTCGACCTGCTCCGGCGGACGCATCCCCAGCCAGCCAGCCTGCACGTCCAGCATTTCCTGCAATTCCGCGTCGTCGGGGTTCATGTACACCGGCGCGCCCGTGGCCTGCTTCAGCTTGTGCGCGCCGCCGATATGATCGATGTGGGCGTGCGTGATCACGATGGCCTTGACCGTGAGCCCGTGCCTCTCGACGACTTCCAAAACGCGCGCAATATCGTCCCCCGGGTCCACCACCAGCGCTTCCCGGCTTCGTTCATCGCCGAAGACCGAGCAGTTGCATTGCAACATTCCCACCGGGAGGATCTCATGGATCATACGCCGATTGTATACTCACCGTATGGGTGACGTGCCCGGCGTGATCATGCAGTGGTTGCACTTCTCGTCCGTGGCGACGCTGATTGGCGGAATTCTGTACGGGCGGCTGGTGATGCTGCCCTCGAGCGCGGCGCTCGCGCCGGACGCGCGCGAAGCGCTGGCCGATGGAGCCGCGGTGGCTTTTCGTCCATTCGTTCTGGCCGCCATCTGCGGGTTGGTCGTCTCGGGCGTGTTCAACATCCTCACCCATCCCGGCCACACGACGAAATACCACATTCTGCTGGGCGTCAAGCTGCTGCTGGTGGCGCACGTGTTCGCGGCGGCCCTGCTGATCGTGCGGCCTGGCCACCCGCGCCGCGCGCGGATGATGACGGGCGCGGCGATCTCCGGCCTGGCTATTATCGCCATCGCGGCTTACTTGCAGCACATCTTCTGAGGTTTGTGGGGCAGATTTTCAATCTGCGGCCGATTGTCAATCGGCCTCTCCGCGCAAGTGCGAAACTGAAAGCATGAGCGAGGGTTACGAAGCACTGCGCGGCGGCGCCGCGTGGCTGGATCTTTCGGCGCGGGGCCGGGTGGTGGCGCGCGGCCGCGACCGGGCGCGCCTGCTGCACAACATCACCAGCAACGAAGTCAAGAAGATGACGCCGGGCGCCGGCTGCTATGCGTTCCTGCTGAACCCGCAGGGCCGCATCCAGGCCGACCTTTGCCTGCTCTGCTTCGAAGACCACTTCCTGATTGACACCGAGCCCGAGCTCCGCGAAAAAGTCCAGCAGCTCATTCGCCGCTACATCATCGCCGACCAGGTGGCGTTGGAAGACGTCACCAGCCAGACGGCGGCCATTGGCGTGGAAGGCCCCCTGGCGGAGTCCCTTCAGCTCCCGGACGGCTGCACCAAAGCTCCCTTCAGCCTGACCGGACAGCCGGGCTACCGCATCTACTGCGCGGCCGGGGAAATGGCGAAGATCGTCGGGCAACTCGAAGCCGCCGGCGCCCGGCCCGCCACCCCCGACGACGCCCGCATGGTCCGCATCGAAAATGGCAAGCCGCGCTATGGAGAAGACATCCGCGAGACATCCCTGCCGCAGGAAACGCAGCAACTGCACGCCGTGAGTTTCACGAAAGGCTGTTACCTGGGCCAGGAGATCGTGGAACGCATCCGCGCGCAGGGCCACGTGAACCAGAAACTGGTGCGCCTGGAAATCGACGGCTCGGAACCCGCAGCGCCCGGCGCCAGGCTGACCGCCGGCGGCGCCGAAGCGGGAGAGATCACATCGTCAGTCTATTCCCCTCATTTCGGCAAAGTGATCGCGCTGGCCTCCGTGCGCGCTGCCCACGCCGTGCCCGGAAGCGCACTCATCGGCGAAGGGTTTGAGGCAACAGTGGCAAGCGTGCCTTACGCGTACGATGGCACCTTGAACGACAATTCAAGTGCCCAGATCCCAACTGGCGGATTCCGGCAGTTGAGGAGAGTGTAAGGAAGGAGTTTAGACAGCGTGGAGAAGTTCTTTGAGAACGAACAAGTGCTCGCACTGTTCCTGGTTTTCTTTGTGCCTGGATTCCTGTCGCTCAAGGTGTACGACCTCCTGGTCCCGGGCGAACGGCGGGACTCTTCAAGAGCGGCTTTTGACGCTGTCGCGTATAGCGCCTTGAATTTCGGCGTGCTCCTGCCGCTCATTGCTCTCATGCGGTCCGGTTCGCTGCCAGCATTCTGGTGGTACGCATTTGCCTTTATGATTTTGGTCGCGTGTCCGATTGCCTGGCCGTTTGCGCTCGTGAGGTTCCTCCAGATCGCAGAGGTGGCAAAGCGCGTCGTAAATCCGACGCCTCGGGCGTGGGACTGCGTCTTCGGTGGAAGAGAACCGGACTGGATCATCGTCCACCTCAAAGACCAAAGGCGTATCGGTGGCCTCTATTCGTCCAAGTCATTCAGCTCGAGCAGTCCGGCGGGCCCGGAGATGTTCCTCGAACAAGTCTGGCGGCTTGACGAAAACGGAGCTTTCGTCGAGCCCATCGACTCGACGAAAGGAATTCTGATTCTAGGAGAAGAGATGCTCGCGCTGGAGTTTTTCGAGTATGATTGATGTAGAGGGCTTGGATTCAATGCCGCGCAAAATCGAAAAGATCAACGGCAGTTACCGGCCTACGCCTGTTGACAAGTCGCACACGCCCAACCGCGGCGGTGCGTACCAACCCATGGTCGCAACAAAGGCTCCCACACCACCAAAAGGCGGATCGGGCGTACCGTCAGCCAACGGTAAGAAGTAGCCCCTGCTGATTTCCAGGGGCCTGCTCGCTTCGCTGCCGGGCCTAATAGCGACCGCTTACCACAACAGGGAAGCAAATTATAAGGTATGTCCTTCTCTCAACCTCTCCAGCAGATCGTCGGGAAGATGCAAATTCCCCGCGTAGCCCGTGCCTAGCAGCACCTCGGGTTTGGGCGAGCCGTGGAAATCCGAGCCGCCCGTCACCATCAGCCCGTGCCGCTTGGCCAGCCAGAGATACAGCTCCGTTTCCCCGGCCCCATGGTCGCTATGGTAGGCCTCGATGGCGTTCAACCCGGCGCCGCACAACTCCGGCATCATGGCCGCCAAATCGCCCTTCACGCGCACCGGATGCGCCAGCGAGGCAATCCCCCCGGACTTCAGGATCTGCGCCACGGCCTCGGCGAATTGCGGCTCGCGCCGGTACACGTATCCCTTGGCGGATTCGTCGAGGTAATCGTCAAACGCCTGCCGGTAATTGGCGGCGTATCCCTTCTCCACCATGATCTCGGCAAAGTGCGGCCGCCCGGTCATTCCGCGCCCGCGAGCCTGCGCTTCCTCGACCGTGATCTGGAACCCCAGTTCCCGTAGCCGCGCGGCCAGCCGCACGTTGCGCTCGCGCCGCGAGGCCTGCATCTCCAACACCCAATCGCGGAACCCCCGCAGCCCGTCATCCCCGAGAAAATACGCCAGCAGGTGGACCGAGTGGCCGTGCAGCCTGGTGGAAAGCTCGATGCCGCACACCAGCTCGACGCGCCGGGCACGGGCTTCGGGCAGCGCCTGGTCATAACCGGCGAAGGTATCGTGATCGGTAATGCCGAGGACGTCAACCCCCGCCCGGACCGCCTCTCGGACTAAGCGGGCGGGTGAACAGGAGCCGTCAGATTCGTTGGTGTGCGAGTGCAGATCGATCAAAGGAAACCCAGACCCAAACGTTCCAGTGTAGCCCAGATTTCCTCCGGGCTTGCTTGGGGCATGGGCGTTAAGCTAATGTAGTGTCCTTGAATCGCCGCTCGTTTCTCATCGCCACCAGCGCCGCTGCCGCGCTGGGCCGCGCCCAGAATGCCACACCCGCCATTCCGCTTCGCCGTGTTTACTCGCTGAATCGCAACTGGCTCTTCGGCGGCAAGATGACGCCCGGAGCCGATGCGCCCGCATTCGACGACTCGAAGTTCCAGCGCGTCACGTTGCCGCACACCAACATCGATCTGCCCTGGCACAGCTTCGACGACAAAGCCTATGAGTTCGTCTCCATCTATCGGCGCCACTTCCGCGCGCCCGCGGCCTGGCAGGGGAAGCGCGTATTCGCCGATTTCGGCGGCGTCATGACCGCCAGCAAGGTCACCGTCAACGGCCACCACTTCGAGGAATACCGTGGCGGATACACGCCCTTCTTCTTCGAGTTGACCCCGCATCTCAAATTGGGCGCCGACAACCTACTGGCGGTCGAGGTGGATTCAACCGAGCGGCCCGACATCGCGCCGTTCGGCGGCAGTATCGACTATCTCACGTTCGGCGGCATCTATCGCGACGTCGAGCTGCGGGTCGTGCCCCAGACGCACCTGGCCGGCGTGTTCGCCAAGCCCGTGCGCGTGCTCTCGAACGACCGCGCCGTGGTGGTGCGCTGCTATCTCGACGGACCGGTAGACAAGCCGATGGTCATCACGGCCGAGCTTCGCGACGGGGATCGGGTTCTGAAGACCGCCTCGGCGACCGTCACCTCGGCCACTGAGTATCACGATGTCACCATCGAGAACCTCGGCGACATCCAACTCTGGGACCTCGGGCGGCCCAAGCTCTATCAGGCGACGGCGCGGCTCGACAACGGCGATGCCTACAGCACGCGCATCGGGTTCCGGGAAGCGCGTTTCACCGGCCAGGGCTTCTACCTCAACGGCCAGCACGTGAAGCTGCGCGGTCTCAATCGCCACCAGACGTTCCCTTACACCGGCGGCGCCATGCCGGCGCGGGTGCAGGCGCGCGACGCGAGCGTGCTTCGCAAGGAACTGAAGTGCAACATCGTGCGCACCTCGCACTATCCGCAATCGCCGCACTTTTTGGACGCCTGCGACGAAGCGGGGTTGCTGGTGCTCGAAGAGATCCCGGGGTGGCAGCACATTGGCGACAGCGCGTGGCAGTCGCTCGCCGTGGACAATGTGGGCCGCATGATCCGGCGCGACTGGAACCACCCTTCGATCGTGCTGTGGGGCGTGCGCATCAACGAATCCCAGGACAATCACGACTTCTACACGCGGACCAACACGCTGGCGCATTCGCTCGACGATTCGCGCCAGACCGGCGGCATCCGCTATCTGTACGACTCGGAACTGCTCGAAGACGTTTTCACCATGAACGATTTCGGCTTTCCGTTGCGACCGCCCAACCACCCGGCTTATCTGAACACGGAATTCAACGGCCACATGTTCTCCACCAAGCGGTTCGACAACGTGAGCCATGTGGCCGAGCATGTGATCCGCCATGTGCGCGTGCACGACCAGCTTGCATCCGACGACCGTTACGCCGGCGGCATCGCCTGGTGCGCCTTCGACTACGCCACGCACCGCTGTTTCGGTTCCGGCGACCGCATCTGCTACCACGGCGTGAGCGACATATTCCGGCTGCCCAAGCCCGCGGCGGGATTCTACCGGTCCCAGTGCGATCCGCAAGAGGAGGTCGTCATTGAACCCGGCTTCTTTTACTCCTGTGGCGACCGGCCCAGCGCCGGTGGTCCCGGGGTGGTGCCCATCTGCTCCAACTGCGATCACCTCAAGCTCTACTACAACGGCCGGCTGCTGCTGGAGGCCGACGCCGACCGCAAGACTTACCCGAACTTGAAATACCCGCCCTTTATGGTGAGCCTGGACGACCTCGCATTCGATCAATGGGGCGATCTCAAAATTGAGGGCTATATCCAAGGCAAGCTGGCGGCTACGAAGACGCTATCCGGCAGCGGCGCCGATGACCGCCTGCTGGTGAAACCCGACGATCTGGAGCTCGATGGCGATGGCCGCGACGCTACCCGCGTGGTGCTGGCGGTGACGGATGAGTACGGCAATGTCCGCCCGTTCGCCACCGGCGCGATTCAATTGAGCCTCACTGGCCCGGGTGAAATCGTGGGGGAGAATCCGTTCTCATTGAGCGGCGGCGCGGGCGCCGTGTGGGTGAAGACCAAAGAGGCCGCCGGCGTTATCCGGTTGGAAGCGCGCCACCAGTACTTGGGCAAGCAGACGGTGGAGATTCGCGTGCGGCGCGCCGAGCCGGAGTACGCCTGAGGCCTTCCGGCAGGCGGCACCGCCTGCCACACCATCGCCTTCCGCTGTTAAGATGTGAGAAGTGGAACCCGACGCACAACCAGGACTTCCGGCGGAAGCTGCGGCCGAGCAGCATCCGGCCTGGCGCCGGGTCCTGCTGGCGCGCCATCCCAAGCGTCCCCACTCGCTCGATTACATCGGGCGGCTTTTCACCGATTTTCAAGAGATCCACGGCGACCGCAATTTCGGCGACGACGCCGCGATCGTCGCCGGTCTCGCGCAGTTCGAGGGCCGGCCGGTCATGGTGGTGGCCGAGCAGAAGGGACGGGATACCAAGCAGAAGCTGTACCGCAATTTCGGGATGCCCAAACCCGAAGGCTATCGCAAGGCCCTTCGCATCATGCAGATTGCCGGGAAGTTCGGCCGCCCCATCATCACGTTCCTGGATACCCCCGGCGCGTACCCCGGCATCGACGCCGAAGAACGGGGCCAAGCCGAGGCCATCGCCCGCAATCTACGGGAAATGGCGCGCCTTCCAGTGCCCGTGCTGGTGGTCTGCATAGGCGAGGGCGGCAGCGGCGGGGCGCTCGCGCTGGGCGTCGGCAATATCGTGCTGATGCTGGAAAATACGGTGTACAGCGTGATCTCGCCGGAAAGCTGCGCGGCCATCATCTACCGCGATTCGGGCAAGGCCGAGCAGGCCGCCGCCGCCCTGCGGCTGACCGCCCAGGACCTGCTGTCCTTTGGGCTGATCGATGACATTGTGCCGGAACCCGCGGAGGGGGCCCATACGGACCCGGCAGCCGCGGCCGAAAACCTGCGCGAATATATCCGCCGCTATCTCGGCGAACTCTCCGCGCTCGACGCCGGCCAATTGGTCGAGCACCGCTACTTGAAGTTCCGCAAGATGGGCAACTTCTTTGCCTGACGAGGGCCGGCGGCGTTAACTTCCGCGGTTTGCGCGCGTCATCTCCATGTAGCGCTGGCGGCGGAACGTCCGATGCGGGTCCTCGCCGCCGGTGGGGTGTAAAATAGGAATGAACTCCCGGCCGACAATTTGCGTCTAAAGCGGGTGATAGGAAAAAAGGGAGATTTTGCGTCGTGAAGCGTAAGTGGAAGATTATCATCACAGTTGCGGCCCTCCTGATAGCCGCAATCGGTGTTTATGCCAGCACGGTGTATAGCAAGCGGGGCGTGATATCCGTGCAGACCGGAAAGGTCGTGCGCCAGGATCTCACCAGCCTGGTGACCGCTTCCGGCGAGATTAAACCGAAGAATTACATCAACATCGGCGCCAATGCCATGGGTGAAATCACCGAACTCCTGGTGAAGGAGGGCGACCGCGTCCGCAAGGGCCAGTTGCTCGCCAAAATCGAGAACACCCAGCCTGCCGCCACAGTCGAATCGCAAAAGGCCAACCTCAGCTCCGCCGAGGCTGATGCCAACGCCGCCGAAGCCGGCCTGAAGGCCGCCGATGACAATCTGGCCACCCTGCGGGGCGCCATCACCCAAAGTAAGGCCGATCTGGACCGCATGAAGGCGGATTACGAACGCGCCGAGTCGCTCTTCAAAGAAGGGCTGGTCGCCAAACAGGACTACGAGGTGAAGAAATTCACCTACGACGCCCAGGTGGCAGCCGTCCAGCAGACCGAGGCGCGCCTCGTCCAGGCGCAGGCGCAACGCCAGCAAACCGCGGCCCAGCTTACGGCGACGCAGCGGCGGATCGCGGTAGCCCGCGCCGACCTGGCCAGGATCAACGACATTCTCCACAAGTACGACTCTTACGCCCCACTCGAGGGCGTGGTGACCAATCTCCCGGTGCGCGCGGGGGAGACAGTCGTGCCTGGTCTTCAAAACCAAACTGGCACCATCATCATGACGATTGCCGACATGTCCCTGATCACGGCCGAAGTGAAGGTGGATGAGACCGATATCGTCAACGTCAAGCTGAACCAGACGGCCGAAGTGACCATCGACGCCATCCCCAACAAGACCTTCAAGGGGCACGTGACTGAGATGGGCAATACGGCGATTCTCCGGTCGACCGGAGTGGCGGCTTCGCAAAGCGCCATTTCCAGCCAGGAAGCCAAAGATTTTAAAGTGGTTATCGCGTTGGACAACCCTCCCGACGAAATCAAATCCGGCCCGGACTTTCTTGCACCGCCAAGATAACCACAGCCACCCGTCAGAACGTCCTTACTATTCCGATCCAGGCGTTGACCGTCCGGCAGAAGGGCGACCTGGAGTCGAAACCCGCCGTTGGCACCTCCAAGACCGGGGCCCAGGCGGCTACCAAACCCGATCCGGCGGCGGAGAAGGCGCGTAAGGAAGAGCTTCAGGGCGTGTTCGTGGTTAGCGGCGGTAAAGCCGTCTTCCGCAAGGTGACCACCGGAATCACCGGAGCCACCGATATTGAGGTGCTGGACGGCCTCAAGGATGGAGACGAGATCATCACGGGGACCTACCAGGTGATCCGGACCATCCGCAACGAAGCCCAGGTGAAAGTGGATAATAAGACTCCAGAGCAGCAAAAGACTTAAGAAACGAGAATCATCCGATGGCAGCGGTGGCAGAAAAGGAAGCGGTCAGGCTCGGCGAGCAGCTCAAGCGGGACGGCATCGTCATCCGCACGTACAATCTCTGGAAAACCTATGTGATGGGCGACACGGAGATTCACGCCGTTTCAGGAGTGGATGTCGAGATCAAGCGCGGCGAGTACGTCGCCATCATGGGTCCCTCGGGGTCGGGCAAATCGACCCTGATGAACCTGATTGGCTGTCTGGATACGCCGACCAGCGGGCAATACTACATCAACGGCAACCTGGTCAGCGATATGACCGACGACGAGTTGGCGCGCATCCGCAACCGGGAAATCGGGTTCGTGTTCCAGACGTTCAACCTGCTGCCGCGCGCCACCTCGCTGCACAACGTCGAGCTGCCCCTGATTTATTCGGGCATGCCGGCCGACAAGCGGCTCGAAAGAGCGCGCATGGCCATGAAGCAAGTAGACCTGGAATCGCGCATGTACCACAAGCCCAACGAGCTTTCCGGCGGACAGCGCCAGCGCGTGGCCGTGGCGCGCGCGCTGGTCAACAACCCCTCGATTCTGCTGGCAGACGAGCCCACTGGAAACCTGGACACCGCCACCGGCAACGAAATCATGGCGCTGTTCGAGCGGCTTCACCAGCAGGGCAACACGATCATTCTGGTCACTCACGAGCACGACATCGCGTTGCACGCCCATCGCGTGATCCACATCCGCGACGGCAAAATCGAAAAAGACGAGCGCATCCGGTAATTCAGTTCACCACCTGCGCGGTCAGCACCAGGAACAGGGCCGATTCCCCCACGCTGACGCGCCCGATTACCACCTTTTGTCCCTGCTTGATGTCCACATCCGCCTGAAGGCCCACGTTGCTGTAGCCAAACTGCCCGGTCGAGCCTGTTTGCACGGGGACGTGGCTGTTCAGGTTCAAGCCGTCAACTCGAATAGTGGTTTCATCGCTCCCTATGCCGGCCGAGCGAATCAGGAAGTCCGTGGTCACGGCCGGCGAATTGGTTCCGACCTGCATCGGGCGGCCCGCACTGCTGGTTGATGCCCTCTGCCCAACCCGCGTCCGCAGCGCCAGGATATCCAGCAAGCGGTAGCTCTTGAACGCGAACGCGTTCTTGAGCTGCGCCACCACGCTATCCATCTCTTTCGGCATGGCGCTGGCCTCCGTGCCGGCACTCTCGCTCCCGATCAACAGGTAGGCGGTCATTTCGATGTTCTTCGATGCGGCCGAGGGCACATCCAGCCGCTGAATGGCCTCTTCGATAGCCCCCATCGTCGGCCTGGAAGCGGTTTCCACCGCCAGCGCGTGCATATCGGAGTCCGGCCGAACCGAGGCGTTAAACACACCTAGCAGGTTGGCCACATGGACCGGGTCGGCGTATTTCAGGAGGAACAGCTTCTGAATGCGCGGCGCCGCTGGTTGCGCATTGCTCTTCTCGTCCTCTTTCTTGGCTTCCTGCGCCGCCAGAGGCAGCGCAATCAACAACACCGCGAACAATAATCGCTTCATGGATCAATCTCCTTTTTTCCTGTCTGCAATCCAGTAAATGACGACGTTAGGATCGTCGGTCTGTAGCTTGACTATCAAGGGCTCCGGCTCGGGCACGTTTACGCGCACCACGCGCCGCGCCACCCTTCGATGGGGCGGGGTCGCAGGCTCGGGAACAGCCACAGCCGGCAGGGACGGAGCCGCGACCGTCAGGGAGCGGTTGGTACGCGCTACGACGGGCGTCCGCCCTGGCCGCAGCGCCAGCATTACCAGCAACGCCACCGCGACGGCAGCCAGCCCATAAGTCCAGGCCCACCACCATGACGGCCTCCGCCCTTTCTCCAGTTCCGCCACCACCCGGGCGCGCACGGCCGAGAAGTGCGCCGCCGCCAGAGGCTCGTCGTGCGCTTCCCTCAGCAGCGCCAGGCTCTGCTTCAACCCTGACGCAAGCACCTGGCATCCGGCACACTCGCGGAGGTGCCGTTCCACTTCCGCCGCTTCCGCGGGCGGCAGGTCCCCTCCCGTATGGAGGGCGATCTGTTCTTCCCAATCGCTGCAATTCATGTCCGCCTCCGGAAGTAGCGCTCCAGGAAATCCCTTACTTTCACTCGCGCCTTGCTGATCTGCGACCGCACGGTTGCCTCGGTGGTTCCCAATACTCGCGCCACCTCTTCGGTCGAAAGCCCTTCCAGGTCCCGCAGCACCAGCACAGCGCGCTCCTTTTCGGGGAGCATCCGCAAACTCATCTCCAGCGCGCGGCGGCGTTCCGTTTCGATGGCGGTCCGCTGCGGATCGGCGCCCAGCGCCGGAAGCCCGGCGGCATCCTCCACGGGGGCCGAGACCCGCCGCTTGCGGTGCGCATCGTGGCACACGTTGACCGTCACCCGATACAGCCATCCCGAAAGGTTGCCCGACGTTCCCACCTTGTTCAGGTTCCGGTACAGCCTCAAAAACACTTCCTGCGAGGCATCCTGCGCGTCTTCCAGGACCCCGAGCAGACGAAGCGCCGTCACCAGCACCAGCCGCTCGTACTGCCACATGAGCAGCTCAAAAGCGGCCAAATCGCCCGCTTGGGCGGTCTCCAGGGGGCACCCGGTGGGCCCGGAGCGGTCTTCGGGGCCGTCCATCGGACCAACCGTCGCCAAAAGCGCCAGGGCTTTCATCCTTTCCATAAGATTAAACTGTCGCGACCCGGAAAACGTGTATGTGAATTTCAGCACTTGAATCCCGCGCCCGGTTGGTCTACTACTGTGAATAGGGGATTCCACCATGCCCACCGAAGTCAGCAAGTTGGGCAGCCGGAACAACAGCCCAGGCCTGGTCCTTCCTGCCGCGCCTGCCTGGCGCGCCGTTTTCCGCGATGGAACCGTGCGCCAGTCCGGCGACGGCCCTCCCGCCTTTACATTCCGCCTGCCCTCGGAAAGCGCGCTCGAGCGCGTTCTTGCCACGGACGTCTATTCCGCCGCCATGGCATTCGTTCGCGGCGAATTCGACGTGGAAGGCGACCTGGCCGCCGCCATCCGCTTCAAGGGCTGGCAGCCGCGGAGCAGTCTCCGCAACCGCCTGTTGGCGGTCATCGCCCGCTCGGCCACCGCCCTGGAGAGCGTCTTCCAAACCAAGGCGCAAACCGCGCAGCACATTCGTTTTCATTACGACCGCTCGAACGATTTCTACCGCCTTTTCCTCGACCCGCGCATGGTCTACTCCTGCGCCTATTTCCGGGAGCCGGAGACCACTCTCGAAGAAGCCCAGCTCGCCAAGTTGGAGCACATCTGCCGCAAGCTCGACGTTCAGCCTGGCGAACGTTTCCTGGACATCGGCTGCGGATGGGGCGCGCTGCTGGCTCACGCGGCCGGCCGGTACGGCGCCACCGCCACTGGCTGCACTCTCAGCCGCGCGCAATACGAGTTTGCCTGCACGCGGTTGCAAGGCCGCGCGCACGTCCTGGATCTGGACTATCGCGACCTCACGGGCCACTACGACAAGATCGCCTCGGTTGGCATGTTCGAGCACGTGGGCCTGCGCCGCGCTCCCCAATACTTCCGCAAAATGGCCGCGCTACTCACGCCGGACGGTTTGTTCCTGAACCATGCCATCGCGCGCCCGCAAGGCGTTGAGGACGACGCCGGCAGCCTGTTCGTGCGCCGCCGAATCTTCCCCGGAGCGCAGTTGATCCATCTCTCCGAGACCATTCGCGAAGCCGAAAACGCCGGCTTCGAAGTGCTCGACGTCGAGAACCTGCGCCCCCACTACGCCCGCACGTGCCGTCTCTGGCAGGATCGGCTGGCAGCCAACCGCGAGGCCGCTTTACGGGTGGCGGACGAGCCCACCTTCCGCGCCTGGCGCCTGTGGCTGGCCGCTTGTTCGATCAGCTTCGAAGAAAGCGTCAGCGCTGTCTACCAGGTCCTGATGGCCAAGCGCGGCTCCGCCCGCCGCCCTCTCACGCGCGAATATATGTATGGAAAGGCCGTGGACTGAGCGGGTTTACACGTCCAGGTTCTTCACGTCCAGCGCATTTTCTTCGATGAACTTGCGGCGGGCCTCGACGTCCTCGCCCATGAGCGTCGAGAAAATCTCTTCGCACTCGACGGCGTCCTCGAGCCGCACTTGCAGCAGCGTGCGCTTCTGGGGGTTCATGGTGGTCTCGGCAAGCTGCTCGGCGTTCATCTCGCCCAGCCCTTTGTAGCGCTGCACGGAGGCGTCCTTCTTGCCTTCGTTCTTGACATAGTTCAGCAGCTCCAGCCAGTTCGGCTGCGCGTCGCGATGTTCGCTCTTTACCACCACGAAGGGCGGCTCGTTGAAGCGCGCAATCGCGCGAGCCAGCGCGCGGAAGCGCCGGAATTCCGGCTGCGCGGCCAGCGCCAGCCCGATGGGCCGCTCCGCATTGGTGGAATCGTGGAATACCACGGCGTACGACGAGTGCTCTTCGTCCCGCCGCATCTCCGGATTCACCCCCAATTCCTGGAGCGCTAGGAGCACCGGCTTCAGGTTGGCTTCATCCTGGAACTCCGACTTGTGGTCCACCTTGAACTCGATATTGGAAAGCGCTTCCACCACGCGCGCGTCGCGCAGCCGCCGCTCCACCTTGTGGAACATCTGCTCGTACTCGTCCAGGTTCAGCAGGAACGTCCGCAGTTCCACGCCTTCCAGCACTGCCTTGGCGCCGTTGCCATTGGAATGGATCTCGAGCGTCAGGTTCTCCGTGGCGCGGCGCATGATCTCCCGGGTGAATTCCTTCTCATCCTTGATGTACTTCTCGCTTTTGCCTTTCTTGATGCGGTAGAGCGGCGGTTGCGCGATGAAGACGTGCCCCCGCAGGATGAGTTCGGTCATGTGCCGGAAGAAAAACGTCAACAGCAGAGTGCGGATGTGCGATCCGTCCACGTCCGCGTCGGTCATGATGATGACTTTGCCGTAGCGCAGCTTGGCGACGTCGAAATCTTCCTTGCCGATGCCTGTGCCCAGGGCCGTGATCATGCAGCGGATTTCCTCGTGGGCGAGCATCTTGTCGTAGCGCGCCTTCTCGACGTTCAGGATCTTGCCCTTGAGCGGCAGAATCGCCTGGAAGCGCCGGTCCCGGCCCTGCTTGGCCGTGCCTCCCGCCGATTCACCCTCCACCAGGAACAGCTCGCAGCGCTCCGGATCCTTCTCCTGGCAATCCGCCAGCTTGCCGGGCAGCCCGCCGGAATCGAGCGCGCCCTTCCGCCGCGTCAGGTCGCGGGCATGGCGCGCCGCCTCACGGGCCCGCGCCGCCTCGATCGCCTTGCCGACAATCTTGCGCCCCACGGTGGAGTTCTTGTCGAAGTACTCGCCCAGCTTGTCGTTGACAAACTGCGTCATGAAGCCGGCAATATCGCTGTTCAACTTGCCCTTGGTCTGGCCTTCAAACTGCGGCTGGGGAACCTTCACACTGACCACCGCGGTCAGGCCTTCGCGAACATCGTCGCCGGTGAGGTTTTCCTTCACGTCCTTGAACAGTCCAGCCTGCTGGCCGAAAGCATTGATGGTGCGGGTGAGCGCGGAGCGAAATCCGCTCAGGTGCGTTCCGCCATCCACCGTGTTGATATTGTTGGCGAAGCTGAAAACGTTCTCCGAGTATCCATCGTTGTACTGAAGGGCCACCTCCATGGTGAGCGTCCCATTGTTGGGCAGCTCCCGGTCCGCCTCGAAGTGAATCGGTTTGTCGTGCAGCACGGTCTTGCCGCGATTCAGGTGCTTGATGAACTCGGAGATGCCGCCGGTGTAGAGAAACTCCGTTTTCTTCTCCGGATCGACGCGCTCGTCGGTCAGCGTAATTCGGAGGCCCTTGTTCAGGAACGCCAACTCCCGCAGTCGTTGCGCCAGCGTGTCGTAGTTGAATTCCGTCGCTTCCATGATGGTGACATCGGGCTTGAATGTCACGCGGGTGCCTGTCTTTCTTCCCGCCTTGCCGGCCTTTCCCAGCGGCGCCTTCGGCGCGCCGCAGGCATACTCCTGCTGCCAGGTGTAGCCTTCCCGCCAGATTTCCAACTCCAGCCGCTCGGAGAGCGCATTTACGACGCTCACCCCGACACCGTGCAAACCACCCGAGACCTTATAGCTCTTGGAGTCGAACTTGCCGCCGGCGTGCAGTTTGGTCATCACCACCTGCGCGGCTGAGACTCCTTCTTCTTCGTGCAGATCCACCGGGATGCCGCGGCCGTTGTCGATCACCGTAACGGAGTTGTCATCGTGGATCGTGACCGTGATTTCGGTACAATACCCCCCCAGCGCCTCGTCCACCGAATTGTCCACCACTTCATACACCAGGTGGTGCAGCCCCATCTCACCCGTGGATCCGATGTACATGGCAGGACGGAGTCGCACTGCTTCCAGGCCCTCGAGCACCTTAATGCTGGTGGAATCGTAAACTTCGGCCGTACCGCTATTCACTTCGTTCGCCATACTTCCTTGCTTAGGTGGGGCATGCTCTAGCTTGCCCGCATTGGGTGCAAAACAATTCCTCAAATTCTCATGGGCATGACGACGTAGCGGTACTGGTCCGTCACCCCGTCACCCGCCGGCCGCATTTCGCCGGCACTTTTCTGATCCTTCAATTCAAATGCCATATGATCCTGAGGAATCACGCGAAGAAAATCGAGGAGGTACTGCGCATTAAAGCCAATCTCAAGGTCGGGACCCTGGTATTCACTAGTCACGCTCTCTTCGCTCTCGCCGGTTTCCACCGAGGAAGAGAATATGTTCACTACGTCATTCTTGAACTGCACCCGAATCGAGCGAGACCGTTCGTCTGCAAACTGTGCCACGCGCTCAATCGCGGAGCGGATCTCGTCCTTCTGTAGTTTCGCGACAAGCTCGTGGTCCTTGGGCAGGACACGTTCGTAATCCGGAAAGTTGCCGGTAAGTTTGCGCGTTATCAAAAGCCGGTGACCCACCTGAAAGAACAAGTGATTGTCGTCGCCGGTAAAAATGGCTTTGGCATCGGGTCCTGCCTCATCAGCAAGCTTAATGAGCTCAACCAGGGCTTTTTTGGGAACCAGCGCCCGAAATTGTTTGTTGGTTTGACCACTATCGGCGGACACCGCTTGCACGTATGCCAGCCGGTGCCCATCGGTCGCAACCATGGTAAGACCTTCAGGACGCAAAAACAGCAGAGCTCCGTTTAACGTAAACCGCGACTCCTCCATGGAGATCGCGAACGATGTGCGAGTAATCATCGACGCCAGCAGCTTTACAGGAATCTCCGCAATCTGCTCGGGCATCTGCGGGAGCTCAGGAAAGCTTTCACGGGACATGCCCGCGATTCGTGTCTTGGAGCGCCCACATGTAATGCTGGCCCAATGGTTCTCCAAAAACTTCATGTTTACATCGCCTTCCGGCAGCAGCCGCGCATACTCCAGCAACTTTCGGGCGGGCACGGTGCCGGCCCCCTCCTTCTTCACCCGCGCTGGACAAGAGCAGCGAATCCCCAGTTCAAGATCCGTTGCCGTTAAAACCACACGGTCACCCTGAGCCTCCAGCAGCACATTCGAGAGAATCGGAATGGTAGTCTTCTTCTCCACCACGCCCTGCGACAAACTCAGTTCTCGTACCAGATCGGACTTGCCAACGGTGAATTCCATGGGGCCAAAGCTCCTATTCTTCTCAGGTTATATAGACGAGTACTATAAAAAACCGTATTCATCGAGCCTGTGCAAGCTGTTGAAGACTACCTAAATTATACTAAAATCAGCTACTTTTCTCTATCGGAACTTGAGGAACGCAGCTTCGAAAAACTTGAGAAAACAGGCCGTGCGACGGTTTTACACATTTTTCCTCCCGCCGGTTCAGAGGCAAGTGTGGAAAAAATGACGAAGTTCATTGTAATGAGTCCATTAGACTGTGGAGTAGCCTGTTTAATTCTGGGTCGATATGACGTGCCTGCTCAATCTTGTTTACGGAATGAATCACGGTGGTGTGATGCTTCCCTCCGAAAGCCCGCCCGATCTCCGGCAGCGAGGCGTCGGTCAGCTCCTTAACCAGGTACATGGCCACTTGCCGCGGGTAAACCACCTTCTTGGTGTTGCTCTTTTCCTTGAGCTGCGACTGCTTCATTTGGAATCGTTCCGCGACCGCCTTCTGGATAGAATCAATCGTCACCCTACGATCCTGCACATGCACCAGGTGCTTCAGTACCTGCTGTGCCATCTGCAAATGAATCGGTGTACCGGTCAAAGAGGAGTATGCAATGAGCTTGATGAGCGTGCCTTCCAACTCACGCACATTGGATTTCGTTTTTGCAGCCATGAACGATCGCACATCATCCGGCAGCTTCACCCCCTCCGCCTCGGCCTTCTTATCGAGAATAGCCATTTTGGTTTCAAGATCGGGCGGCTGGATGTCGGCTAGTAACCCCCACTCGAACCGGGACCGTAGCCGCTCCAGCAAGCCTGGAATATCCTTCGGCGTGGCGTCGCTGGAAATCACGATCTGCTTTTGGTGATCGTGCAGCTCGTTGAAAGTGTGGAAGAACTCTTCTTGCGTACGCTCCTTATTTCCCAGCAGTTGAATGTCGTCAACCAGCAGAACATCCGCCTCGCGATAGCGCTGGTGGAACTGCTGCATACGCTCCGTCCGAATGCACGCGATCATCTCATTCATGAAGCGCTCGCTGGAAGTGTAGATAATTCGCATCGAGCCAAACTTGTCCATCAGTTCGCGGCCAATGGCGTGCATCAGATGAGTCTTCCCCATCCCCACGCCCCCATAGATGAACAGGGGGTTGTAGCTGCGTGAGGGATTGGTAGCCACCGACCGCGCGGCAGCGTGCGCAAACTGGTTACAGGCTCCCACTACAAAGGTATCGAACGTGAATTTGGGATTCAGACTTAGAGTCGACTCCAACTCGCCGCCCTCAACCGCCGCCATAGCCTGGTTCTTGGCGCCATGCATCGGTTGTACTTCATAGGAGATATGCTCGACAGGCAGTCCGAGCTCCCGAATCCCACTTTGCACCAGGGCGGCGTACTCCTTCTCCAGCCACACGCAAGTTTCGCGGTCAGGCACCGAAACGAAAAGAGTCGGTCCTTCCGTGCGGACGTATACAGCGCCTTTCAGCCAGTTGTCGTAGCTCTCGGCGCTCACCTTCTGCTGCAAGTAATTACGGATTCGATCCCAAGAATCTGACAATTTTTGCACACCACAAACACAGAATTTCCACAACTTTTTCCACAACAGCGTGGGGTTAGCCCGTGCTCAATTCAGAAGAATTGCCAGCGAGGCTCGCTCCGACCGCGCCGGAGTCGCCAGTTCGCATCTTTTGGTCAGCCGAGAAGTAGTCTACCACAGCGTCAAAGGTTTCTGACAAATTTATAAACGGCTTCATTTCAACAACTTTCCCGGAACGTTTGACAGTTCTAATGTTTCTGAAGGACAATGGAAGTTTCCGGCGGGCGGGAGTAACTCAGTTGGTAGAGTGCGACCTTGCCAAGGTCGATGTCGCGGGTTCGAATCCCGTCTCCCGCTCCAAGGTTCTACCCTCCGGATTGGCCATGATCAAGCGCTGTTTTCTACTGCTCGGTGGCGCCCTTCTGGCGGCGTCGCTGCTCCTCGCCCAAGATTATAAACTGGAGCCCGTTGCCACGGCAGCTCCCGGTCTGCCGGCTGCCTATGCGACTCTGATCGAGACCGGGGGATACCGTATTATCGGCCCCAGCGGCCCTTGGTGCGAAATCTGGTTCCGCAAATCCATACCGACGGGTGCCAGGCCCGCCGATGGCTCCATCGCTTTCCCGATTGCGCAGGGCACGCTGATCGGCATCCTTCGTTTCCCGGCAACCGGCGCCGACCGCCGGGGCCAGACCGTCCAGCCTGGCGTCTATACACTTCGCTACAGCGACTATCCCGTGGACGGTTCCCACCAGGGCGTCGCTCCGCAGCGCGACTTTGTGCTGCTCACGCCCATCGCCAACGATGCCGACCCCAACGCCACGCCGGCCTTCGACGCTTTGGTGCAGGTGAGCACCAAAGCGTCCGGTACACCACATCCGGCGGTGCTCTCGATTGAGACGCCTTCAGGCTCGACGTTCCCGGCGGTCACCAAGGAAGGCGACCACGATTGGGTGCTCAACGTGAAGATCGGTAATCTGCCGTTTGCCGTTATTGTGGCTGGCAAAGTCGAAGGGTAGCGCCGGCGGTCTTGCCGCCGGTGGTTTGTCCGCGTTAGAACAAGCCGGCGGCAAGACCGCCGGCGCTACGGGAGTGATGCAGCATGTCCGACCTGTACGATGCGATTCTGAACGGCAACGCCCCCGCGGCGGCTGAGGCTGCGCGCAAGGCGCTGGAGGGCGGCACCGCCGCGCTCGAGCTGGTGCATAGCCACATGGTGCCCGCCATGGATGAAGTGGGCCGCCGCTTCGAATGCGAGGACTACTTCGTGCCGGAGCTTCTACTCGCCGCCCGCGCCATGAAGGCCGCGCTGGCGCTGATCCGGCCGCTTCTGGCCTCCAGCGGCGCACAGCCAGCCGGCCGAGTGGTCATCGGCACGGTGAAGGGCGATCTCCACGATATTGGGAAGAACATCGTCGCCTCCATGCTGGAAGGCGGCGGGTTCGAGATCACCGACCTGGGCGCCGACGTTGCGCCGGAGAAGTTCGTGGACGCCGTCCGGGCCAACCATGCCAACCTGGTGTGCCTGTCGGCGCTGCTCACCGTGACCATGCCCTCCATGAAGACCACGATTGAAGCGCTCTCCGCCGCCGGCTTGCGCCGGCAGGCCAAGATCATGGTGGGAGGCGCTCCCGTGACGCAGCGTTTCGCCGATGAGATCGGGGCCGACGGCTACGGCGAGAATGCCGCGGTTGCCGTGGCCCTGGCCCGCAAGCTGGCGGCGGCTGGCACGCCTGCCTGACCCGGCGGATCTGTGCGCCTGAAGCTGATTTCCTGTGAGGTGCTGTACCGCGAGATGTGCGCCGCGGTGGCCCGTTCGCCGCACCAGGTGGACCTCGAGTTTCTGCCCAAGGGTCTCCACGACCTGGGCGGGGAGTCCATGCGCGCCCGGCTTCAGGAGGCCGCCGATGGCGTGGATGCCACCCAGTACGAAGCGGTTCTCCTGGGCTACGCCCTGTGCGGCAACGGGGTTGCCGGACTGGTGAGCCGCACCCTGCCCTTGGTGATTCCCCGCGCTCACGATTGCATCGCGCTCCTGATGGGCGGGCGGGGCCGGTACCGGAGTTATTTCGAGAACCTCGAGGAACTCATCGCGCGCTACGGCGAAGACAACGGCCGCTACCTGTTCGAGCAGTTCAATGGATATCAGCGGAACTACCGGCAACTGGCATACATCGCCACCGGGCTGGAGCCGGACGGCCGCTTTGAGCAGCAGGCGCGCGAAGAAGCCGCTCGCCGCGGATGGCAGTTCGAAACCATCCGCGGCGATTTGCGCCTGTTCGAGCGGCTGGTGGCCGGCGAGTGGGACGAAGACGACTTTCTCGTGGTGCCGCCGGGCTGGTGCGTGAAGGCTACCTACGACGACGGCATTATTCAAATTGAGAGGCCCAGCGCCTTGGCCACGCCTTCCCCGTAGGCCGGGTCGGCCTTGGCGCAGTTGCCGATGTGGCGGACCTTGATCTCCTTCGGGGCATCGCCCATGGCGCGGGCCGTGTTCTCGAAGAGCGCCTGCTTCTGTTCGGCCGTCATCAGGCGGAAGAGAAGCCCGGGCTGCGAGTAGTAGTCGTCGTCATCTTCGCGATAGTTCCAGTGATCCGCGGCCCCCTCGATCCCGAGCGGGGGTTCGGCGAAAGCCGGCTGCTGCTGCCACTCACCGTAGCTGTTGGGCTCGTAGCCGAGCGTGCCGCCGTGGTTGCCGTCCACCCGCATTGAGCCGTCGCGGTGAAAGCTGTGGACGGGGCAGCGGGCCGCGTTGACCGGGATGTGCTGATGGTTCACGCCCAGCCGGTAGCGCTGCGCATCGCCGTAGGAAAACAGACGCCCCTGCAGCATCTTGTCGGGAGAGAAGCCGATGCCGGGCACGATGTTGGCAGGGTTGAAGGCCGCCTGCTCGACCTCGGCGAAGTAGTTCTCCGGGTTGCGGTTGAGTTCCATGACGCCCACGTCGATGAGCGGGTAGTCCTTGTGGCGCCAGACCTTGGTCAGGTCGAACGGGTGGTAGGGGCACTTGGCCGCATCCTTCTCGGGCATCACCTGGATGCGCATCTTCCAGCGCGGGAAGTCGCCCTTCTCGATGCTGTTGAACAGATCGCGCTGGTGGCTCTCGCGATCCTTGGCGACGATGGCTTCGGCCTCGGCGTCGGTCAGGTTCTTGATGCCCTGCTGGCAAACCAGGTGGAACTTCACCCAGAAGCGCTCGCCCGCGGCGTTGATCAGGCTGAACGTGTGGCTGCCGAAGCCATGCATGTGGCGATACGAGTACGGGATACCGCGCTCGCTCATGGTGATGGTGACCTGGTGCAGCGCTTCGGGCAGCGAGGTCCAGAAGTCCCAGTTGTTGCGGGCGCTGCGCAGGTTGGTGCGTGGGTCGCGCTTGACGGCATGGTTGAGGTCCGGGAACTTGAGCGGGTCTCGCAGGAAGAAGACCGGGGTGTTGTTGCCGACCAGGTCCCAATTGCCTTCCTCCGTGTAAAACTTCATCGCGAAGCCGCGGATGTCGCGCTCGGCATCGGCGGCCCCGCGCTCGCCGGCCACCGTCGAGAAGCGGGCGAACAACTCGGTCTTCTTGCCGACCGCCGAGAAAATCCTGGCCTTGGTGAAGCGGGTGATGTCGTGGGTGACCGTGAAGGTGCCGTACGCGCCCGAGCCCTTGGCGTGCATGCGGCGCTCCGGGATCACCTCCCGATCGAAATGGGCCAACTTCTCCAGGAACCAGACATCCTGCAGCAGCGCCGGGCCGCGAGGTCCCGCAGTGATGACGTTCTGGTTGTCAACGACGGGCGCGCCGGCGTTGGTAGTGAGCTTCTTCTCTGGCATGTGCTTCTCCTCTCTTGCAATAATGTACCAAACGCTATAAGATTGCAAGCATGGCCCGGCGCCTCACGTTGGAGAAAGCTGAACGGATTTGCCGGCGCCACGCTCTGCCGCTTACCGTTCAGCGCAGAATGATTCTCGAAGCACTGGCGCCCCGCACCGATCACCCAACCGCCGATCAGATATTGGCCGACGTTCGCAAGCGAGCCCCGGAGATTTCGCGCACGACGGTTTACCGGGTGCTGGAGGCTTTTGGTCGGATCGGTGTGGCCCGCAAAGTCTGTCACCCGGGTGCGGCGGCCCGCTACGAGATAGTCCGGGACCGCCATCATCATCTGGTTTGTCTGGTGTGCGGCCGCATGACGGACTTCGAAGACCGCCGCCTCGACCGACTCCCGCTTCCCGATTCAAAGGCCAACGGTTTCAAGGTCGCCGACTATTCGATCCAGTTTCGGGGGATTTGTGCGAGATGCGCCAAAGCCGCCGGGATTTCCGCGCGCGTGGCGACGGCCAAGCGCAAGAGGAAGACGCGCTGATGGAGGCGGTGGCGCCTACCAGGCGCCCGCGCATGACGAGGAAGTCAGCCTTCGTCAGTTTGCCGATGTACTGCGGACTCTTGTCCCGGTTCCGCGCGTGCTGCGCCGGGGTCATGAGAACGGGGTGATCGCTCAGAGGATTCAACTTTCAGCAATTGACCAGACTGGTATACTCGGAGTGCGGAGGCCGATAGATGGACAGAGCCAATGATCCTCGCTACAACTTCGACGCCGACCCCTCTTTGGACGAGATAATCGCCCAACAGGGAAAGGGTCCGATCACCGATCTGTCCGTCCTGCACGGCGACTTCTGGCCGGAAGAGGAGTCCATCGAGGATTTTCTCGCGGCACTCCATGAGTGGCGCGGCCATAGGAGGGCGGGTCCCGCCGCATGACCCGTGTGGTCGTCGATACCGACGTCGCCTCGTTCATTTTCAAGAACCATCCGATCGGCGCTCTTTACGAACCGGACCTCGCCGGTTGCACCCTCCTGATTTCGTTCATGACGCTGGCGGAACTGGATCGGTGGGCCATCCAATCCAAGTGGGGACCAGCGCGCCGCGAATGGTTGCGGCTGTATCTCGAACGATTCGTGTTGCTGCCGTACAGCCGCAGGCTCTGCACCATGTGGGCTGAAGTGACCGTGGCCGCCCAGGCGCGCGGGTACCGGATAGAGTGCGCCGACGCCTGGATCGCCGCCACGGCGCTGCGGCACGACGTGCCGCTCGTGACGCACAACCGCAGCGACTATTTGGGCGTACCGGGATTGAAACTGATTTCCTACGGACAATAGCCACCAGCAATCAACCCGTAGGCTAACGGTTTCGACGTCAGCGACTATTCGATCCAGTTTCGGGGGATTTGTGCGAGATGCGCTCGAGCCGCCAGGGTTTCCGCGCGCGCGGCGAAGGCCAAGCGGAAGGGGAAGACGCGCTGATCGGGCGTTCAACTCCTGCTGTTGCTTGGGTGATCATGCCGGCGTACCTTAAGAGTTGTGAGTCCTCTCGATAACATCTTCGAGGACCTGAAGGCGCTGCCGCCAGCCAGGCTGGAAGTGGCTGCCGATTTTGTCCATCGCCTCGAACGGATCAGTGAGGAAGAGCGCCAGGCGATTTTCACTCGCACGGCCGGCGCACTCTCGGCGGAAGAGGCCGACGAGTTGGAGCGGGTTATCGAAGAAGGCTGCGAGAAGGCCGGAAGCACAACTGGCTCCGATCCGCGATTTTCTACAAACCGCCATTCTCCTGCTGCCGGATCGGAGCACCAGTGAACGCTACGGCCAAGTGAAAGCGGAACTCGCTGGGATGGGGCGGCTGATCCCGGACAACGACATTTGGATCGCCGCGATGGCCCGTCAGTTCGATCTTCCTGTGGTAACCAGGGACGGGCACTTCGCGGTGATACCGGCGTTGAAGACTCTCACCTGGTAGCCACTGCGTCGGCTACCTTGGTTTCCTCATTTCTCTGTTGGCAGTCCCGATTCCTTCAGCGCCCGCCAGCCGCCGTCGAGCGAAACGACGTTGGTGTAGCCCATCCTCTGAAGGTTGTCGGCCGCCAGCGCCGAGCGGAAGCCGCCGCCGCAATACAGCACCAACTCGATGGCCCTGTCCGGATACCTGGTTTCGATATCGCGCTCGATGATGCCCCTGCTCAGGTGCACTGCGCCCGCCACGTGGCCATCGGCCCACTCGCAGTCTTCGCGCGTGTCCACCAGCACGTGCGGCTCCCTGGCGGCAACCATCTTCTTGTAGCCGTCGATATCGATTTGCTGGATGCGCGACTTCGCGTCATCTACTAGTTTCAGGAATCCGGGAGCATGCTTCATGGTTTATTCCACCCGCCGGATCCTGGCGCCTACGGCCGCGAGTTTCGTTTCGATTCTCTCATAGCCGCGGTCGATGTGATAGACGCGGTCGATCACGGTCTCGCCCCGGGCCGCCAGCGCCGCCAGCACCAGCGAGGCGCTCGCCCGCAGGTCCGATGCGATCACCCCGGCGCCGGTCAACTCGCGCGGTCCGGCTACGATGGCCTGCTTGCCGTCCAGCCGGATGTTAGCCCCCATGCGCGCCAACTCCTGGGCGTGCATGAAGCGGTTCTCGAAGATCGTCTCGATGATAATTGCGATCCCCCCGGCCTGTGTCATCAGCGCCATGTACTGCGCCTGAAGATCGGTGGCGAAGCCGGGATACTCTTCAGTGGTCATGTCCACCGAGCGCAACCTGCCGCCGGCGCGGACCCGCAGCGTGGTGGCGTCCGGCTGTGTCACCTCCGCCCCGGCCTGTTGCAGCTTGGCGACGAGCGCGCCCACGTGCTCCGGGTTGCAGCCCGTCACGGCGACATCGCCGCCGGAGATGGCCCCGGCAATCAGGAACGTTCCCGTCTCGATGCGGTCCGGAATGATGGTGTGCTCGGCGCCGTGCAGTCGCTCGACGCCCTGAATGCGGATGGTGGAAGTGCCCGCGCCTGCGATCTTCGCCCCCATCTTGCCCAGCAACTCGGCCACGTCGGCCACCTCCGGCTCGCGCGCCGCATTGCGCAACGTGGTCTCGCCCTTGGCCAGCGCGGCCGCCATCATGACATCCTCGGTGCCCGTGACGGTGATCC
This sequence comes from Bryobacteraceae bacterium, assembly GCA_049516835.1. Classification (GTDB taxonomy): domain Bacteria; phylum Acidobacteriota; class Terriglobia; order Bryobacterales; family Bryobacteraceae; genus Fen-178. The sequence continues at coordinate 2,654 of JBEKSR010000146.1, read as the reverse complement.
GGTCGAAGTGGACCACCGCGCCGCGAAGGCCTTCCGGGGCCTCGGCTTCAATGTAGCCATGCGCCTGGTGGATGCGCGCGCCAAGCTGTTCCAGCCCGAAAATGTGCAGGTTGATGGGCCGGTCCCCGATGGCGCAGCCACCCGGCAGCGAAACACGCGCGCGCCCGCCACGGGCCACCAGCGGCCCCAGCACCAGGCTCGAGGCGCGCATGGTCTTCACCAATTCGTATGGCGCCTCGGGACAAACGATCTGGGGCGTATGGAGCCGTACGGTCTCACCCTGCGCCTCCACCTTCGATCCGATATCCACCAGCAGCCGCTCGATAGTCCGGATATCCCGCACCCGCGGAATACGGCTCAAGATCACCGGTTCTTCGGTCAGCAGCGCCGCAGCCAGCGCGGGCAGAGCCGAGTTCTTCGACCCGCTGGCGGGGATCTCCCCTTTGAGGGTGGTTCCACCGGTAATCGCGAACTTATCCATTTAGAGCCCTCGAAATGCTTCCGCCGGCCGCGGCCAGCCGCCGCTCGGCCTCAAAGCGCGCGACGCCGGTCTTACCCATCAGAATGGCTGCGCGCACGCTGTTCCCGGCTGCGTCCAGCAGTTCGCCCGCGCGCTCGCAGGTAACACCGGCCGCCTGCGCGACAATGCGGCGGGCGCGGTCCGCCAGTTTCGCATTCATCGGCTGAACGTTCACCATCAGGTTGCCGTAAACGTATCCCAACCGGATGAACGCTCCTGTTGTGAGCATATTGAGTACCAGTTTTTGCGCCGTCCCGGCCTTCATGCGGGTAGAGCCGGCGATCACCTCCGGTCCCACCAGCGGCGTGATGGCAATCGCCGCCGCGCGCGCCAGCTCCGAATCGGGGGTGCAACTGATTCCCACGGTGACGGCGCCCAGGCGCTGGGCTTCCGCAACGGCGCCCAGCACGTACGGCGTCCGCCCGCTGGCCGCGATGCCCACCAGCACATCGCGCGCCGTAAATCCGCGCTCTATCAAGTCGCGCGCGCCGATGGCCGGGTCATCCTCGGTGCTTTCAGTCGCGCGGCTCAAGGCCGCCGGGCCGCCGGCGATGATTCCCTGCACCATCTCCGGCGGCGCGCTAAACGTCGGCGGGCATTCCGAAGCGTCGAGCACGCCCAACCGCCCGCTGGTCCCCGCGCCGATGTAGAACAGCCGCCCGCCGCGCTGAAACGCCTCGACAATGGCATCCACCGCGCGCGCGATGGCTGGAATCTCGCGCCCCACTGCGTCCGCCACCTGGTGGTCCTCGGCGTTGACGATGCGCAACACCTCTTCGGCCGGCAGCGTGTCGATGGCCGCCGAAGCCGGATTTCGCTGTTCGGTGAGTAGTTTCTCGAGCTCCGGCATGGCTCTATCTTAACAACCCGCGTTTCCGCGGCCATGGGCGGCGGCCGGGCAAGCGTGCGATCATGGTCGTGAATCGAGGAGCCAGCATGCCTGACAAAGGACAATTGGCGGTTGATAAGTTTGTGGAGGGGTACAACTGCGCCCAATCCATGGTGTTCGCTTTCTGCGACGAATGCGGCCTCAGCCAGGATGCGGCGCTCAAAGTAGCGTGCGGTTTCGGCGCAGGCATGGGCCGGAAGCAGGAGGTGTGCGGCGCTGTGGCGGGAGGAATCATGATCCTCGGGCTGCGGCGCGGCCGTGGCACGCGGGACGGCCGCTCGGTCACGGAGGCTCTATACCCCATGACACGCGAGTTCATGGATGGCTTTGCCGTTCGAAACGGCAGCTATCTTTGCCGCGACCTGCTTTCCGGCTGCGAGCTGACATCAGAAGAAGGCCAGCGCCGCTTCAAAGAGGACGGCCTGTTTGAAAAGGTCTGCAAACCGTGCGTGCGAAGCGCCGCGGAAATACTTCAGAAGATGGCGTGAGCCGGCTTGCCTCGGCGGTCCGCCCCTCACGCTATAGTCGGATTAGTGCGCTACTTCCTCACGGGCCGGCAGCTTCCTGTCAACGCCATTCTTCTGGTTGAAAGCGGATCGCGCGGGCTTCTGGAAGGCCTCATCCCCAGTCTCCGCCAAACCTGGGGCGGCGATGTCCCGATCGACCTGGTCACTTGCTATTCCAGCCTCCCGCGGGGTTTTCACCCGGAGACCACGCGCGTCTACCGCGTCACCGACTATCGCCGCCGCCAAGGCCGCCGCAAACTCTACCGCGAACTCGCCCGGAACCGCTATTCCCTACTGGGGATCATCTGCTCCGAAGAGCCCGTCATGACCAAGTGGAAATGGGTGCTGGCCCTTCGCATCCCCGCCAAGGTTTTTGTCGTCAACGAGAATGGCGATTACTTCTGGCTCGACCGCCAGCACCTGGGCGTCATGCGCCAGTTTGTGCTGCTTCGCTCCGGCCTGGCGGGTGCGGGAGCGGTTCGCACCCTGGCACGCCTGTTTTCGTTTCCGTTCACTCTGCTCTATCTGCTGCTCTATGCCGCGACGGTACATGTCCGGAGGGCTCTCCGTCATTGACTGAGTTGTTGGTTCCAGAAATTCGCTCGCGTATCGGCAAACCGGGCAAGCTAAAGAGGGACTTGCAAAATAAACCCTCGCGACGGGCACGCGCGAGTTCCTGACGCTGTTCGTAGACTGGTTGCTACGTCAGAGCGTTACTGAATCAATGCAGTTTGAGATT
>JBEKSR010000145.1:0-13506 GCA_049516835.1 Bryobacteraceae bacterium | reverse complement strand
TACATGACCGGGCCGATCCGCCACGGCACAAATTCGCGGTGTCCCAGCCGCTCGGCGCAGGTCCGCCGGCCGGAAGCCACCTCGAGCACAAAATCGAAAATCTCGCGGCCCACCTGCGGCACCGTCTTTTCGCCATCGGCGATTGCTCCGGCGTTGATGTCCATGTGATCCGTCATGCGCCGGTACATACCGCTGTTGCTCGAGATCTTGATCACCGGGACGGTGGGGAATCCAATGGCGCTGCCGCGGCCGGTGGTGAACGCCAGCAGGGTACAGCCGCCCGCTGCCAGGCCAGTGAGGGACACCGGGTCGTAGCCGGGCGTATTCATGAACACGAAACCCGGGGAGGCGACGCGTTCGGCAAAGTCGTAGACCTCGATCAGCGGCGAGGTGCCGCCCTTGGCCACCGCGCCCAGTGATTTCTCGAGGATGTTGCTCAGCCCACCCTGCTTGTTGCCGGGCGACGGGTTATCGTCGAAACCGCACCCAAACCGGTTCAAGTATTCCTTGTACTCTCGGACGTAACTTAATAATTTTTCAGCTACTTGTCTATTGCGTGCCCGCTTGACGAGCAAGTGTTCGGCGCCGAAGATTTCGGGCGTCTCGGCGAGCACCGCGGTGGCGCCTATCTCCGCCAGCAGGTCCGAGCAGTAGCCCAGCGCGGGGTTGGCGGTGATGCCGGAGAAGGAATCCGACCCGCCGCAGTTCAGTCCCAGCACCAGCTTCGAAGCCGGGGTTTCGGTGCGCTTTTCGGCCGCCGCCCGGTCCAGGAACCTCGAAATCTCGCGGCGCGCGGCTTCCACCGCGCCGCTTGTGCCCCCGCTCGATTGCAGCGTCACCCCCGCCAGCGGCGCTCCCCGGCCCCCGGCCCCCGGCCCCTGGCCCCCGTCCGAGAGGTAGTAGTCGATCTGGTTCACTTCGCAGCCCAGCCCGAGGATGATGCCGGCCGACACGTTGGGATGGGCCAGCACCCCGGCCAAGGTGCGGCGGAGTTGGTCCACGTCGGGGCCGAAGACGTGGCCGCAACCGTCGCCGTGCGGAAAGGCCACCACGCCATCCACATTGGGCGGCAGGGTTTGGCCCTCGAAGCCGCGGGCTATGATTTCGGCGGTATGCGCCGCGCAGTTGCTGGCCGCCACCACGGCGATGTAATTGCGTGTCCCCACGCGTCCGTCCGCGCGCTGGTACCCGAGAAAGGTGGGAGCGGCGCCCTGGCGGGGTTGCGGCACGGGCGTCTCCACCGCCGGAAACTCGTAATCGAATTGCAGCTCTTCGAAGGAGAGGTTGTGAGTATGCACGTGCCGCCCGGCTTCGATCAACTGGCTGGCGCGCCCGATGGCCTGCCCGTAGCGCTCGACCAGCTCGCCCGGCCGGATGGCCCGCAGGGCGATCTTGTGGCCCGCGGGAATGGTCTCGCGCGTGATGATCTGAAGGCCCTCGACACGCAGCTCGGTCCCCTCCGGAATGGGAACGCGCGCCACCGCGACGTTATCGGTGGGGTGGAGGCGAATGGCCGAATTCCCGGCCGTCGGCAGCTTGGCGATGTCGAACAGCATCCCGTTCCCCTAGCGTTCCAGCACCAGCTCGGCGGCCTGGTCTCCCAAGTGCGCGTGCAGTTTGTTTCCCACGGGGTGGACCCAGACGCCCGTTCCATCGGGCGGGACGGGGATATCGGCCGGGGAGTCCACCAGCACGAAGCGATCGTTTTCCACGCCATCCAGCAGTTTGCCGATGTGGATATGGGCGTGGCACTGCGTGCGCCGCTCGAGTCCGTTCATGGCGAGCCCCCACTGGCCGCCCCACAGCTCGCGAGCCTTGGCGATGGCCGCGGTCCAGTAGGCGGTGCGGTCGGCGGCGGACATACCCGCCAGATCTTGCGGGCTGGCGCCATGGAACCGCGGCAGCGCCAGCCAGCGGTTGGGCTTGGTGGGGTTTGCGTCCTTGACAAAAAAGAACCGCGGCTCGGCGGGCTGGGCCTCGGCCTGGCGGCACAAGGAGCACTCCGCCGCGGCCATGGTCTCGGGCTTCGAGACATCGCAGGCGCAGCCGCGCACGTCGGCGCGCCCGAGCGGCAGGAGCAAGAAAACGGTGGCGGCCAGAGTCCGAAGGAAGCGCATTTTGATTTGATTATAGCGATACCATGATGGTTCCGGTCGCGGCTGGCATGGGATGATCGCTTACCTGATCCTGGGGATGACTTACGCCTTCGCTGCCGCCGTGCAGCCCGGACCCCTCCAGACCTACCTCATCTCGCAGACTCTGAGCCATGGCTGGCGCCGCACTCTTCCCGCCGCCTTCTGTCCGCTGATCAGCGATGGGCCGGTGATCCTGCTGGTTCTGCTGGTGTTGAGCCGCGTGCCTGCCTGGATGGCGCAAGGTCTGCGGCTGGCGGGCGGAGTATTTGTGCTCTACCTGGCCTGGGGCGCCGTAAAAGCATGGCGCAGGTACGACGCCCAGGACATGGCGCGAGCACCCTCCAAGCGGCAAAGTGTGCTGAAAGCGGCGCTGGTGAATGTGCTGAACCCCAACCCGTATATTAGCTGGAGCCTGGTGCTGGGACCGCTTCTGCTGAAGGGCTGGCGCGAGACGCCCGCGCACGGCGTGGCTTTGCTGGCGGGGTTCTACGGCACGATGGTTCTCAGCCTGGCGGGCACCATTGCGCTCTTTGCCACGGCCAGGAATCTGGGGCCGCGGGTGAACCGGGTGCTCATTGGGCTGTCGTCCGTGGCGCTGGCGTGTTTTGGGTGCTATCTGCTGTGGTCGGGGGCCGGGGGGGTGTAATAGGAGACGGTATATTTGACGCGGAGGCGCGAAGACGCCGAGGAAACCAGACAGGAACCAAGCAAGTCATAACCTGAGAGCGCAGAGGAAGTGGAGGTAATGAGGGCTGGCGCAATGAGGGCTGGCGCAATGAGGCTGTGACTAAACACTGCGGTCTAAGACGACGCGCCACCCTATAATGGGAGCCATGCCCCGGAAAATCCCGCGCGTGCTGTGGATTGTTCTGCCGCTGGCATATCTTCTCTACTTCTACGGCCTGGGTGCAGTGGGCTTGGTCGGGCCGGACGAGCCGCGCTACGCTTCCATCGCGCGTGAGATGGCGCGCTCCGGGGATTGGATTACGCCCAGGCTGTGGGGCCAGCCGTGGTTTGAAAAGCCCGCACTGCTGTACTGGATGACGGGCGCGGCCTTCCGCCTGGGCATCGGGCCGGACTTGGCGCCGCGGCTGCCGGTTGCCCTGATAGCCGCCGGCTTCCTGGTGTTCTACTGGTGGATTCTCCGCCGCGAATTCGGCGCGCGCGCCGCGTGGTTTGCCACCCTCATCCTGGGCTGCTGCGGCGGGTGGCTGCTATCCAGCCAGGTGGGGGTCCCCGATATGCCGATGACCGCGGCGTTTGCCGCCGCGATGCTGCTGGCGCTGCCGTGGATCGGCCGGCGCGACACGCGGCATTTGCCGGTTGCCGCGGCTCTACTCGGACTGGCGGTGCTGGCCAAAGGACCGGTCGCGCTGGTCCTGGCGGCGCCCCTATGCTTGCGCTTCCGCAGCGCGCGCGACCTGGTCCGGCCGCGGGTGGTGGCGCCCTTCCTGGCGGTGGCGCTTCCCTGGTACCTGCTCTGCTACCTCCGCAATGGGAAGATTTTTCTGCACGATTTCTTCTTCGTGCATAATTTCGAACGGTTCACATCGAATGCCCTGATGCATGTGCAGCCCTGGTGGTTCTACCTGCCGGTATTGGCCGGTTTGCTGCTGCCCTGGTTCCCTCTTCTGTTTCTGCTGGGGCGGCGCGCGGCCTACCGCGACGCGCGGCGGCTGTTCCTGCTGGCATGGGTGGTGTTCGGGGTGGTTTTCTTCACGGCCGCCACTAACAAGCTGCCGGGCTATCTGCTGCCGCTGTTGCCGGCAGCCGCTGCGCTCATGGGAGTGGCGCTCGATGAAGCCGAAGCCGAAACCGCCCATGCGGGCCCCTGGCTGGCGTGCTGCGCTCTGCTGCTGGTGGCGTTCCCCATGGCCGCCCGAATGCTTCCCGTGGCGCTGGCCACGGGCCTCTCGAAGACGCCGCTTCCCGCATTTCAAGCCATCTGGCTGCTGGCCCTCGGAGTGGCCGCCGCGGCGTGGCTGCTGGAGAGCCGCGCGCACCGGTTGGCCGCGGTCCTATTGATCGCCGCCGGCGCCGCCGCGGGAACCGTCTACCTGAAACGCGTGGCGGCGCCGGAACTGGACCGCACGGTTTCCGCCCGAGCGTTATGGCGCGAGATTTCCGGCCGCGCGGACGAAGTCTGCGTCGACCAAATCGAGCGAAACTGGCGTTACGGGCTCAACTACTACTCCGGCACGCCGTTGCCGGAATGCTCCGACGAACCCAAGCCGGTGTGGGTGCGCCAGTCTCCCGGCCAGCCGCCCCATCTCGCCGCGGCGTCGCCGGCCCCCATTTCTCCGGTTGACCTGCACACCCCCGGCGTTGTAACCTTCCCTTTCCGGAAGTGATCCATGATTCTTCCACAAACACATGCCGCGGTCCTGATTCTGACGATCCTCAGCCTGTTTTGCTGGGGTTCGTGGGCGAACAGTTACAAGCTCGCCGGGAAGTGGCGCTTCGAGCTCTACTATTTCGATTTCGCAGCGGGGGTGGCGATCGCTGCCTTCCTCTATGCCTTCACAGTGGGCAACCTGGGCTATGATGGCTTCTCCTTTGTAGACGACCTGATGCATGCCGGCAAGCGCCAGTGGTTCTACGGGTTCATGGGCGGGGTGATCTTCAACCTGGCCAACATGATCCTGCTGTCGGCCATCTCCGTCGCGGGCATGGCGGTGGCGTTCCCGGTGGGAATAGGGGTCGCAACCATCGTGGGAACCACCCTGGCCTACTCGGCCAAGTCGACGGGGAACCCCGCGCTGCTGTTCGCCGGCTGCGTGCTCATTGCCGCTGCCATCGTCGCTGCCGCGTTGGCCTATCGCTTTCACGCCGTTCTGAGGCACGAAGAACTCGCCCGGGCCGGAAAGGCCGCCAGCACCCGCCGCCCCAGTTCGATCAAGGGGATCGTCCTGGCGCTGGTGAGCGGCCTGCTCATGGGTTCGTTCTTCCCGCTGGTGGACAAGGCCAGAGAAAGCGAGATCGGCCTCGGTCCCTATGCCGTCGCCGCGGTCTTCGCCATGGGCGTTTTTTTCTCCACATTCGTCTTCAACGTGTTTCTGATGAACCTTCCCGTGGAAGGCGAACCGCTGGAGGTACTGGATATCTTCAGGAGCACCCCCAAGCAGCACTTGCTGGGGCTGGTGGGCGGCGCAGTGTGGTGCACCGGCTTGGTGGCGAGTCTCGCCGCCGCCAGCGGCGCCGCGGAGACGCACGTGGGAACGGTGGCTGGCTATTTCCTGGCGCAGGGATTCCCGCTCATCGCCGCGCTGTGGGGCATTCTGGCGTGGAAGGAGTTCAAGGGGACCGACCTGCGCGTCAAGACGCTGGCCGTCTTCATGTTGCTGCTCTTCGCGGGCGGGCTGCTGGTCATCGCTCAGGCGTCGCTGCACGTGCGCGCGGCCTGATCGCGCCTGCTGCCGGATGACGCCTATTGCACGGAAGTCCCGGTTGATTGAGATATACTGGTGTCGCTCGGATGTGTGCGCGCCTACTGGAGTGTCCTCGATTCCACGAACCGCCGCGTGCGATCCAGATCCGATATGGAAGTAAGGAGGGTTATGCCCAGGCAGATTACGACCGCGCCGGAAGCCAAGGGCAGGCGCGATTTCTTGAAGGCGTTAGGCGGGGGCGCATTGGCCTCCGCACTGGCCTTCAATCGGCTCTCCGCGGCTGCCAAGTCCGGTTCAAAACCGATACGGGGACTTTTTCCGATCGGGTCAACGCCATTCACCGATTCGAACCAACTGGACCTGGAGTGTCTGGCGGCGGAAATCAAGTTTCTGAATCGGGGAGGCGTGCACGGAGTCATCTGGCCGCAAATCGCCAGTGAGTGGACCACCCTCTCGAAACAGGAGCGTCTGGATGGCGCCGCAGCCATGGTCGCGGCCGGCAAAGGGGGCAAGACGGCCATCACCATTGGGGTGCAAGGGCCGGATATGGCTACGGTGCTCGAATATACCAAACACGCGGACAAGATCGGCGCGGACGCCGTCTGTTCGCTGCCTCCGGCAAACGTGACCGATGAGAACGCCCTGTTCGACTATTACAAGCAGATCGGCACGACGACCGATCTTCCGCTCTTCGTGCAGAGCCAGCCCTTCCCCATGAGCATGGACCTGATCGTCCGCATGTACAAAGAGATTCCCTCGTTCCGGCAGATTAAGGACGAAGCCGGGGACACTTTGGCGCGCATCACGGAGATCCGCACTCGGACTAACGACGGGGTCAAGGTTTTCACCGGCAACGGCGTGCGCAACATGATCAACGAGTTGATGCTGGGAGCCCAAGGCCACTGCCCGACGGTGGACCTGGCCGACCTCTACGCCCAGGCGTTCGATTTGTGGTACGCGGGCAAGCGCAGCGAGGCCTTCGATATGTTCGGCCGGGTGCTGTGTTTCGGCAGCGTCAGCCAGACGGTAGGCGCGCCGCAGAAGTTCGTGCTGGTGGCGCGCGGAGTTTTCAAGAACACACTCTCGCGCGGTGGGGGCGCGATGGCCGCCGGGTTCACGGGCGCGAACGCCACGGGAGCCGCCGGCGCGGCAGCGCGTGGTGGTGGCGGCGGCCGCCGCGGCCCCACTAAGCCATTCGACGCGGAAGGCGAGAACACCATCCGGGCGGCGCTGGAGCTGCTGAAGCCCTACCTGAGGGCGTAAGAGCCGGGCATCAGTCCTTCTCTATTCGTAGCGGTAGACCGTGACGCGCAAGACCGTATTGGGGCGCAGCGACAGGATCTCGCCCTGACCGGTATCGTCGCCGCCCAACTGCCGGACCACCCGCCATTTGCCGTCCACGAACTTACCTTCCTGCACGTCGCCGAGCCCCACGATGGGGGGCCCGGGCGTGGTTGGGGTGAAGCGGATCCGCAATCCCCCGGCGGCGGCGCCGAAGTAGAACTCGTCCGGCCCGGCCGCAATCAGGATGGCTGCCGCCTGCACCGCCGGAGGGCCTTGCGCCGCGGTTCCCTGCGGACGCTGCCCGCCCGCCGCGGTGGGCTCCGGCGCGATGGGAACGCGGCCTGCGCCGATATACGTAAGGTCCAGCGTGTAATCCCCTAACTTGACGTTCAACGGAGCATCGCCCCGATTCAGGCGAACGGCGGTGATGGTCCCTTTTCCTTGCTGCGCCGCAATCGCCGGAGTCAATTGCGAGATGACGCGATAGGCGGCGGCCAGCTCGGTGTCCGGGCCCACCGACCGCTCGATGCCAAACGGCGAGAACCCCATAGCGTCGTACTTACCGAAGGCGGACATGACATTGGCCGCGTTGGCGCTGGTTTCCGGAATGAACAACGGGTTTCCGTTGCGCGTGAACCGCTCGCAGACTTCGTCGAAGTACTGGAGGTAGAGATCGGGCGCCAGCGCGTCCGCCGCGGGCGCGCCGGCCCGCCAGATATCATGCACCTGGGGCAACGGTCCGCCGCTGGGATAGGTGCCGGGCCAAGCCATATTGGGCTGCTGCAGCCAGGCGTTCACGTACATGGGAATGTCGTATTCCGCCTTGCCCTCCTCAATCACCTTGCCTACGAAGCGGGCGTAGTGCCAGGCCATGAAGATCTCATCCACCGGCCAGTGCAGCTTCCGCCACCCCGCCTGGTATTCTTCCTGGCTTAACGGCGGGCTGTTGGTTTGAACCGGCATATCGACGCTGTCGGGCTTGCCGGAGCCGAAAACCTCTTCCCATGTGCCGGAGGTCTTGGAACCGTTGGCGGCCCACACCTCGCTCAGCTCCGGGCTGAGCGTAGCCTGGTGCTGCTGAAGGTAGGTCATCAGCTCGCGCGGCACCGATCCGGCAAAGGCCCGGTTGGCGGGCGCGGACCGGTCGCGCGAGTCGCGCAGGACGCCCACTTCGTTTTCCACTTGCATCATGACCACGGTATGCCGCTGGCCGTCCACCTCCTTGATGTGCCGCATCAAGGCCCTGTAGGCCCGCGCATCGGCGTCTCGCGTGGCGTCGCCGAACGTGCTGAGTAACTCGAGGGTCTTTCCGCCTTTGGTCTGAATTCGCGGGAAGTGCTTATAGTCCTGCTTGACCCAGTAGGGGACGTAGCTGGAGAGGCCGTTTTTCCAACTTCCAAACCACAGAAACACCAGCTTCAGGTTATTGCGCCGGGCCTCCTGGATGAGACCATCCACCAGGGCAAACTCGTAGCGGCCCTCGGCGGGCTCCAGTTGCGCCCAGTGGACGGCCGCCAGCACGCAGTTGAGATTGCCCGCCACCAGCCTGGACCATATCGGCTGCATATTCTCGAGGCTGGTGGCCGTGTTATTCCCCAGTTCCCCGGTGACGGCCAGGAACGGGGCGCCATCCACAATCAACTGAGTGGCGGTCCCTTGCTTTTGTAAGTGCGGGATGCCCGAGGCGGTCTGTCCGTAACAGGGGACCGCGATCAGCGCGGCACATGCGAGCGCGAATCCGAATTGAACTCTCGGTTTCATTTTTCCTTCACCTCGACGATTTTTTCGAGCCGCGCATCGGCTTTAGACGGCTTGCGCTTGCTCGCCGTCCCACGAGTGCGTCTTACCGGTGCGGATGGCCAACACGCCCAGCAGAGTGGGCAGCGTGGAATAAAAGCCTGTGTCGATGTTGACCACCGGGTCCTGGCGGCTCTTGACACAATCCAGGAAATTGCGCACGTGGGCGTGGTCGGAAGGACCGCCGTCATAGCGGAAACTCTGGCTCACGGGCTGAAACGGCGGCGTGGCCGGGCCGCCGCGCCCGCCCGTGGCATTGGGCCGGTAGCGGAAGCCGGTGCGATTCACTTGCAGCCACCCGATGGTCCCCAGGAAGTGGTTGCCCTGGACATCGAAATCCGGGCTCTGGCACACGCAGTTCGTGTACGTCATCACGAACTGCGCATACTTCCATGTCACGGCCATGGTGTCGGGCAACTGCAAGGGTTGGGGCGGGACGCGAGCGTACTGGCCCGACGCGCTGCACGTCAGCGGCTCCTCGACGCCCATGTACCAGTGCGCCACGTCGGTCAAGTGCGTTCCCCAATCGAGCAGCGTGCCGCCCGAATAGTCATAGAATGCCCGCCAGGACCGCTGCCGCATGGCGGTATAAGGGCGACGTTCGGCGGGCCCCTGGAAGAGATCCCAATCGAGGTCCGCGGGCGGCGCCGCCGGCTCGCCTTCGGGCCGCGTGTAGTTGCCCTGGTACATGCACTCCACGTGGTAGACTTTGCCGATCATGCCGTCCTGCACCCGTTTGGCGTTCTCCTGGAAGTGGTCCCAGGAGCGCTGCTGGAGGCCGATCTGCACCACCCGTTTGTAGCGGCGCGCTACCTCGCGCATCTTCTGCCCCACTTCGATGCTGTTGGTCAGCGGCTTCTCGCAGTAGGCGTCCTTGCCCGCCTGGCTGGCTTCGATGACCATGGGCCCATGCCAATGATCCGGCGTGGTGATCAGGAGGGCGTCCACGTCCTTGCGGTCGAGCACCCGGCGGTAGTCGGTCACGGCCTCGGGGTGGCTGTCGGTCTTCTCGCCCAGCTTGGCCGCCTGCTGCTCGCGTGTGGGCTTGTAGACATCGCACACCGACACTAGCTCCACGTCCGGGAAGTCGGTGAAAACCCCGCCGATATAACTGCCCCGGACGCCGGCGCCGATAATGGCGAACCGGATTCTGTCATTCGCGCCGATGGCGGAGCGCGAGACGGCCGCGGTAGCAGCGGTGCCGACCAGGAAACTGCGCCTGCTTTGCATGAGAGTCCGCCTTGAGGTTCCCTGCGGCCTCAATTCACTTTCGGATGAGAAGCGGTGCTGCCTTCGGTTCGCTTCATCGCCCACTTGACGGCTTCCATATACATCTTCTGAACGTCGGGGTTCTCCCAGGCCTCTTTGGTGTGGCCGAGGCTGGAATAGAAGACGCGGCCCTTGCCGTACATCTTCGACCAGGCAATGGCCTGGTCTTTGTCGGGGCGCGTGGCCGCGACGCCGTATTGCGGGTTGGTGTAGTTGAGCTGCGTCTCGTCCAGCCGCATGAGCACGTTGACCTTCTCGCGCGACCAGTTCTTCGGCGAATACATCTCGTCGTAAAGGAAGAGGCGCGCCGGGAAGTGTCGCATAGCGGGGAAAGTGGGGTCTTCGACGATCACGGGCGCGTCGAAAGTTCCCCACGGGTGCGCCTGGAACCAGCCGCCGGTCATTTCGGCGAACTCCGGCCAGTCGTAATTGGCGTCGATGGCGGCATGCGCCAGCACCAGCCCCTTGCCGTCATCGTGCACGAAGGAGAGCAGGGCCTGCTTCTGCTCGTCGTCCAGCTTCCAGTTGCCGGTGGTGTTCACGAATGCCACGGCGTCGAACCATTCCAGGCTGTGGGCTTCGCTCGATGGCTGCTTCTTGGTGATCCACTCCATGTCGGTCTTGATCTCCGTGTCCCAGACCGCGGACTGGTTGCCAAGCATCCAGAAAGTGGCCACACCGTTGGACGTGGAGCCGTGATGATAGCCCTTGGTCATGCCGATCACGAGCAGGTGCTTCTTGGGCACGGGCGCCGGACCTCCGCGTCCGCCAGGCACGGGCGTGCCGCCGCGCCCAGCCTGCGGCTGCGCCTGCGCGCCCCGTGCCGCGGGCGGCGTCTGAGCCTGGATCGCGCCGATCCACAGAACGCCGATCATCGTTGTCCATAGCAAACTCGATACTCTCTGCATTCAGCCTCCTTTTTGACTGGCAGGTTTATTCTCCCCGGTTTCCCCTTCCGTGTCAAAGGGGAAGGTAGCGCCGGCGGTCTTGCCGCCGGTGGGGTTGTCCGAACTGGGAAGAACACCGGCGACAAGATCGCCGGCGCTACGCCGCGGTCAACCTCTCCACCCCGATGAAATCGGATAAACTGGACGCCGGCACTGAAAAATCTGCGAGGAATCCATGAATCGTCGTGAATTCATGCAAACGAGTATTGCCGGGCTGGCGCTGTCAGCCGCCGGGCGGTATAGCGCCGAGGCCGCGGATTCGCCTCCCAAACGGGTGGGACTCATCGGTTGCGGCTGGTACGGTAAGTCCGATATCTTCCGGCTGGTCCAGGTGGCGCCGGTCGAGATCGTGTCGCTGTGCGACGTGGACAAGAAGATGATGGCCGGCTGCGCGGAGATGGCGGCCGCGCGCCAGGCCTCCAAAAAGAAGCCGCGGATGTTCACCGACTACCGCGAGATGCTCAAGGAGAAAGACCTGGACTTGGTGGAGATCGCCACGCCGGATCACTGGCATGCCCTGCCCATGATCGAGGCCGCCAGGGCCGGCGCCGATCTGTACGTGCAAAAGCCGGTCAGCGTGGACGTGGTGGAAGGCCAGGCGATGCTGGCGGCGGCCCGCAAGTATGAGCGGGTGGTCCAGGTGGGCACGCAGCGGCGCAGCACTCCGCATCTGATCGAGGCGCGTAACCTCGTCCGGGAGGGAAAGCTAGGCGCCATCGGACACGTGGAGATCTATTCCTACGGTGGAGGCCGGGCCATTGCCGCGCAGCCGGCGCCCGTGCCCGAGTCGCTGGACTGGGAGTTCTGGGTCGGTCCCGCGCCGATGATGCCCTACAGCCCCGATATCCAGCGCAGTTGGCGGCAGTTCATGGAGTATGGCAACGGCACCATTGGAGACATGGGAATCCACATGTTCGACATGGTGCGTTGGTTCATGGGCCTGGGCTGGCCGAAGCGCATTTCGTCCTCTGGCGGGTTGCGCATTCTCAAGGGCGGCAAATCCGACATCGCCGATACCCAGACCGCCATGTTCGAGTACGACAACCTCACCATCGTCTGGCAGCATCGCAGCTTCGGTCCTGCGGTAGATCCGAATTACCCGTGGGGCGCCACGCTGTATGGCGAGCGAGGCACTCTGAAGGCCGGGGTCATGGGCTACGATTTCATTCCGGCGGAGCGGGGAGGGCAGGCGATTCACAAAGACGTCGCCTACGAGCTGGATCAGTATCCCGAAGACCGCACCGAGGCCCGGCTGGAGCGTCATGTGGCCCCCGCCATCCGCGGCCACATGAAAGACCTGCTGGCGAACATGGCGTCGCGCGGCAAGCCGGTGGCCGATATCGAGGAAGGCTTCATTTCCTCGTCGTGCTGCATCCTGGCGAATCTCTCCATGCAACTGGGGCGGACGCTGGCCTGGGATGTGCAGAAGGCCATGGTCATCGGCGACGAAGAAGCGAATCGCCGGTTGCGCCGGCCGTATCGCACGCCGTGGGTCCACCCCGAGGTGAAGACCGTATGATGCCCCGCCGGGCGTTTCTGGCCGCCGGCGCCGCGGCCCTGGCCTGCCGGGGCGCGGGCGCCGCGGCCGTTGCCGGCGGGGTCAAATTCGGCCTCGACCTGTTCAGTCTCCGCTCGCAGGGCTGGACACCCATCCAGTACCTCGACTACTGCGCGAAGTGGGGCATCCAGGTGGTCCATTTCAGCGAAGTCCGCTTCCTGGGGAGTCTGGAAGAAGAAAACCTCAAACAGGTTCGCGCGCACGCCGAAAAACTGGGCATCGAAGTGGAGATCGGCATGCTCTCGATCTGTCCCACCTCGACCCTCTTCAACAAGTCGCAAGGCACCGCCGAAGAGCAGCTCACGCGCATGGTTGGCGCGGCGCGCACCGTAGGTTCGCGTATCGTGCGCTGTGTGCTGGGAAACGCCGCCGACCGCACCGGCGCCGTTCCGATCGAGGCCCACATCGAAAACACGGTCAGGGTGCTGCGCAACGTGCGGGCGCGCGTGGTGGACGCCGGGCTGAAGGTGGCCATCGAAAACCACGCCGGCGACCTGCAGGCTCGCGAAGTGAAGATGCTCATCGAGGAGGCGGGAACGGACTTCGTCGGCTCGTGTCTGGACTCGGGCAACCCGCTCTGGACGATCGAAGACCCGCGCCTCACGCTGGAGACGCTGGCCCCGTATGTGCTCACCAGCCACGTGCGGGACACGGCCGTGTGGATCGCGCCGCAGGGCGCGGCGGTGGCCTGGACCCGCATGGGCGAAGGCAACATCGGCATGGAGGACTACATCCGCGAGTTTGCGGCCAAGTGTCCCGGCCGTGCCTTGTCGCTCGAAGTCATCGTCACCGGACCGCGGTTCTACAATTACCACGACCCCAAATTCTGGGACGCATACCGCCAGACCCCGGCCTGGGAGTTCGTGCGTTTTCTGTCGCTGGCGGAAAAAGGCGCGCCACGCGAGGCGCCGCCGCGGCTTTCCGGAGAGGCCGCCGTCGCCCGGGAACTGGAGGATGTGGAAGCCAGCATCCGCTGGACGAAGGCGTTCCTGGGCCGGGCGGCCGGCTAGCCCAACTTCCACATAATTGAGGGCGCGGCCCTGCGGAATCAATCAGTTGCGTGGTCGTTCAGTGACTATGCGGCTGCCTACCGGCTCGGTAATGATTTCCGGGATCCTCAGCACTTG
>JBEKSR010000144.1:0-17457 GCA_049516835.1 Bryobacteraceae bacterium | reverse complement strand
AAGAGGGTAGGTCTGCCCTACACGCGGTAGCGAGAGGCCGTCATTGACGCGCAAGGAGTTGCGCGACGAAACCACCCCAAAATGGCGGAAAACCGTCGTCAACTGCGAAAGTCAGGCTAACGGAAGCTGGGCTCCCGCCGCAACGGAGTCGAACTGCCCGATGTTCCGAAGAAGTTGAAAGCGTTCGATCACCGGGATTCTGGTCCTTAACCCTTGAATGTACACCAACAGCCGGTGTTACGGGAGCCTGCTGCAAATTCTTAAGGGCAATCTCCAGCGGCAATCCGCAGTGGCGTTGCGGTCAGGTGTGTCCCTGTCGAAAGCAGGAGAATATTCGACCCGTAACCCTTACGATAGAAGAGCCCCGGACCTTCAGAGTGTTTGACAACAGGTCCCCAGGCAGTCGGTACAAACGGCGCCGGTCGCGCGCGCCCGTCAAGTCAGATTCCTCGAGCAGTTGCGGGAGCAGTTCAACCCAGTCCTCGAAACGCGCGAACGCGCGCTCGGTCTGATCGTGAAGATGTCGGACGTGCTCTTTGACACAGCCCGGTACACGTTGCGGCCGGGAGCGCGCGAGACGGTCGCGAAAGTCGCGGGCATTGTGGCCAGCCACCCCGGGCTATGGCGCAATCGCGAATTGGGGGATCAGGCCCGCAAGTCGGCATGTGACCTCGCACCGGTCGGCGCCACCGCCGTCAGTCGCGGTCCGGAACCAGGACGCCGAGTTCGGGGCCGGCCGCGAATTCTGTGATCCGGATGGCCTCGCGCCGCAGTAGCCGCTCCGCGTCCCTTGCCGGGTGCATCCAGCACCGGGGCCACACTAGTTTGGGAGGCGGCCCTATGGTTGTGGCGAGTTCGTAGAAGTCGGAGCCGGCGCTCACGATGACGAAGTTCCCTGTCCTGGCAAACTCCCATATCTCGCGATCCGGACTTTCGAGCAAGCCGGCCTCGGCAACGTGAGCCGACTCCGGAAATCACTCAGCGAGCCGGACGACGAGCTAGCGCGAGAGGTTCTCGTCAAAAAGCAGTTTCACAGCGCCACACGCCAACCCATCCTGGCGGCAAATTCATACACCGCACGGAAATCATCCGGCTGCAGTTCCGGGTAGTCATCGAGGATTTGCCGTTCCGTCATGCCTGTGGCGAGCCAACTCAATACATCCCATACCGTGATGCGCAACCCGCGGACACACGGCTGGCCGGAGCGTTTGCCTGGCTCGATGGTGATGCGGGAAGTCATGCCTCAAGCAGATCACTGGCCCTGTAACACCGATCGAGAACGATGCGCCAACCTCGCCCCCCTCCCCGATCCTCACCTCGGTTGGGTGGCGACAAGACCCGCAATCGTCTGGTAAACTCATGGTGGGCTATGAAACTGGACCTCCAGTACGTGCTGGAAACACTCCGCTCCCATGAAAGTGATCTGCGGCGGCTCGGGGTGTCACACGCCGCAGTGTTTGGTTCGGTGGCGCGGGGTGAAGCTGGCGCCGAAAGCGACATTGACGTGCTGGTGGATCTCGACGAGAACCGGCCGATGGGCATCTTTGAGTACGCCAGACTCAAACTCTACATCAACGAACTCCTCGACGGTCCGAGTGACGTGGTGAATCGGCGGACGCTTAAGCCCTTGCTCCGGGCCAACATTTTACACGACCTGATTCATGCCTTCTAAGAATCCGGCTCAGCGGCTGTCCGACATCATCGACAACGTCGATGCGATCACCGCTTTTACCGCCGGCCTCGACTTCCAGGCTTTTCGCGTGGAACGAAAGACGGTTTACGCGGTAGTTCGGGCACTGGAGATCATCTCGGAAGCGTCGCGACGGCTCCCTGATAAGCTGCTTCACCGCCATGGAGAGATCGATTGGGCGGGTATCGCCGCGGCGGGGAATGTCTATCGGCATGAGTATGAAGTAGTAGATGAAGCTCTGATCTGGCACACGATCCAACATGATCTGGCGGCTCTTCGGAGCGTGGCCGAGGAGGAATTCCGTGGCTTGCAGACTGATCCGATATCGAACGACCGAACCACGGACGGACCGCTGCCCTGAAGCCGGCATGTGACCTCGCACCGGGCGGCGCCACCACCGTCAGTCGCGGTCCGGAACCGGGACGCCGAGTTCGGGATCGGCCGCGAATTCTGTGATCCGGATGGCCTCGCGCCGCAGTAGCCGCTCCGCGCCCCATGCCGGGTGCATCCAGCACCGGAGCCACACAACTTTGGGAGGCGGCCCTATGGTTGTGGCGAGTTCGTAGAAGCCGGAGCCGGTGCTCACGATGACGAAGTTCCCTGTCCTGGCAAACTCCCATAGCTCGCGATCCGGACTTTCGAGCAAGTCGGCCTCCGCAACGCGAGGCGACTCCGGAAATCACTCAGCGAGCCGGACGACGAGCTTGCGCGAAAGGTTCTCGTCAAAAAGCAGTTTCACAGCGCCACACGCCGGCCCATCCTGGCGGCAAATTCATACACCGCACGGAAATCATCCGGCTCCAGTTCCGGGTAGTCATCGAGGATTTGCCGTTCCGTCATGCCTCTGGCGAGCCAACTCAATACATCCCATACCGTGATGCGCAACCCGCGGACACACGGCTGGCCGGAGCGTTTGCCTGGCTCGATGGTGATGCGGGAAGCGATGCCTCGAGCCTATCACTGGCCCTGTAACGAAGTACTCTTAAGGAGCCCAACCGCTGAAATCAAGCGGGTTCCTCGGCCGATGGAGTATTGCTCCCCGCAGGCCGGCCTCCGTTCAGCGGTGATGACTCTTCACTGGCTTGGCTTGCCGATCTCCATGATGCCGGCTGGCGATCTGGGCGTACATTGCATCCGGCGCCAGATCGATCTCACCGGGCCACGCAACCGCGCCACAATCAATGAGGACTTGTTCGAAAAACTGCACATCCGCCAGCGGCGCCAGCGCACCGGTCAGCTCTTCCGGCCTCAGCCGCACACGTCCCGCCAATCCGTCTTTGAATCGGACAAAGAGGCAGTGGCCCGGCTCCGGCTTTACCTCAATTACGTCCCAGTACATTCAACACCATTCCGCTCACGCCAGCGGCTCAATCTTCGTTGGGGGCGTGTTTCCGCGGCAGAGCCGCCAGTCTTCAAGCAATTCCTCTCTATGTATCACGCGCATTCCTGAACCAGGTTCAAAGCCAGGCGTGGTAGTTGCCCCTCGAGGATCGCCAAGGCGCCGATCTCGATCGTGGCTTCAAACTCACCGTACCGGGCGTGAAAGTGCGGCGGCGCGTGATCATTGAAGAACATTCGGATCAAGATCCCATACAACCTGCCGATCGCCGGCATTCCGCGACGTTGATTTTACCACGCCACACGGATTGCTCCCCGCAGGCCGGCCTCCCGCCCGGAATCCGAATTCCGCAGGATTCGTCACGTAACACGCCGTTCAGGGTAGAAGCGTCGCCGGGATCGCACGGCGCAAGGCGTTGTCCGCACCTCAGGCTTCGTTGACTAGCGGGCCGGCGTCCACGGGCAGGTGGAGCGGCGCGCGCCCGAGCTACGTGAGAGATTATATCGTTCCTCTGAAGCGCGGCGGCGCGGACGGGCCAGAAAATATGCAGTGGCAAACGACCGAGGCGGCGAAGGCGAAGGACAGGACCTCCCGAGGCAGAGCTGGGGGATTGGATTGAACAGCCGGGACTGTTCCGATGCGCGATCAACGCAGTTTTCAGGCGCTAGCGGTCTGCGGCAAGCGGAACAACGAGTATGCACTTGGCTGTGGGGCAGCCAATCCTGGCTGCGGCCGGCTTTCAGCCGGCGCCTGCGGGGATCGGAGACTCTCACATGCCGCGAAAGGGCCGCCTGAAAGGCGGCTGCAGGCAAGATTGCCTGCCCCACAAAAAAGGCAAGACTTCGGCAGTACTGCACTACTCAATGATCGCCGCCACCACCTGAACCATGCCAAGGCCTGCGGCGACATTCTGCGTCTCTCGGCGCGGTTCGAGGCCGATGTGGCGGTCGAGGTGCGCTACAAGGTCCGCGGCTGCACGGCGTCGATCGCCGCCGGCTCCGCGCTCACGGAATGGATCCAGGGCAAGACGCGCGCCCAGATCGCGGCGTTCCACGCAGCCATCGTGGACCAGGCGGTGGGCGGTTTGGCCGCCGAATCCAAGCACGCTGCCACGCTCTGCGCCGATGGTGTGAAGTTGTTGTTGGAGCAAAGCCGAAGGGGGGCCTAGATTGCAGTCGCCTCGAAGCGCAGCCGCTCGATTTCCGCCGCCAGGTTGGCCAGCGACACGCGGCACTCGGGGAATTCGCGGCCCGCTGCTTTGCGCTCGATCTGCTTGAGCACGGCGGCGGCCGCATTGGCCCCCACGTTGGCGCAGGCGCCCTTGGAATAGTGCGCCAGCCGCATGCACTTCTGCGAATCTTCCGCGCGAATGGCGGATTCCAGGAACGGCAGTTGCCGCGAGGTATCGTCAATCAACACCGCCAGAATCTCGCGCATGAGATCTTCGTTGTCCAGCGTGACTTCGCGGAGTTGCGCCCGGTCCAATACGATAGTTGCGTCGGGAACCTGCACGACTCGATTATGCCGGCGCCAGGGCGATGATGGAATCGGCGGAAAACCCTAGAACGGCTTGCGAATTGCCCTATCGCGGCCGCACGACGCCGAACGTGAAGGACGTCTCGATGGCATGGAGCTTGGAATCCAGGATCGCGCCGGCCAGGAATCCCGGGGCCAGCGGGGTGCCGAAACGCATATCGAGCACCTCGACCCGCTGGCCGTTTTCCGGCTCCGAAACCGGCATGATCCGCCACAGCGGAAACTGTGAGAACCGCAGGAACTCCCGGATCGCGGCCGTGTGGCGCGCGGCCTCCAGGGCGGCGTTGGGCTCCGGTTTGTAGAAGACCATGCCGCGCGTGGGATCGAACTCGCCCGCCAGGTTCAAGTCTTCCACCTCATAAGAATCGCTGGTTTCCACCAGGCCCCGCCAGTGCAGAGGATTGGCGGGGTAGGGCAGGGCCGCGACGCGCAGCGGGATGGATTCCCCATAGAGGCGCGATTCCAGCGCCGCCACGGCGCGCGCGTGCAGAACGCCGCGGCCGCAGTTGTACACCAACACAAAAGCCAGCGCAAAAATGGCGAACCCGCGGCCATGATTCCGATCGCGCACCGTTCCCGAGCTGACCTCCGAGCCGACCAGGCGGGCCACAAATGGCCCCGCGATCCCCAGCAGCAAGGCGCCCCAGATCCAAATGTCGATCACGCCGGTGAGGTCCAGCCGCAGCCATTCCCCGGAAAAGGGCAGCCACAGGCGGATGCCGTAAACGTTGGTGAGGTCGAGCAGCAGGTGCGATGCCACCCCGATCAGCGCCGCGAAAAACGCCCCCAGCCAGTGGACCGGCTTTCGGCCGGCCACCCTTACCACCAGCACCGCCAGAAGGGCCAGCACCGGCATGGCCGCCAGCGAGTGTGTCAGGTGCCGATGGTAGTGCAGGTAGTTGAGCGACCCTCCCGCCGCGCTCAGGACGTCGATATCGGGGGCGTTGGCCGCCAGCAGCAGAATCGGCAGGGCTCGCGGGGTCCAGCGTCCCAGTCCAACCCTGCTCAAAAACAGGCCGGCCGCCGTGTGGGTAAGAATATCCATGACGTGGTGCCGGACTATCTATTGTAAGAGGAAACGGCACCCCGATGGCTGCGGCCCGCCGGAAATAACCGGCTATGCGGATAACGGCAGCTCCACCCGCGCCACGGGGCACGGGTGGAGAGGCACTGCCAGTAAAGAACTGTCCGGTTCCTTGCGGATCATGCCGCCAAAGTATTCATTCAGCGGGAACAGCGGGTACGGCTGGAGTTCAGCGAAGATGCGTCCCAGTCTCTGCTCGATGCGGTAGACGGCATGAAAGAAGTCCCCGCGATCCATGTTCAATTGGCGGCAGCAGAGCCTCCAGTCCGCCCCTAGGAGGAAATGAAATCGGAAAAGTCTATGGTCGTAATCGTCCAGCACTCGGTGGCTGACGAGGCAAAAGTCGGCCAGGTATTCTTCCCGCTTGCGCGAATAGGTCCGCCGGCCATCGCGGCCGCGGCAGAACTCCAGGGAAACCGTGCCGGTGTGCGCCCCTTCAGCGACGAACTGCCGAAAACGGTTGAAACAGGTGCGAAAGACCGTCCGAAACACACAATCGCAAGGCGCTTCCTTTCCGTCACGGACAAGGCGCGTACCGAGACCCTGGCAGTGAGTGCATGACGCCTTTGCCAGCCCTATCGAGTTCGATCTGCTCCACTGCATGTTGAGAATGTCCTCCTGTGGCGCCAGCTCTTGTGAATGGGGCCAGCGCCAACAGCTTGTTCAAATTTAGCGCCGCATAAGAAAACGTCAAGCATTTATATTAGGGTTTATTTGAAATGCTAAGACAAAGCTTATGTACAAATCTCGTATCACCTTGTTTCCAGGAGGGGTATACGAAATAGACCTGGGATAATTCAAACCAGGCAGTCACTGAATTCTAATTTTGGTACACTAGGCTCTAGTACTCCCCTATTTCCCGTGGGAATAGGTTTAGGAGGAGTGGTGTGAACTTTAGCGAATTGCAGCGGCGGCTCATCGCCCACCTTCACGTGCTGGTTCGTAGTGGGGACGCCACCGAGCGGGGTCTCGCCCGCCTGACCCGTGTTTCGCAGCCTCACATGCACAATGTGCTCAAAGGCAAGCGGCTGCTCTCACTGGAAATGGCGGACCAAGTTCTCGCCCAACTGCATATCGACCTGCTGGATTTCATCGAACCAGGGGAACTGCTGGAATGGCAGCGCCGCCGTTGAGTTTTTCAACGGGGCAGACGCCGGTGGCAAGGGGGTGCCCTCTCGGCCCGGCGCCACGGGGGCCGATTACCAATCGGCCGCAGATTGCCAATCCAATGCCACATACTTTTTGATTCCGGTGACCATTCCGCACAAATCGTGGGGCAGCCAATCCTGGCTGCAGCCGGCTTTCAGCCGGCGACCGCGGCTCCGAAGACTCGCGCACCGCGCGAAGAAGCCGCCTAAGAGGCGGCTGCGGGCAAGATTGCCCGCCCCACAACAAATGCAGAATGCCGCAATCGGGAATTGACAATCTGCCCCACCACTCCGGCAGTATGCTGGAATAGAGGACGGGAGGCGTCGGGATTGAGACGGTTGGGAAGTCGGGAGCAGGTCCGGGACGCTCGGTTCAAGCGGCTGGCGCAGAGCATCGATGCGCTGGCGGAGAAGGACCAGAGCTTTCTGCGGCGCACCCGAGAAATAGCCGCGCTTCGCAGGGCCGCGGCGGCCAGCCTGTATGCCGTCTGCTCCGGTTTTGTGGACTCTCTCAACCGCTTGCTTTCCCGCTCGGAGATGGCGCTCGATCCGCCGGAGTTTCCCCCGGACGCCTTTCAGGAAGATGCGAAGAACCTGTTCCAGATCAACGTCCAGGGGAGAATTCTTCAAGTCGAGTTTGAGGCCTCACCAGAGCTCATCTCGACCGAGGACTTGCGCATTCCATACACCCTCCAGGGAGTCGTCCGCGCGTTCAACCAGGAACTGCTGGATCGGAGCCTCATCGAAGAGCAGCTCCTCTTCTATACCCTGGAAAAGGATAAGAAGATGTGGCGCTTCTTCGATGCGCGCACCTACCGCTCCGGCCCATTCGACCAGGAATACCTCATTTCGCTGATGGAACAGTTGATTTGATGCCCCTGCACTGTTGACTCGGTTGGGCCTTCTGGGACATCCTATAAAGCATCAGGTACGCACGAAAGGAAGGTGTGTGTGAGTTCAAGGAAAGATCACGCCGGGTTCTCCCGGCGCGGGTTCATCAGCGGCATTGGCCTGGGCGGCGGCGCGGTGGGAACGGGCCTGCTGGAAAGAGAGGCGGCCGCAGCGCCGGCCCCAGCCAATGTGGCTGGACCCGGGCCGGCGCCGATCACGCTTACGATCAACGGAAAACCCGTCAATGTGACGGTCGAGCCGCGCGTGACGCTGCTCGACGCCATGCGCAACTATCTGGACCTGACCGGCGCGAAGAGAGCCTGCGACCGCGGCGTCTGCGGATCCTGCACCGTCATCATGGGGGGCAAGACCGTGTACAGTTGCAGCGTCCTGGCCATCGATGCGCAGGGCAAGAATATCGAAACCATCGAAGGTCTGGCCGCCGGAAACAATCTGCATCCGGTTTCCGCGGCCTTCGTCAACCATGACGCGCAGCAATGCGGATACTGCACCTCCGGATTCGTGATGGCGGCCAAGGGCTTCATCGACAAGCATCCCAACCCCACCATGGAAGACGTGAAGCGCGGGCTGGGCGGCAACCTGTGCCGCTGCGGCACCTACATGGGGATTCGCCAGGCGGTGCTCGAGGCCGCCAAGGAAATGAAGGGAGGAAAGAATGGCTAACACTCCGGACTACAACTGGCCGCCGATGGAGAAACGCCGTATCATCGGCAAGCCCTATAAGCGCGTAGACGGGCCGCAGAAAGCCAGCGGCCGCGCCAAGTACTCCTCGGATCTCAGGCCCAAGGACCTGCTGTTCGGGGTGTACCTGACCTGCCCGCACGCCCATGCGCGCGTCACCAGCATCGACACCAGCGGGGCGGAGAAGACCGCCGGCGTAAAAGCGGTGCACGTGGTTTCCCCCGCGGGGACCGAGATCCAGTGGGCGGGGACGGAAATTGCGGCGGTGGCGGCCACCACCGAAGAGATCGCCCGCGACGCCGTGCGCAAAATCAAGGTGGATTATGAAGTGCTGCCGCACATGGTCAAGGAGGACGACCTAGGCAAGGCCGGGGCGCGCGCCAAAGCAGCGGGCGAGAGTGTGAAGGGCGATCCGGACAAGGCCTTCCAGGAGGCCGAGGCAGTCTCCGAGGGGCAGTACGGCATTCCAGTCGTCACCCACTGCTGCCTGGAGACGCATGGTATGGTCATCCAGTGGCAAGGCGACCAGGTCAGCTTATTCCCCTCGACGCAGGATGTCACGCACTATGCGGGCTCGCTGGCGCCGAACATCAAGGTGCCGATTGCCAACATCCACGTCAAGCAGGACCACATTGGCGGCGGATTCGGCAGCAAGTTCGGGCCGGAGTCCTGGGACCAGGTGGGCGCCGATCTTTCCAAGAAGGCCGGCGGCCGTCCGGTGAAATTGTTCCTCGACCGCGCCACCGAACAGGCCATCGCGGGCAACCGTCCTTCGGCATTCGCCAAGATCAGGATCGCGGGCAAGAAGGATGGCACCGTCACGGGTTGGCAGTCGGAATCGTGGGCCACTGGCGGTTTTACCGGCGGCGGCTCGCCGCCCCTCCCGTATATCATCGACACCATTCCCAACCAGCGTCTCCACCACACGTCCGTGTCGGTGAACGCCGGGTCTTCCCGCGCGTGGCGAGCGCCGAACAACCAGCAAGCCAGCTACCTGACGTGCAGCGCGCTGGAGGACTTCGCGGCCAAGATCGGGATGGACCCGATGGAAGTGTTTGACAAGAATGTCGCCTACGCGCCCAAAGCGCGCGTGGAGACCTACCGGTACCAGTTGCAGAAGGCCGCCGAGATCGCGGACTGGAAGAAGCTGTGGCATCCTCGCGGGCAGGGCGGCACCGGCGTGGTGAAGCGCGGACTCGGCCTGGGCTTTGGCACCTGGGGCGGCGGAGGACACCAGAGCCAGTGCCGCACCACCATCCACCCGGATGGCTCGGTGCTGGTGGAGATTGGCACCCAGGACCTGGGCACCGGGACGCGCACCATCATCGTGCAAGTGGCAGCCGAGACCCTGGGGCTTCCGCTGGGCGCGATCAAGCTGGCAATCGGGACCAACGACCTGCCGCCGGACAGCGCCTCGGGCGGGTCCACGACTGTGGGCGGCGTCTCCTCTTCCACACGCAAATCGAGTATGAACGCGCTGGCCAAGCTGTTCGAAGCGGCCGCGCCGGCGCTAGGCGCGCAGCCCGAACAGTTGGAGGCGGTGGACGGCCACATCCGTGTGAAGGACAATCCCAGCAAGAGCCTCACGTGGCAGGCCGCGTGCCGCAAGCTGGGGGTCACCAAAATCTCCGAGATGGGCGAGAACCAGCAGCGCAATCCCATGGGCCTCAACACCTCGGGCGTCGCGGGCATTCAGATTGCCGACGTCTCGGTGGATACGGAGACGGGGCTGGTGAAGATCAACCGCTATGTGGCGGTGCAGGATTGCGGCATGGTCATCAACCCGCGGCTGGCGGAGAGCGTGTGCTACGGCGCCATCATCATGGGGATCGGCACCGCTTTGTTCGAAGAGCGCGTCATGGACGAGCAGACCGGCCGCATGCTGAATCCCGACATGGAGTTCTACAAGCTGGCCGGCATCAACGATATCGGCGAGATCGTCGTGCATCTCGACATCCGGCCGGAAAACGACAAGCGCGGCGTCGTCGGCCTGGGTGAGCCGCCGGCCATCGCCATCTGCGCGGCGGTTGGAAATGCGGTGGCCAACGCGATTGGAGTGCGGGTCCCCAACATCCCCATGACTCCGGATCGCGTGCTGGCCGCGCTGGAAGGGAGGAACGCATAATGCAGTCCTTTGAATTTGCCAATCCGGCGACCGTCCAGGAAGCCGTGGGCCTGCTCGCCCCCCGCTGGGGACAGGCCGACGTACTGGCCGGCGGCACGGACCTCCTCAGCCTCATGAAAGATTACCTCCACACGCCCAAGCGCGTGGTGAACATCAAGAACATCAAGGAACTCGAGGGCATCCAGAAGACCGGCGCCGGGCTGCGCATCGGCGCGCTGGTCACCATGGAAGAGCTGGCCACGAATGCCGATGTCCGCGCCGGGTACAAATCGCTGGCCGACGCGGCGGCGGGCATTCCCAGCCCGCAGATCCGCAACATGGGCACGGTGGGCGGCGACTTGTGCCAGCGCCCCCGCTGCTGGTATTTCCGGCAGGGCTTCGGGCTGCTGGCGATGAAGGACGGCAAGCCGCTGGCGCCGGATGGCGAGAACAAGTACCACGCCATCTTCGGCGGCGGCCCCGCTTATTTCGTGAGCCCGTCGAGCCTCGGGCCGGCGCTGGTGGCGCTGGGCGCGAAGGTGAAACTGGTCTCGGCGAAGGGCAGCCGTGAGGTTGCGGTGGCCAAGTTCTTCGTCGCGCCCAAGGACGAAAACACGCGCGAGATCGCTCTTCTTCCGAACGAGATTCTCACCGAGATCCTGGTTCCGGCCGGCGCCGTGCGCAGCGCCACTTACGAGGTGCGGCAGAAAGAGGCGCTGGACTGGCCTCTGGCCACCGCATCGGTGGTTCTGCACATGCGCGGCAATACGGTGGCCTCGGCCAAGGTGGTGCTGGGGCACGTGGCGCCCACGCCTTGGGAAGCTCTCGAAGCCGAAAAGGCGCTGGCGGGCAAGACCATTACGGCGGAGTCCGCCGAAGAGGCCGGAAAGGCCGCCGTCTCAGGCGCCCAGCCGCTCAGCCAGAACGCCTACAAGGTGCAACTGGCGAAAGTGGCGGTGAAGCGGGCGCTGCTCGAAGCCGCAAAGGTGAAGGCATAACCATGATGGAACGTTCCGGTTTGACCAACATTGAAACGAACCGCTGCGAGAAGCTGCGCTGGAAGGGCATGTACATCGAAGCCGAGTGGGATCCGACCATCCAGCACAGCAACGATGGCGCCTTCTGGTGCCAGCACACGTTCAAATGCCTGGGTCCGG
This sequence comes from Bryobacteraceae bacterium, assembly GCA_049516835.1. Lineage (GTDB taxonomy): Bacteria > Acidobacteriota > Terriglobia > Bryobacterales > Bryobacteraceae > Fen-178. The sequence continues at coordinate 5,806 of JBEKSR010000144.1, read as the reverse complement.
ACGGCAAGGCAGTCGACGAGTTCGAGTGCAATCCGGGCCGGGAGTGCTACGAAGAGTTGTAAGCCGGTGAGGCGGGGCCATGGCCTGCCGCGGGCGGCGAACCGCAATCCGTCATAAGCGCAAAGATTTTCCGGCGCGGGGCGCGCAGAGGATTCCGAGTTTTTCGGGGCTCTTGGCCTGTGGACGGCTGTGCCTGATGAGTGCAAGGGCGAGGACGCAGAGACAGCCGGCGGACGCAGGCAGTGCCGCAGGTTAAGATATTTTATTTCAATGCCTTGCCGCATACGAACCTAAGCGGCGCGTGTGGTGGGGTGTAGGGCGGCGCACCCTCAATCAGCCAGCTTCTTCAGGATGTGCTTGGCGGCGATTTCGTTCACTTCCTTGTGCCGGGGCACTGGCTGGGACACTCCGGTCTTCGGGTTGCGATCCCAATCGTGCCTCCCACCGTGGCGGATGAGCAAGCACCCTGATGCTTCGAGCTTGCGAATCAGGTCGGCCCGCTTTATCCAGCTTCGAGCTCGGCGATCCTGCGGATGCCTGGAATCTCGCCGCTCGTCAGGTCCCGATAGAGATCGAGGAGATTCTCCTCCAATTCCGCCAGCGTCTCGCCTTGGGTCAGGTAATCGGGGAATTCCACGAAATATCCGAGCCACATGCCTTCATTCCGCCAGTGGACGTAACGAGCCGTGCCCATAACATCATTCTATTTCTTGCCGGGTTCCAGGTGTCGCCCATCAGGTAACCCAGCGCGGAAACAATCGCCAGCCGCCCAAAAGGGACGAGAGTCCGCGGACGAGGCCGGCCCGCCGGAAGGCCGCCAGTTGATCGGGCGCCGACATGTTGGAGAATAGATGGAAAATGCGTCTGACCCCTTTTCCGGGATAAATTGATCGAAAGATAGTCCCGACGGAGGCGAGTTGGCGTATATTGGATGGTGGCCAGGAAACGAAAGTGGAGATCCTGGTCTACACCCTTTCGCCGAGGCCGTGGTATCGCCGGTTCCTCACTTCCGCGGCCGCCCCGGCATCAGCGAGGGAAGGAGGACGTATGAGATCCAAGTGGCTGCATACGCTGGTTCTCTTGACAGTAGCTGGGTGTCTCCTGGGCCAGCAACCGAAATCGCAACCGAAGCCGGTCACGACCGCGAACGGCGTGTTTCTTGGCAAGAGCGGGAAGCCCATGGCCGGTGCGCGTCTGATACTCTGCCAGGCGTTCGAGGACCAAGCAAAAATCAAGCTCCTGCCGAATGTGCCGACCGCCACCGCGGACCAATCGGGGCGGTTCAGTCTCCGCGGTTTCGATAAGGGCAGGTGGACCATCATCTATCTGCCAGCGGGGATCAATGCTGCGATACCGAATGAAATCAACATCTCGGCGCTGGAGGCAGTTGACAAGTCTCTGGTGCCGCTGTTGGTCAATTATGAAGTGGGCAGGGACAAACCCTACGAACCTCGGCCGTGGGGCCCGCAGTTCACCCTTCTCAAAGGCCACACCTTCTGGTCGACGGGTCCGCAGATGAAAGTCTGGAACGCCACGGTGCGACGCGGCCCACAGGGACCTTTTCTGGAGCTCCGCCGCGGCGCCGTCTGGCTACAGAACTTCGACGACAAGAGCGAGATCAAGTTCGAGGCGTGGAGCTTTTGAGGGCCAGAGGGACCGATTCGCGCCGTGGTTCCTGATTTCTTTGCCCTGGATCCGGCGCCTTGTCTGATATTTGAGAGAAGCCGGGTGGAGGTCTGCAACCAGGATGTTCATCTGACGACGCGGTACGTCGATCGAATCGCTTTGAGGTTGTCCGTGCAGGTGGGCTGGTAAGGGCTCTTGATGGCGATGCACTGCTCGAAGAACTTGACGGCGTCCGCAAGGTTCTTGAGGTGGGAGTTGGCGATCCCGAGATTAAAGAGAGCCCCGGCCTTGTTCTCGTCGTTGCCCTCGAGCAGGGGCAAAGCTACCCTCAGCGCCTTGTCGGCCTCGCCGAATTTGCCCTGAGAGCAGTACAACACGCCGGCTATCCACTGCCCCAACCCAAGGAAATAGTCCTTGCTCTTCTGCCAGTCGGCGTCGCCGACCCCCTCCGGCCTCGGCTTGGTGTTGACCAACTCGATCAGCTTGGAGGAGTAGTCGAGGACCTTCTGCGGCTCCCGGTTCTGGCGCAGGTAGAAGTCGGCGGCAGTCGCCAGCATCAGTTCGTTGGCTTGGCCCTTGGCGATGCGCTTCTCCGCCACGGCAACCGCGGCTGGCGTGTCGCCGCTCTGGACTAAGGCCAGGAAGTAGAGTCCATATCCTTGGGCCAGATAGGCGCTTTCCGGAGCCCGCTGCTCGAGCGTCCTGAGCAGCTCGACTTTCTTGGCCGCGTCCGGAGCCTGCAACGCCGAGTTGAACAGCGCGGACTCCGTGTAGGCGTCCACTTGTTTGGCATAATCGACGCGCTGCTTGAATGCATCGTCGTCTTCGTCCCCGGCTTTGGGCGCCTGGGCGGCCTTGCGCGCAAGGTCCGAGGACTGGACGGCCCACTTGCGCACCGCATCGGGGTCCTTCTTCGCCGCGGCCGCTGTCACGGCCGCAGCGGCGGTTTCCAGATCGGCTGGATCTTGGGCCAGCGCCTTCTCGGCGGCAGCCATGGCCTTGTCGAACTGGCCGAGCTTCGCGCAACTGGCCACCATCTGGGAGTAAACCCAGACGGCTCCCTCGTCCTTGGGGTATTGCGCCAGGAATTGTTCCATCAACGCCACCTTCTTGGCGTCGTCGGACTCCTCTTTGACTTGCTGGAGCAACCGCCCTTCGGGTGTTGTGACATTGATCGTGAGCTTCTGGCGTTGCGCGCTGAGGGATGCCGCCATCAACGACAGGAACAGGACAAGGACCAGAGAACGCGTTCGCATCTTCGCCTCCTATGCCTCCATGGCAAGCTATCATCCGGGACTTACATTTTTACTTCGTGGCCACCATCCAATATACGCCCAATCGCCTCCGTCGGGACTGTTTTCCGGCCCGTTTGTCCCGAGCGACTCCGGTGCTCACCAAGGAGCGCTACCTGCGCTCATAACTGAATTGAGGGAGAAGACTGGGATGCTCAAACTCTTGGGTATGGCGGCCGTCGTGCCGGCGGCGCCGGGCTTTCCGCCCGCGGCGTTTCCGGAAACTACATGGAAGCCCGCACCGCGGCGGATTCGTTCCAGGGCGATGGCTTGGGCGAAACCTGGAGCAACGGTCCCCGCCGCAGCGGTCTTCTGGGGACGTTCCACGTGCCGTCGAAGTAGACAGGCTCAGTCCTTTATCACAGGGGGCTCTGGGCTGTGGCGCAGCCACTCCTGGCTAGTGCCACTTAGTTTTGGTGAAATCGACATTCTGCATAGATTGTGGGGCGGGCAATCCTGCCCGCAAGCCGGCCTTCCGGCCGGCTGGACCCGCTGGAAAGCGGGTCCGCAGGCTGAAAAGCCTGCCCCACAAGGAAAACTAAGTGGCAAATCGATCCCGACCCTGTGCCCGATCGAGATACCGATCCATGCAGACGAAAGCTGCTCCCGGCGAGAGCTTGCCGGGAGGAGGGCACATGGCCTGTGGGAGACTGCCGTGAAGATGCCACGTGACGAAGAGCCACGCGCGGCAGCCAAGAGTGGCTGCGCCACGAGCTACGGCAGGTCGCCGAAATCGTAGTACTGGTGCGTCACGCCGGCCGCCGAGACGGTCACGATTCGGAGGCCCGATCGCGCGGGGGGCACGGGCTTGCCAACCGGGCCGGTGGTGATCATCTCCAGGTCGCCGTCGCGCGCTTCGGACGTGCTGTGGTAGTGGCCCGCGAATACCTGCTTTATGCCGTACTCGTGAAGTATCTTCAGATAGCGCTGGCGGGTTTCGCGCGGGATATTCTCGTATCGGTCCGCCTCGTTCGCATCCTGAAGGAAGAACGGAATGTGTTGGAACACGATAACGTGTTTGTCCCGCCGCGCTTTGGCCAGCTCGGTCCGGAACCACGCCTCCATTTTGGCGGCTTCCTCGGGAACGTTCCGCGCGCCCTTCTCCAGGTTCGAATTGAGCGCGATTCCGGTAATGTCACCCACGCGGAAGGTGTAGTAGTCCGGCCCGAATTGCTCGCGGTAATTCGCCAGCGATTCCTTGGTCGGCTCGTTTCCCAGGTCGTGATTTCCGGGCATCAGGAACAGGCGGATGCTGGGGTCCAACCTGCCGGCCACGCGCTTGAATTCCGCGATTTGCGCCGCGTCGCCCGCCGCGTTGACCAAGTCGCCCGTCACCACCACGAACGCGGGCTTCAGGCGGTTGGCCGTGGCCACGGCAAACTCGAAGTTGGCGGTCTCTTGCGCGAACCCTCTGTTTTCGGCGTACATGCCGAACTGCGGGTCGGTCATCTGGATAAACGTCTGCGCCGCGAGCGTCGCGGCGAACGCCAGGGCCAATAGGATTCTCATCCTACGATGTTCTCTCCCCCATCCACGTGTATGGTGTTGCCGGTCAGCCAGTAAGTCGCCGGGTGGCACAGCGCCACGATCGACCGCGCCACGTCTTCCGGCGCGGTGAGCCGCTGGTGCGGATTGCGCTCGCGCGCGATCTCCATCAGCTTCCGGTAGCCGGGAATCGCGCGCGCCGCGGGGGTGTCAGTCACGCCCGCCAGTATGGCGTTGGCCGTGATGCCGGCCGGCGCCAGCTCCAGCGCGAGTTGCCGGATGTGCGCCTCGATGATAGCCTTGGCCGCGCTCACCGGCCCGTAATTCGGAATGGCTCTGGTGCTGCCGCTCGAGGTCATGGCGAAAATGCGCGCGCCCCCCTCGAAAAAACCCGCCCGCAGGCAGTCCTGCACCCAGTAGACCAGCGAGTGGCCCATGGTGTCGGCGGTGATTTCGAGCTGCTTCCTGGAGACCACCTGCTCCGCGCCGGCCAGCGGCTTCAGCGCGCCGAAGGCGAGCGAATGCATCAGCACCCGCAGCGTGCCCGGCGGATCGGCCAGCCGCGGGCGCATCTGCTCCACCACGTCCTGGCGCATCTCGTCGTCGGAAGCGTTGCAGTTGAAGAACTGCTCCTCGCGCCCCAGCGCGCGGATGCGCTCCTGGATTTCTTCGACGTGCGGCAGCTTGTCGCGCCGGTCCAGGTGGACGCCGAAGATGTTCATGCCGGCGCGCGCTAGCTCCAGCGCGGTGGCCTCGCCGAACCCGCTGCTCGCGCCCAGAATCAGGGCCCAGGGTTGTTTGCTCATAAGCTTTGCGTGACTTCGATTTCCCTTTCGTCGTTGCCCACCGCGCGGATGCGGATCTCGGTCCGCTCGGCCGGCAGGAACCGCGGAAAGCGCTCGCCCCATTCGATCAGCACCACGGCATCCCGCTCGAACAACTCCTCGAGGCCCAAGGTCGCCAATTCCCGCGGCTCTTCCAGGCGGTAGAGATCGACATGGTAGACGCGGCCGTTTCCATATTCGTGGATCAGGGTGAAGGTGGGGCTGGAAACCTCCTCGGCCGGGGCCGCCCCCAGCCCGCTCACGATTCCCTTGGCCAGCATGGTCTTGCCCGCGCCCAGGTTGCCGGTCAGCAGCACCACCCCGTGCGGCGGCAGCGCACGCGCCAGCCGCTCTCCCAGCGCCACGGTCTCTTCCTCAGACGCCGTCCGATACGTCGGCACACTCCTCCATGGCGTCCGGAAGGTACCGCAAAATGTCGGTGGCGATGAGGCACTTCTCCCCCAGCGCCCGCGCGCCGATCTCGCCCGCCAGCCCGTGCAGGTAAACGGCGGCGGCCACGGCCTGGTCCGGCTGGCCGGGGAACTGCGCCAGGAAGCCGGCGATCATCCCGGTAAGCAC
>JBEKSR010000143.1:0-13691 GCA_049516835.1 Bryobacteraceae bacterium | reverse complement strand
CGCGGCCCACGCGGAGATCGTCGTCGAAAGCCACGAAGTTCTGTTGAGCCAGGTCGGCCAGGTCGAGGGTTTTTCTGGATGCCAAAGGATGCGAGGGAGCGGCCGCCACCATCATCTTCTCCTCGCGCCACGGAATCGCGGCGATTTCCCGGTTGGATTCCGGGTAACTCACCAGGCCCAGGTCGGCCTGGCCGGTGACCACCGCGTCGTAAACCTTCTCGGGACGCAGGTACTCGACCAGCAGCTCCGCTTGGGGCATGCGGCGGGACAACTCGCGCTCCAGGCGCGACATATCCGAGAGGCCCACCGAGTAAATCGCGGCGACCCTGACCGTGCCCTGCACGCGGCCCTTGAGCTTTTCCAGCGACTCCTCGAACTCTTCCTTGCGGCGCAGGACATCGCGGCAGAATTCATAGAACAGGCGCCCGGCTTCGGTGAGCTCGATGGGCCGGGTGCTACGATCTAGGATCTGGAGCCCCAACAGACGTTCGGTTTCGCGCAGGTACTGGCTGGCAGCGGACTGACTCACGCCGCAGACTTCCGCGCCGTGGCTCACGTTGCGCGCGTGGGCGATGTCCCGGAAGAGCTTGAGATGTTGGAGGGTCATAGTTCAGGCCTATTATAAGCGAGGATGATACTTTTAGAATAATAATATCCAAATTACTTAAAATCTGATATACTGCCAGTCACTCTCCCCGTCGAGAGAACTCCTTATGAATCAGGATATTGCAGCTCCAGGTGCACCACCGCAGGGTGGGGGATGACGACCTCGCTGCCAGGGGCCGTCACGATCTTCGTGTGCGCCAATTGCGCCCGTCCGGGCCAGGCTCCCACCTCCGCGGGCCGGCCACGGCCGGCGGTCCCCGACTTCGGCTGGCCGTGGCCGGTGCGGGAAATCCTGGTGCCCTGCACGGGGCGGCTTCAGCCGGAGCACGTGCTGAAGGCGTTCGAGTCGGGGTCCGGCGTGGTCTCGATAGTCGCCTGCGAGGAGGACAACTGCCACTATCTGGAGGGCAGCAAGCGCTGCGCGCGCCGGGCGGACTACCTCCGCTCGATCCTCGATGCGATCGGGCTGGGCGGCGAACGTCTGATGCTCTTCCATCTGCCGGGCACGGCGGCGGAGGATATGGCCCTGGCCGCGGGAAGGGCCGCGCCGGCGTGCGCTTCCGAGGGGCTGGACGCCCAGGCAGCCACCATCCGCGACCAGGTGATCGAGGCTCTCGCGGCACTGCCTCCCAACCCTTTGCACCGAGCTTTCGCGGCCGGACACGCCGAAGAAACCTGCCAGGAAGTGGATATCAGCTATGACGACAACGAAGAGTAGACTTGGCCGGACGCTGAGCACCGGCCGGCTGGCCGTCACGGCCGAGTGTCTGCCGCCATTGAGCGGCGACGCCGGCGCGGTGAAGAAGCTGTCGGCCCTGCTGCCCGCGCGTTTGGACGCGGTGGTGGTGGCGGACAATTGCGGCCAGATCGGCGGTTCGGCCCTGGCCTGCGCCGCGATTCTGGCGGCGGAAGGCCGGCCGAGCGTGCTCTCGATGGTGACCCGCGACCGCAATCGCATCGCGCTGGAGAACGACGCGCTGGGCGCGGCGGCGCTAGGCATTGCGACGATCTTCTGCATCAGCGGCGACCACCAGTCCCTCGGAATCTGCCCGCAAGCGGCCGGCGTTTACGATATCGACTCGATCCAGTTCACCCAGGCCCTCAAGAAGATGATGCGCGAGGGCCAGGGCTTCAACGGGCACAGGATCGATCCGCGGCCGGAGTGGCTGCTCGGGGCGGCGGCCCACCCGTACCAGCAACCGATGGAATTGAGCCTGCTGCGCCTGAGGAAGAAGATCGTGGCGGGGGCGGACTTCCTGCTGACGGAGGCGGTGTTCGACCTGGCCGGCTTCACACGGTGGATGGATGCCGTCCGTGAGGCGGGGCTGGACCAGAAGGTGGCCATCATCGCGAGTGTGCAGCCGAAGGAGGGCGCTGCCATTGCGGCGGAGATGGCCGCCGCGCTCAAAGGCATCCCCGGAATCCGTGGCATTCACATCTTGAGCGGCGGGTGCGAAGCGCTGGCCGCCGACGTGATCCAAGAAGCGAGATTGGTTTAGACGAGGCCGGGTATGCCCGATCGTTACCACATTCACACCGTTCCGACGCCGCCGCGGTTCCGCCGCATCGGCAAGTTCGGGAACGTCGATTGGCGGGAGGACTGCTCGCGTTGTACCAATTGCGTCAAGCTGCGGTGCCTCTACGACGTTTACCGGCACGAAGCGGCCTACAATCGCGACCCGCTGACGCCGGTCGAGACATGGGATGAATGCAAGGCCTGCCTCTCCTGCGTGCAAGGCTGCACCAAGGGACTGCTGAGCGTCTCGGTGAACCCGGAATTCCTGGACCTGGGGGACGAGTACTGGAAGCCGGACATCCTGCTGACTACCTGGAACCAGTCCGACACCGGCAAGATTCCGGTCTCGGGCGCCGGCTACCGCGGGCGATTTCACGGGCCGGGCTTCGACTCCATCTGGACGGACATGTCGGAGATCGTGCGGCCCACCCGCGACGGGATTCACGGGCGCGAGTACATTTCGACCAGCGTGGATATCGGGCCCAAGCCGCTGCGCCTGCGGTTCACGCCCGACGGGAGGATGCTGACCCCGCCGTCCCGACTGCTCGAGATCCAGCTTCCGGCGATTCTGGATATGCCTGCCTGGCCCGTCGAGGGCGGCAATCTGGCGAGAGCGCGCGCCGCGGCGGCCCGGGAGCTCCGGACTCTAGCGGTGATGCCGGCTGCCGAGGCCGCGCCCGGACCGTTCGTCGTGCCGGTGCTCGGCCGCGACGACATCGCCAAGAGCCAGGAGATTCTCAAAGCCGCGCGGATGGCTCAAGTGGAGGATTGCCCGGAAGTGGCGGACCTGGCCCGCCAGGCGCTGGCCGTCAACCCGCAGGCGATTCTCTCGGTGCGCATGCCGCTGGGCCCGGCGGCGGCCGGCCGCATTCTCGAACTGGCCCGCGCGGGCATTAAAGTGTTCCATCTGTGCGCCGATTTGCACGGGCGCGAGCGGCTCGAGAGCGGGCGGCCCGGCCGGCACATCAAGGACGCTCTGAGGGAAGTGCACGGGCGGCTGGTGAAGGAAGGGATACGGGACGAGGTGACTCTCATTGTCTCCGGCGGCATCGCCCTGGCCGAGCACATGGCCAAGGCGATCATCTGCGGGGCCGACCTGGTGGGGGTGGATACGGCGCTGCTGGTGGCTTTGGGATGCCGTGTCTGCCGGCATGCGCGCGGCTCGGGCGCTTCGTGCAATCCGTGCCCGGCTGAGATCGGCTCGGCCGGCGAGGTTTACGCCGCGCAGCGGATCGTGAACCTGATGGGCGCCTGGCACAGCCAGTTGATCGAAGTGCTGGGCGCGATGGGAATCCGCGAGGTCCGCCGCCTGCGTGGCGAGGTGGGGCGCGCCATGTTTTTGGAAGACATCGAGAGGGAGGCGTTCGGCGACCTGTGCCGCGTCTCCCGGGACCGGGTGAGCGCATGACGACCAGCGACTGGCCCCAGGAGAACGTCGTTCGCGAAGTTCGTCCCGCGCCCGACCGCTACCGCAACGCCCTGGGCAAGTACCGGATCGACCGCTCGGCGGCGTGCGTCGGGTGCGGCCGGTGCGTCGAGGTGTGCTCCTACGGCGTGCACGTCAAGCCCCCGGGGTACGCGTTCACGCTGCGTCCGCAAGATCACCTGTGCATCGGCCCGGAGTGCGCGGAGAGCGCCGAATCCTGCGTCGCCCAATGCCGGCAGAAGGCGATCACCGTGCGGCGAAACCCCAGCTCCGAATGCATGGGCGATCCGCGATGGTCGAGCGACCTGATCCTGGCGAACTGGCGCCAGGCCGCCACGGGGCACGCGGCGCCGCCGCATCTGGAGTCCCGGCACGGAGCCTCGGGCGGCGGGTTCGACAGCATTCGCTTCAAGTTCGAGGTCCCAGGGATCGAGGAGCAGGTGGCGGCCCCAACGGCGGAGGAGATCGACACGGGCCTGGATCTGAACCACCGCGGCGACGGCCGTCCGCAGGCCCACATCGACATCCCGGTTTACGGGGGCGGCATGAGCTTCGGGTCGGTGAGCATCCACACCATCCTGGCCAAAGCCCGCGCGGCCGTGGCGTGGAACAGCTTTACGTGCACCGGCGAGGGCGGATACCCCGATCGCCTGAGGCCCTACGACGACCACGTGATCACGCAAGTGGCCACGGGCCTTTTCGGGGTGCGCGAGGATACCATCCAGCGCGTGCGCATCGTGGAGTTCAAGTACGCCCAGGGCGCCAAGCCGGGGCTGGGCGGGCACCTGCTGGGCGACAAGAACACTCCGGCGGTGGCCCGCATGCGCGAGGCGGTGGCTGGCAACGCCCTATTCAGCCCGTTCCCGTTCCACAGCGTGTACAGCGTGGAGGACCACAAGAAGCACGTGGATTGGATCAAGGAAGTGAACCCAACCTGCCTGGTGAGCGTGAAAGTCTCGACGCCTACCGACGTGGACATGGTGGCCGTGGGCAGCTACTACGCCGGCGCCCACATCATTCACCTGGACGGCAGCTATGGCGGCACCGGCGCGGCTCCCGACATCGCCAAGAAGAACATCGCCATGCCCATCGAGTTCGCGATTCCGAAGGTGCACAAGTTTCTGGTCGCCGAGGGCATTCGCGAAAAGATCACGCTCATCGCCTCGGGCGGCATCCGCACCGCGTTCGACGTGTTAAAGGCGATTGCCTTGGGCGCTGATGGCGTGGTGATCGGCACGGCCGAGTTGGTGGCGCTGGGCTGCGTGCGGTGTTCTTCTTGCGAAAGCGGCCGGGGTTGCCCGCGCGGCATCGCCTCGACCGACCCGGAGCTGATCCGGCAGATGAGCGTGGAGTGGGCCACGCAGCGGCTCATCAATCTGCACAACGCCTGGCGCGAGCAGATGGTGGAGGTGCTGGCGCGGCTGGGAATGTCGTCGATCCGCGAGCTGCGCGGGCGCAGCGATGTGCTGTGCTACTTGAGCGAAGAACCGGCCGGGGAGGTGGGGCGATGAGCGAGTTTGCCGAACGACTACTGGCCAGCCGGTCGCAGATCTACCCGGTGGAAGATCGGCCGATCACGTCCGAGCCGGCCGAGGAAGGCGGCTGCGGCGTCACGGGGTTCGCCTGCAACGTGCCGGTGAGAGGGCGATTCATTTATGAGCCGTCCATCCAGATGCGGAACCGCGGCAACGGGAAGGGGGGCGGCATCGCGGCGGTGGGCCTGGTCGCGGAGCAACTGGGCATCTCCGGGGAGATGCTGGAGAGCCATTACCTGCTGCAAATCGCCTTGCTCGATGGGGACTGCCACGCCGAGCTCGAACGGCAGTTCATCCTGCCCAATTTCGACATCGCGGTTTCGACGCGGCAGGCGCACATCGAGGAGTATCGCGACATCCCGGGGCTGGAGGTGCGGCCGCCCGACGTCCATCGCTACATCGTCCGGGCGAAGCCGGAGGCGCTCGCGGCCTTCGCGGCGTCCGCGGGCCTCGCGGGGCTTTCGGCGCGCGCGCTCGAAGACGAGTTCGTGTGGCGAAACTCCTACCAGCTCAACGAAGCGTTCTACGCTTCGCTGGGAGAGAAGCGGGCGTTCGTCCTCTCGCACGGGCGCAACCTGCTGGTCTTCAAGATGGTGGGTTATGCCGAGCAGAACGTCGAGTATTACCAGCTCCAGGATCTCAAGGCTCACGTGTGGATCGCCCACCAGCGCTATCCCACCAAGGGACGCGTGTGGCATCCCGGCGGAGCGCACCCCTTCGTCGGCTTGAACGAAGCCCTGGTGCACAACGGCGATTTCGCCAACTACCACTCGGTGTGCGAGTATCTGCGGCAGCGGAACATCCGCCAGCAGTTCCTCACCGACACCGAGGTATCGGTGCAGCTTTTCGACCTGTGGGACCGCGTCTACCAATATCCGCTGGAGTACATCATCGAGGCCCTGGCGCCCACCACCGAGATGGATTTCGACCAGTTGCCGGAGGAAAAGCAGACCATCTACCGGCAGATCCAGGCCACGCACATGCACGCCTCTCCGGATGGCCCGTGGTTCTTCATCATCGCCCGCAGCCGCGAGGACCGGTTCCAACTGCTGGGCATCACGGACACGGCCATGCTGCGGCCGCAGGTCTTCGCGCTTTCCGACAGCGGCGAGGTGCAGATCGGCCTGATCTGCTCGGAGAAGCAGGCCATCGACGCCACGCTGCGGAGCCTCGCCAAAGAGGACCCGCGGTTCTGCCCCGTGGCCGACAAGTATTGGAACGCGCGAGGCGGCTCGTCGAGCGATGGCGGCGCTTTCATTTTCACCGTGGCGCCAGACGGGAACGGCGGCAAGCGGCTGGCCTGCACCGACAAGTTCGGCCGCGAAGTGAAGCTGGAGGGCGGAACGGTCCGGTGCGACCAGGGGAGCGTCGAGATCGGCCACAGTGCCTCGTCCGACGGCATCCGGGAGAAGCTGCAAGAGGGCGACGTGGCGAGCCTCTTTGCATACGTGCGCGATCTGCCCGCGTGGCCGGCGGACGAGTTGCAGCGCTTCTGCCAGGCCGTGATTCAAGCGGCGGACAACGCGAAATCGCGCGCCGCGGCCATCGAGCTGCTGACCATGCTGCACGACCGGCGGTTCGCCACCGGCGACAAGCGCCGCGCCACCGTCATCCAGGCGATCGAGCAGGCGCTCGAGCGGCTGTTCGACTCCGCGCCGCTCTTTGGAGAACCAGCGGCGCGCTTCTGGCGGCGGGTCACTTACTCCACACGCGATTGCCTCGCCGCCCCGCAGCTTGGCGAGGAGCTTCTCATCGTCGATTCCCAGGGCTTCCCGCCGGAGGGCGACGATTGCGACGCAGTGCTGCTCGATCACGCCCACAAGGCGGGCTGGAAGCGATTTGCGGTGTACCGGCTCCGCGGGCAGCGGTTCCACGGCGCGGGCCTGGGCCCGGCCACTGACGGCGTTCGGCTGGATCTTTACGGCTCGAACGGCGACTATGCCGCCAGCGGCATGGACGGCCTTGAGATCCACATCCACGGCAACGCGCAGGACCAGGTAGCGCAGATCGCCAAGAGTGGCAAACTGGTCATCCACGGCGACGTGGGGCAGACGTTTATGTACGGGGCCAAGGGCGCCGAGGTGTACGTCCTGGGCAACGCGGCGGGCCGGCCGCTGATCAACGCGGTGGGGCGCCCGCGCGTGGTGATCAACGGCACGTGCCTGGATTTTCTGGCGGAGTCGTTCATGGCGGGAGATCCGCTGGCAGGTGGCGGCTTCGTGGTTCTGAACGGCATCGCATTCGACGCGCAGGGCCGCATCGCCTCTCTCGAAACGCCCTACCCGGGCGCGAACCTGTTCTCGCTCGCCAGCGGCGGGGCGATTTACATCCGCGACCCGCGGCAGAAAGTGGTCGAGCGCCAGCTCAATGGCGGAATGTTCTCGCCGCTGGGCGACAAGGACTGGCGGCTGATCCGCCCGTACCTCGAGGAGAACGAGCGGCTGTTCGGCGTCCGGATAGCGGATCTGCTCACCGTGGATGGCGAGCTCCGGACGCCGCGGGATGTCTACCGCAAGGTCAGCGCGGTGAAGCTCTCGGTGCTAGCCGGCTCGGAGAAAGAGAAATGAGCGGTCGAATAGCGGAAACCATCGAAATCGAAGACCTCGGCGGCTTCCCCGGCCCCCGGCCCCCGGCCCCCGGCCCCTGTATCGCGGCAACCATCGAAATCGAAGACCTCGGCGGTCTGGCGGGCGAGGTGAAAGCGCGCAGCGGGGCATCGCCCATGAGCTGCTTCCAGTGCGCCAAGTGCTCGAGCGGCTGTCCCGTGGCATCCCGGGCCGACCTCAAGCCGCACGAGGTGGTCCGCATGGTGCAACTGGACCAGCGGGAGGCGGTGCTGGCGAGCCGCTTCATCTGGGAGTGCACCTCTTGCCAGACCTGCTCGACGCGGTGCCCGCAGCAAGTGGATCTGGCGGCGATGAACGACGCCCTGCGGGCCATGAGCCGGGCGGCGGGGAAAATCGCCGCGGGAACGGCCGTGCCGGCTTTCAACGATATCTTCCTCGACACCGTGCGCCGGCGCGGGCGGATCTACGAGATGGGCCTGATGGTGCGGTTCAAGCTGCGCACCAGGCGGCTGTTCGAAGACATCGGCAAGGCCCCGGTGATGCTGCTGAAGGGCAAGCTGCCGCTGGTGGGGCCGCGAATCGGCGGGCGTGCCGGGCGCAAGGCCTTGTTCCGCCGCGCCGCCCAGGGAGGCGACCAGTGAGTTACGTGTTCTTTCCGGGCTGCTCGCTGGACGGCACGGCCAGGGACTTCCACCGCTCGACGCTGGCCGTGGCGGCCAAGCTGGGTCTGGAGCTGCCCGAATTGAAGGATTGGATCTGTTGCGGCTCGACGGCCGCCCACTCGACCGATCCGTTGCTGGCGGATGCGCTGCCGGCCAAGAGCCTCGCCAACGCCGGCGGGGCCACGGTCGCAGTAGCCTGCGCGGCGTGCTACAGCCGGCTCAAAATGGCCAACCATCATATCGCGGGCGACACGGCGGTGCGCGCCCGCGTGGCGCGGGTGGTGGGCGGCGATTACGACGGCCTCACGCCGGTGCGCCACCTGCTCGAGATTCTCTGCCGCGAGATCGGGCTCGCGCGGATCGCGGCGTCGATCCGGCGCCCGCTGGCGGGGCTGAAGGTGGCCTGCTACTACGGCTGCCTGCTCACCCGTCCACCCGAGATCACCAATTTCGACGATGCCGAGAACCCCACTCTCATGGACCGGCTGATGGAGACGGCCGGCGCCACGCCGCTCGAATGGCCGCACAAGACCGAGTGCTGCGGGGCGAGCTACTCCCTCACCGACGCCAGCATCGTGCTGGAGTTGAGCAACGAGATTCTGGCCATGGCCAAGGCCGCCGGGGCCGACTGCATCGCCACCGCCTGCCCGTTGTGCCAACTGAACCTGGATATGCGGCAGAAGGACATCGAGGCCCGCTTCGGCCGCCAGTACCAGTTGCCGGTGTTCTACTTCACGCAGTTGCTGGGCTTGGCGATGGGCTGCCCGGCGGAAGAGCTTTCCTTACGCAGCCTGGTTGTGGAGCCGCAAGAACTGCTGGCGGCCAAGGGGATCGGGTGCTGAGGCGCGACCATGATGGAACATAAGGATCATACACCGGCCGCACCCGAGGCCATCGGCGCCGTGCTGGTCTGCGGGGCCGGCATCACGGGCATCCAGGCCTCTCTGGACCTGGCCGAGAGCGGCTTCAAGGTCTACCTGCTGGATTCGTCGCCGGCCATCGGCGGGCGCATGGCGCAGCTCGACAAGACTTTCCCCACCGGCGACTGCGCCATGTGCATCCTGTCGCCCAAGCTGGTGGAGTGCGCCCGCAATAAGAACATCGAGATCGTCACGCTGGCCGACGTGCAGGGAATCTCCGGCGAGCCGGGCAACTTCAAGGTCAGAATTCGCCAGAATCCGCGCTACGTGGACCTCGACAAGTGCAACGCCTGCGGCGACTGCACGGAGGCCTGTCCGGTGAGCCTGCCGAGCGAGTTCGACCGCCGCCTGGGCACGCGCAAGGCCATCTTCCGCCCGTACCCGCAGGCCATCCCCAACGTGTTCGGGATCTCGAAGGCCGCGGGGCGCGCGCCGTGCAAGGCATCGTGCCCGGCCGGTGTGAACGCGCAGGGTTACGTGGCGCTGATTGGCGCCGGCAAGTTCAAGGAGGCTTACGAGCTGATCCGCGAGCGGTGCCCGCTTCCGGCCGCCTGCGGGCGGGTGTGCCAGCATCCCTGCCAGGACCAATGCAACCGCGCCGAAATCGACGAAGCCGTGAACGTTCGCGACCTCAAGCGCTTCGCCGCCGACTACATCCACGCGAACCCCGAGGAGTATCCGCCGGCCAAGCCGGCCGCGGCGAAGCTCGAGGCGAAGGTGGCCATCGTGGGCGGTGGTCCGGCCGGTCTGACGGCCGCTTCCGACCTGGCTCTGCTGGGCTACCCAGTCACCCTGTTCGAAGCGCAGGCGCAGCTTGGCGGCATGTTGCGCTACGGCATTCCCAGTTATCGCCTGCCCAAGGACGTTCTGGACAAGGAGATTCAGTACATCCTCGACTTGGGCGCAGAGGCGCGAACCAGTACGCCGGTGGCCGATCCGAAGAGTCTGCTGGGCGCCGGGTTCAATGCCGTGTTCGCCGCCCCTGGCGCGTGGATCAGCCGCACGCTGGGCATTCCCGGCGAGTCCGTGGCGGGTGTTTGGGCGGGGATCGATTTCCTGCGCCAGGTGAACAGCGGTGAGACGCCGCGCATCGGACCGAAGGTAGTCATAATTGGCGGCGGCGACGTGGCCATGGATGCCGCCCGCTGCGCGAGGAGGATGCCGGGCGTGAAGTCGGTTCGCCTGGCGTGCCTGGAAAGCCGCGCGGAAATGCCGGCGCACGCTTGGGAGGCGGCCGAGGCGCTCGAGGAAGGCATCGTCTTCCACAATAGCGTGGGGCCGGTGAAGATCCAGACCGCCGGCGGCAAGGTTTCGAGCGTGGCTTTCCGCGCCTGCACCAGCGTGTTCGATGAAAACCAGCGGTTCAACCCGCGATTCGACGATTCGAAGACCAGCGCGCTCGGGGCCGACACCGTCATCGTGACCATCGGGCAGGGAAGCGACTGGGGCGGGTGCATCGCCGCCGGCATATTCGCCGGTGGCGATGCGGTGCTGGGCCCGGCTTCGATGGTGGATGCCATGGCGCAAGGCCACCAGGGTGCCGAGGCCATCGACGCCTACCTGCGCGGCGCGAAGCTGGCGCCAACCAACGGCGCACCGGCCTCGGAGACGGCCAGCAATCCACGACCGGACGCCCCGCGGCGGGAGCGCATCAAGATGCCGCAGGCCGCGCCCGCCGCGCGGATCGGAGATTTCACCGAAATAGACTTGGGCTACAGCCCGGAGCAGGCCATGGCCGAGGCCCAGCGGTGCCTGGCCTGCGGTCTGTGCAGCGAGTGTATGCAGTGCGTGAAGGCGTGCTCGGCCGGGGCGGTCTGCCACGACCAGCAGGCCGAAGAACACGAGATCGCCGTCGGCAGCGTCATCCTGACGCCGGGTTTCGAGGAGTTCCAGGCCTCGCTGCGCGGCGAGTTCGGCCACGGGCGGTACGCCAACGTGCTCTCCAGCGTGCAGTTCGAGCGGATGCTCTCGGCGGCGGGTCCGACCGGCGGCCACGTCGAGCGGCCTTCGGATGGCGGCGAGGTGAAGAAGATCGCTTTCATACAGTGCGTGGGCAGCCGGGATGCCGCCCGCGGCAACGGCTACTGCTCGTCCATCTGTTGCATGAGCGCCACCAAGGAGGCGCTAGTCGCCCTGGAGCACGCGCACGGGCAGCAGCTCGATGTCTCGATTTTCTGCATGGATGTGCGTGCGTTCGGCAAGGAGTTCGACAGCTACGTCAACCGCGCTCGCGACGAGCACGGCGTGAAGTTCATCCGGGCCATCCCCTCGCGCGTGGTGGAGACGCCCGGCACGAAGATGCCGCGCGTTCGCTACTTCGACCAGGCGGGCGTCGAGCAACACCAGGAATTCGACCTGGTGGTGCTCAGCGTGGGGCTGCGCGTTCCGCCAAGCGTGCGGGAGATGGCGGGGCGGCTGGGGGTCGACCTCAACCAGTTCGGCTTTGCGCAAACCGAGAGGCTTGCTCCGCAGGCGACCTCGAAGCCCGGCATTTACGTGGCCGGGGCGTTCCAGGAACCCAAGGACATTCCGGAATCGGTGGCGCAGGCCTCCGCGGCGGCGGCCTGCGCCATGGATCAGCTTGCTTCAGCGCGCGGCAATTTGATCCAGCGCCACGAATATCCCTGGGAGCGCGACACCGCCGACGAATCTCCGCGCGTGGGTGTGTTCATCTGCCACTGCGGCCACAACATCGCGTCGGTCATCGACGTGGAACGGGTAGCCGGCCGGGCGGCCAAAATGCCCAACGTGTTCCACGCCGAAGCCAGCCTCTACACCTGCTCGGACACCAACCAGCAGCACATCAAGGACATGATCCGGAAGCACCGGCTGAACCGGCTGGTGGTGGCCTCATGTTCGCCGCGGACTCACGAGATCCTCTTCCAGGAGACGCTGCGCGAGAGCGGGCTCAACCAGTACCTCTTTGCGATGACCAACATCCGCGACCAGTGCTCTTGGGTCCACAAGGACGATCCCGTCGCGGCCACCGACAAAGCGGTGGACCTGATGTCGATGGCGGTGGCCCGGGCGCGCCATTTGAAGCCTCTCGAGACCGGCCAACTGCCGGTGACGGCATCGGCGCTGATTATCGGCGGCGGGCTGGCGGGCATGACCGCGGCGCTCGCCATCGCCGACCAGGGCCTCGAGGTGCACCTGGTGGAAAAGGAAGCGGCCCTGGGCGGCAATCTTCGCCATGTCCACACCACTCTCGAACGGGCCGATGTGCAATCTTACCTCAGCGGCCTGGTGGCCAAGGTTGAGTCGCACCCCAAAATCCACGTGTATTTAGACTCCACGCCGGCCAGTATCGGCGGCCACGTGGGCAACTTCAAGAGCGTCCTGAACGTCGCAGGGCGCGAGAAGCCCATCAGCCACGGCGTGGTGATCGTGGCCACGGGCGGGCAGGAGCGGCCGACCGCGGCGTACCTGCACGGCCAGAACCGGCACGTGACCACACAGAGCAAACTCGAGGCGGCCCTGGCCGGCGGGAATCTTCCGCCCGAGCTGGCGGAGAAGCCGAATCCCACCGTGGTCATGATTCAGTGCGTCGAGAGCCGCAACGACGAGCACCCTTACTGCAGCCGTGTCTGCTGCTCGGAGGCGGTGAAGAACGCGCTCGAGATCAAGCGCCGCCTGCCGCGGGCCAGGGTGGTAGTACTGGGCCGCGACATCCGCACCTACGGATTCCGCGAGCTGTACTTCCAGAAGGCGCGCGAGGCAGGCGTGCTCTTCGTCCGCCATCCGGAGAAGAGCGACCCGGTGGTGGTGGAAGAAAGCGGCAAGCTGAAGGTGACCGTTCACGATGGCGGGAGCAACCGCGACTTGGTGTTGCGGCCGGACCTGCTGGTGCTCTCGACGGGCATCGCTCCGGCCGCGGGCAATCCGGCGCTCTCGGGCCTGCTGCGCAGCGCTCTGACCGCCGACGGTTTCTTCCTCGAGGCGCATCCCAAGCTCCGCCCGGTGGACCTGGCTAACGAGGGCGAGTTTCTGTGCGGGCTGGCGCACTCGCCGCGATTCATCGATGAAACCATCGCGCAGGCGCAGGCGGCGGCCGGAAGGGCCGCCACCATCCTGTCGAAGGCCTTCCTCGAGATTCCCGGCCAGGTGGCCCGGGTCAACCCGGAGGACTGCGTGGCCTGCGCCACGTGCGTCAAGGTCTGCCCGTATGGCGCGCCCATGATCAACAGCCTGAACAAGGCCGAGATACAAGGCGCCAAGTGCATGGGGTGCGGAAGTTGCGCGGCCTCCTGCCCGGCCCGGACCATCACCCTCCAGCACCAGGAAGACGGTGCGCTGGTGGCCATGCTCGACGAGTTGCTCGTCGCCGGAGTAAACGCATGATTCCCTCACCCCCCAACTGGGAGCCGCGCATCATCGCCTTCTGCTGTAACTACTGCGCCTACGCGGCGGCGGACCTGGCGGGATCGAAGCGCATGCAGTATCCCGCCAACGTGCGCAT
>JBEKSR010000142.1:0-13969 GCA_049516835.1 Bryobacteraceae bacterium | reverse complement strand
CTTCGTTCGCCTCACATCCTCCCCGTCCGCTCCCGCGCCTGCCGCGAGTGGTTCTTCCATGAATTCTTCACCCGGCACCACGCGCCGCCTGCCTCCCGCACCTTCTACGCTATCCTCAATCACTCGCCAGACCAGCGCCGCTCCCCCTTGGCGTCGCGTCGGATGCCGTGGTGGCGGCCGGGTGCCAGTCCAGACCCATTCCGACCCTGGCCGGCGGCGGTATCGAATTGAAATTCAGGCACTTACACAGAGCCACCCGAATCATCGAGCTCCGCGACCGTCCGGGTGACGCATCTTGCAGAAAAGGCCCTCCAGATGCGTCACAAAACTTCGAGCCACCGCCGCAACCCATTGAAAAAGAGGAGCTTAAAACCTCATGAATAATAACTCCACACACCCGGCCCAGATGCGTCACCCGGGTGGGGTGCTTGACTGGCCTAGGGAACCCGGTCGCGGCAGCCGGGCTAGCGTAGCTGTCTACTTCGTAGACATGATCCGCGAACGGAGTTAGACTAACCGCCATGGCACCCCCGCCTCGACCGGAGTTGCACGAGAAGCCCACCACTATTCTGGCCATCTGCCAGAAGATGAACTCGGAACGGGATCTGGGTGCGCTGCTCGATTTGATTGCGCGGGAAGCCGCCAGCCTGCTGGGCTGCGACCGCGCCGGCATTTTCCTGCTGGACCGGGAGCGGAACGAGTTGTGGTCCAAGGTGGCGCCGGGCAGCGATGAGATTCTGCGCTTCGACGCCAGACTGGGGATCACCGGCAGCGCGGTGCTGACGGTGGCCGTTCGCAACCAGAAGGGAGAGGTCATCGGGGTGTTCGAGGCGCTGAACAAACGGACCGGCGCGTTCCACGCGCGCGATGAGGAAGCGCTGGCGGCGCTGGCGTCCCACGCGGCCATTGCCATCGAAACGGCGCAGTTGATCGGCGAGTTGCGGCGCAACCAGGATGAGCTGGCGCAGCAAAACGCGCACCTGTGGCGCGAGGTGGAAAGCAACAAGGCGGCGCCGGCGAAATCGTTGAAGACAGCGGTGGAGGAACTGGAAAGGCGAATGATTGTGGACGCGCTAGAAGGGACCCGCAACAATCAGCAGCAAGCCTCGCGGGTGTTGGGCCTGAGCCGCCAGGGGCTGATCAACAAAATAAAACGATACTCCATCAGGGGGGCCGGCCAGTGAAATTCTCCCGGCGTCAATTTCTCGGCGCGGCGCCCGTGGCCCTGTGCGCGCAAACCGCCCGGCCCGGAATCGACCGGCGCGGCGTGGTGGAGCGTCACAACCCGGTGCTGCGCGGGTTCGACGGCCGCTCTCCGCTCTCGGTGGGCAACGGCGAATTCGCGTTCACAGCCGACGCCACCGGCTTGCAAACTTTCCCGGCGCTCTACGACCAGCAGATGCCGCTCTGCACAATGTCGCAGTGGGGCTGGCATACCGTTCCCAACCCGAGCGGACAAGGCCCCTCGGATTTGCGGCTGGCCATGTTCGATACCTACGGGCGCAAGGTTGGGTACGCCAGTAGCTCGGACGGGCAGGTGGAGCTGTTCAACTGGCTGCGCGAGAACCCGCATCGGCTGCACCTGGGAAAGATCGGCTTTGTGATCGACAAGCCCGGCGACATCGCCGCGGCCGGCCAGACGCTCGACCTGTGGACCGGCACGCTGCGCAGCGAATTCCAGTGGAACGGCCAGCGGGTGGTGGTGGAGACAGCTTGCCATCCCAAGCTCGACCTGCTGGCGGTGAGGGTCCGCGGCCGCGTGCCGGTCAGCTTCGAGTTTCCCTACGGCTCGGGCGCCATGAACGCCGCCGACTGGAGCCATCCGGAAAAGCACCGGAGCACGGACGCCGCCAGCGGCGCGAACCGGCTCGACATCGTCCGCGAGATCGACCGCGACGGATACTCCGTCGGCATTGCCTGGCAGACGGCCGGCGAAATGAAACGCGAAGGGCCGCATCGGTTTGTGTTGCGGCCGGCGGGAGACCGCCTGGAATTCGTCTGCGAGTTTCGTGGGGCAGGTCCCCGACCTACCCCACTTCCCACCGCCGGCGAAACTCTGGCGGCCAGCCGGGAGCACTGGAGCGGCTTTTGGTCCAGCGGCGGCGCGGTGGATCTCTCCGGCAGCCGCGAACCGCGCGCCCAAGAACTGGAACGCCGCATCGTCCTTTCGCAATACCAGACGGCCATTCAGTGCGCCGGCTCGTTCCCGCCGCAGGAAACCGGCCTCACCTGCAACAGTTGGTTCGGCAAGTTCCATCTGGAAATGCACTATTGGCACGCCGCGCACTTCGCCGTGTGGGGCCGCGCGCCGCTGCTCGAGCGCAGCCTCGGCTGGTACAGCGCCATCCTGCCCTCCGCGCGGGAGAAGGCGCGCATCCAGGGATATGCCGGCGCGCGCTGGCCGAAAATGACCGCGCCCGACGGGCGCGACAGCCCATCGAACGTCGGCCCGTTCCTCATCTGGCAGCAGCCGCATCCCATCGCCATGGCCGAGCTGTGCTACCGCGCGCACCCCACTCGCGAGACGGCCGAGCGTTACCGCGAGATGGTTTTCGAATCCGCCGAGTTCATGGCGTCCTACGCGTATTTCGATGCGAAGACCAGCCGCTACGTGCTGGGCCCGCCGGTGATTCCGGCGCAGGAAAATCATCCGCCGCGCGAAACCTGGAACCCCACTTTCGAGCTGGAATACTGGGCCGGCGCGATCGAGATCGCGCAGCGCTGGCGTGAGCGCCTGGGTATGGCGCGCCATCCCAAGTGGGACGACGTGCGCGCCCGGCTCTCCGCGCTTCCGGTGAAGGACGGAGTCTACCTGGCGCACGAGAATTGCCCCCAGACCTTCACCGAGCGCAACCGCGATCATCCCTCGATGCTGGGCGCGCTGGGCGTGCTGCCGGGCACGAAAGTGGACAAGGAAACCATGCGCCGCACCTTGCAGAAGGTGTTCGCCGAGTGGAAATGGGCCGACACCTGGGGCTGGGACTTCCCCATGGTGGCGATGACGGCCGCCAGCCTGGGCGAGCGCGAACTCGCCATCGACGCCCTCATGATGGATACGCCCAAGAACACCTGGCTCCCCAACGGCCACAACTGGCAGCGGGCCAACCTGCCGCTCTACCTTCCGGGCAACGGCGGGCTGTTGCTGGCCGTTGCGCACATGGCGCAGGCGGCGGCATTCCCGGAATCCTGGAACGCGCGGTGGGAAGGATTGGGTGACTGACACACGCGTCCCAAGGCGCGCTTTTTGCGCCGCGTGGACGCTGGTGTCTGTCACCGAATTTTACGGTCGCGGTACTATACTGACCTGTGATGCTCAATCCGCGGACTTTTTTCTGGCTCCTCCGGCGTAGCGTCGTAGCCGCTTTCGATGACGGGTGTTTCGGCATCGCCAAAGGCGCCGCCTATTCCGCGCTGCTCTCGTTTTTTCCCGTCCTCGCCTCCGCCGCCGCCGTTCTGGTGCAAACGCGCGCCGAGTTTGTCTCCCGCATCCTCGAGAGAGCCGTGTCTGAAATCGTGCCCCCAGGCACGGAAGAGCTGGTCGTGGAGCAGTTCCGCGTCACCGGTTCGCGGCCTCTCGCGCTGCTGATGGTGGCGGGACTGATTTCGGTGTGGGCGGCCTCCGGCGTCATCAAGAGCCTGATGGAAGGCTTTCAGGCGGCCTATCGCGTTCCGCGCAACCGCGGTTTTGTGCGGCAGAACGCCGTGGCCATCGCTCTGGTGCTGCTGTCGGCGGCCCCGCTGGTCTGCGCTACGCTGCTCGTCGTGTTCGGCAACCAAGCGGAGCGGGTTGTGTTGAACTGGCTGAAGGTGGATCCGGTTCTGAATCCGCTCGCCCCAACCTGGCGGTGGCTGAGCCGCATGGCGCGGTACGCCGTGGCCTTCGTCACCACGGTGGCGGTCACCGCCGTCCTCTACTATTTCGGACCGTACCGGCAGCAGCGCTGGCGTCACGTATGGCCGGGCGCCACGCTGGCCACGGTGCTCTGGCTGCTGGCGACTTCCGGATTCGCCTGGTACGTCCGCAACATCGGGCATTACAACGTGATGTACGGCTCCGTGGGCGCCGGTATCGCGCTGCTGGTCTGGATGTACCTGATCTCCGTCATCGCCCTGGTCGGCTGCGAATTCAACGCCGAATACGAGCGCAGCGCCGACAGCCAAATCCGGTGACAGAGAGCAGCGTCCACGCCGCCGCAAAGTAATGCAGCGAATGGGGACCTATCGGGGCTGACCTGGCCATAATTGTGTTTGAGGTATTCACAGTGGCGAAACACAAGCAGCGCCAGATGGCCAAGCGCATGATCGGACGGTATGTCGTCGCCGATCCCGAGATCTGCCATGGCCAGCCGACGTTCCGAGGGACTCGAATCCTGGTGGCTGACGTCATGGAACAGGTGGCGGGGGGTACTGCCTGGGAAACGATCGTGGAGGATTGGCGGGGCAACGTTTCCCCGGATGCCA
Organism: Bryobacteraceae bacterium; assembly: GCA_049516835.1. GTDB lineage: Bacteria > Acidobacteriota > Terriglobia > Bryobacterales > Bryobacteraceae > Fen-178. The sequence goes on along the minus strand of JBEKSR010000142.1, from coordinate 9,508 downwards.
TTGCGGAAGCAGTACGATTGACGAGCCAAGCTTGACCATTTCGGACCAGAACATTGAAGCCTGAGGACTTATCGCAAGTCCGAACCTGCTCCGGCTACGCCGCTGTCAGGGCCTTCCGCACCGCGGCTGGCTGGTTCTTGATGACGAGCATATAGGCACGCACCGCCGGTTCCGGTTTGCGTCTCCCCTGCTCCCACTCCTGAATGGCCCGCGCCTGGAGCCCGTAGCGTTCCGCAAATTGCTCGCGCGTGAGCCCCTGTCCTTCGCGGATTCGACGAACATCGACGTCGGGCACCACGCGCACGATCTTCATTGGAAGTTCGATTTCGCCCCTCATGTGTCGTGCGATCTGTTTGGCCGAATCAACGAGTACGCGACCAAGCTTAGTGCTCTTGTTGCTTGATCGGCTGGAGGATTTTCGCAAGGGCTTGTCTTTCGGCGTCACTGAGATTCGGCTGTTTGCTCCCGGCATGGTATGGTTCTATGCTAGAACAACCAGCATGAACGATCCCGACATTCACACGATAGCAGCAGAACTCAACGCGCGGTCGCGCGCACACCCGATCGGCGCCCTTCAAGAGATTCGGGCCAGTTTAAGAGGGCTGTCCCGCAAGCCCGGGCACAATATTTTCAGCCCCCAAACGACGAAGAACGATTGGGCTTTCCATCACGGCGGGCGGTCTGAGCTTCAATTCAATATCGGGGAGATCTCCGACGTTCGTGGATTTCGGTTCGGAGTGGCCTTCTCCTTCGAGCGAAGCCGGACCCTGCCATCACCAGTTGATGTACTGGCTCCCAAGGTAAGGCTGTTCAATGACTTCATGGAACTGAACGCTGAACTCTTCGCAGATATGCGCATGTGGCATTTTGAAAAAAAGGCGCTGGCTCCGTCGGACGATTACATGCCAGGACCCATTCCGTGGGAGCGCGTGAAAGAGGGCGTGTTCGTCTTCCTGGGAAAACGGCAGCGGCTCGGCCGCATAGATTATGAGGCCGTCCTCGGTGATCTGGACAGGCTATTGCCACTTTACAGATACGTCGAAAGCGGTGGGGTGTCACAGCCGACCCCAATGCCGTTGGCGTCTCCTTTCTCGTTTCACCCAGGATGTTCGATGAAGGCGTCGTCGGCTGCCGCGACGCAACTCCAAAGGCAACTTGACATCACTCTCCGACACAACGAGCTTCAAGACGCGCTGTACCGTCGGCTGGCGTCGCAGTACGGTGAGGGCAACGTCGGTACCGAAAACGCCAGCGGCATCGGGACCCGCATTGACGTGGTAGTGCGGAGGGAGAACGAATACTGGTTCTATGAGATCAAGACCGCGCAGTCACCACGTGCATGCTTGCGCGAAGCGGTCGGCCAACTGCTCGAGTACGCCTTCTGGCCTGGCGGTCAGGGCGCTACCCGCCTAATAGTCGCTGGGGAAACCGCAATTGACAATGACGGTCTGGAGTACCTGCGTCGCCTCAGAGAACACTTCTCACTGCCGATCGAGTACGAGCAGATCTCAATCTGAACAACGTAATTATCACGCTGTGAGGAGTTGGCTTCTCACAATCTATAGACTTTTTGATACGGATTTCTGCCGGTCCTTCCGAAACGCCGCCCTCAGTCCATCAGCTCCGCCGCCTTCTCGTCCAGGAACCACGTCACCCCGCGGCCGTGGTGCGAAGCGATCTGCGCCGGATACTGCTTCGGGTCGTATTCTTCCCTGAACACCGCCCGCACGGCTTCCGCCTTGTCCGGCCCGGTCACCAGGAATACGTTGTGTTTGGCCGCCAGCAGCGCGCCCGGCAGCAGCGTCACGCGCCACTGGTTGAGCTGCGGCACGAACACCGCCGCCGCAATCCCCTCGCGGTCGTCGATCAATGGATCGCCCGGAAACAGGCTGGCGCTATGCGCGTCCGGCCCCATGCCGCGATGCACTACGTCGAAACGGGGCATCTCGCCCTCTTCCAGCCCGAAGAAATCCCGGATCTCCTCGACGTATCGCGCGGCCGCCGTCTTGGGCGCCATTTCGCCGCAGATGCGGTGCACGTGCCGCTGTGGTATGTGCGCCGGCTTGATCAGGTAATCGTCGGCCAGCTTGTAATTGCTGGCCGGGTCGGTGGGCGGCACCATGCGCTCATCCACCCAAAACAGGTGGGTGTGGTCCCACCGGAACTTCGCCGCCGCCAGCTTCTCGAAAAGCACCTTGGGCGTCGCCCCGCCTGAAACCGCGAAGGTGACGAACTCCTGGCCGGAGAGCACTTCCTCCAGGAGATTGGCCACGTGATGCGCGCAGGCTTCGGCGGCCGCGGTCGCATCGGGTAGAGCATGCCAGCGGACACTCATTAGTTCGTAGCATACGCGAGACGGGCCGCGGATGCCAGCGTCCGCTCGAACACCGCGTCCCGCCGCACAATGCCGAGTTCCTCGCGCATCAGCAGATAGTCGCTCGGCTGCGGCAGGTTGGCGCAATTCTCCGCGTTGTCGACCGTGATCACGAGCCTGTCTTCCCGCCGCGCCAACGCCACGCGAAACTCGCCGCCCGCCAGTTCCACGCTGATTGGGGCAGGTCCCCGACCTGCCCCCACCACGATCTTGGCGTTTACTCCCGCATCCCGCAGGGCGTCCACAATCCAAGCGCCCATGTACCACGCCGCAGTCGCGAACTCTCCGTTATAAACGACTCGCACGCTCGAGATCCGCGCCAGCTTCGCCAGGTAGTCGCGATTCTCAAACAGCCGCGCCAGCATCTCCCGCCAGCGTGTCAGCCGGGTCCACGCCAGATCGCCCAGCAGAACTCCGCTCCGCGCCGTCTCGGCGAGCAGCCGCAGCGCCCGCTTCGGGTCCGCGAACCCCGCGCTATCCACCACTACCTTGGCAGCCATCCGCGCGATCGCGCCGAACGGCGGCATCTCAAACAGGCGCGCGCTCCTGGACCACACAATCACGGGGAGGTCCGGCGCCGCCAACGGCAGCACCACCGATGGCAAATCGGCCAGCGCCGCGTCCGAAACCGTTATCTCGATCTGTTCGCAGCAGATCTGCCGCCGCTCGCCGAACGGCATCCAGCACTGGGCGTACACCCGTTCGGCCAGCGCGCGCTCGCCCGCGCCGCTCAGCTTGACCACGATGGTGCGGGCGGGGTGCTCGGGCATCAGCGCCGCAATCGTCTCCCCCAGCGCCGTGGCGTCGTCGTTCGCTTCCGCCAGTACCACCAGGGTCAAGGTGCAGGCTCGCAGCACGCCCGCGCCGCCTTCGGCCTGCCCCCGTTTGCCCAGCGTGACCCACAGGTCCGCCAGTTCGCGCAGTACCCGCTCCGGAGCCGAGGCCGCCATTACGGCTTCCTCCACGCGTGCCCGCGCCGCGCCAGCATCTCGTCGGCGGCCGCCGGTCCCCACGTTCCCGCCGCGTAATTCGGGAAGTCGAACCTGGTTTCGCGCCACACGTTTTGAATCGGCTCGACCACGCTCCAGCTCGCCTCCACCATGTCCTGCCGCGTGTACAGGGTGGCGTCGCCGACGATGGCGTCCAGCAGCAGCGTCTCGTATGCCGAAGGCGAGCGCTCTCCGAAACTCGATCCGTAATTGAAATCCATCGACACCGGCCGCAGCGTCATCCCCGCCCCCGGCCGCTTCGAGAGAAACTTCAGCGAGATGCCCTCCTCCGGCTGGATGCGCACAATCAGCAGGTTCGGCGCGTTCTCCCCGCCGTCCTGGTCGAAGATGGCCAGCGGCGCCGGGTTGAATTGGATGGCAATCTCGGTGACGCGCTTGGGCAGCCGTTTGCCGGTCCGCACGTAGAACGGCACGCCCGCCCACCGCCAGTTCTCCACGAAAAGCGTGACCGCCGCATAGGTGTCCGTCGGCGATTGTGGATCGACCCCCGGCTCCTGCCGGAACCCCGCTATCGCCTGCCCGCCGACACGCGCCGGCCCGTATTGCCCCGCCACGGAATTCCGGCGGACCTCGTCCGGCGTCATGGCGCGCATCGACCGCAGCAACTTGGACTTCTCATCCCGCACCGAGGCCGCTCTGAAACTGGCGGCCGGCTCCATGGCGATGGTGGCCATCACCTGCAACAGGTGGTTCTGGATCATGTCCGCCAGCGCGCCCGCTTCCTGGTAATACGCGCCGCGCCCTTCCACCCCGATGGATTCCGCCCCCGTGATCTGCACGTGGTTCACGTACCGCCGGTTCCACAGCGGCTCGAAGATCCCGTTGCCGAACCGGAACGCCAGAATATTCTGCACGGTCTCTTTGCCCAGGTAGTGGTCGATGCGGTAGACGTCCGATTCGCTGAAAACCTCGTGCAGCCGGCGGCTCAGATCCCGCGCACTGGCCAGGTCGTGCCCGAACGGTTTCTCCACCACCAGCCTGCGCCAACCGGTGCCTTTGCCCAAGCCCGCCGCGCCGATTCCCAGGGCCGCCTGCGCGTACTGGCTGGGCTGTGTCGAAAGGTAGAACAGCGCGTTCCCGCCCGTGTGCCGCTGGCTTTCGGCCGCCATCAACTTCTGCCCGAGCCGTTGGTACAGCGCCGCATCGCCGATGTCCCCCGCCACGTAATACAGCCCGCGCGCGAACGCCGCCCAGACGTCCGTATCGACGGCGGTGTCTTCGGAAAACTGCTTGACCGATTCCAGCATCTTGTCGCGGAACTGGTCGTCGCTCAGCGGCGTGCGCGAAATGCCGATCACCGCGAACCCCGCCGATAGTCTGCGGTCGTACGCCAGCCGGTAGAGGGCGGGCATGAGCTTGCGCCTGGTGAGGTCCCCGTTGGCGCCGAAAATCACGATTGCACATTCGGGCGCCTGCCGTTCAAACCGCAGCGGATCCAGAAACGGATTCTCGATGGCCATCGAGTCCAAAATAGCATGAGGCCTCTGAGGCGATTTTCGGATTAGAATGGGGCGATGGGGGAAAATCAACCCGACGCCCAGCCGGCCGAGTCCTTCGAAGCTTCGCTCGACGAGCTCGAGCGGGTGGTCAAGGAGCTGGAAGCCGGCGACCTCCCGCTCGAGCGCTCCATCGAGCTGTTTGAGCGCGGCATGCGCCTCAGCGATGCCTGCCGCAAGCAACTCGAGGAGGCCGAGACTCGCGTCGAGATGCTCATCCGCAAAGAGGGCAAGATCGCCGCTGAGCCGTTCCGCCCCGAAAAACCCGAGAAAGCATGAACCTGCGCGAATACCTCGCCCAGCAACAACGACTGGTGGATTCGGAACTCGACCGCCTCGTCCCTCCGGAAACGACGCCCCCGGAAACCATCCATCGCGCCATGCGTTACAGCCTCTTCGCCGGCGGCAAGCGCATTCGCCCCATCCTATGCATTGAAGCCGCGCGCGCCGTCTCCGGTTCAGCCGATGGCGTGGTCGCGGCCGCCTGCTCGCTGGAGCTCATCCACACCTACTCGCTCATCCACGACGACCTGCCCGCGCTCGATAACGACGACTATCGCCGCGGCAAGCTCACCAACCACAAAGTCTTCGGCGAAGCCATGGCCATCCTGGCCGGCGACGCGCTGCTCACGCTCGCCTTCCAGGTCCTCGCCGGACTGAACACCGCCGATGACCGCAAGGCCCGCCTCGTCGCCGAACTCTCCGCCGCTTCCGGCACCGTGGGCGGCATGATCGGCGGGCAGGTGGCCGACCTCGAAGGCGAAGGCAAGCCTCCCGAGCCGCGGTTGCTCGAGACCATCCACCGCGCCAAGACCGGGGCCCTGCTGCGCGCCAGCCTGCGGCTCGGCGCCATCTTCGCGGGCGCCGCCGACGACCAGTACGCCGCGCTCTCCCGCTTCGGCGAACACGTCGGCCTGGCGTTTCAGATCGTGGATGATATCCTCGACGTGGAAGAGTCCTCCGAAGCGCTCGGAAAAACCGCCGGCAAGGATGCGCAACAGGGCAAGATCACCTTTCCCGCGGTCTACGGTCTGGAAACCTCGCGCCGCATGGCGGAAGAGGAATGCGCGCGCGCCCACCAAGTGCTGGAACCGTTCGGCGAGCGCGTGGCGCGCCTGCACGAGATCGCCGACCACATTGTCCGTCGCAAGTCATGAAGAGTGGAGAGGGCAAGCTAAAGCATGCCCCACCTATGAAAACCCGGCTGGACCGGCTCATCGTGGAACGCGGCCTCACTGAATCCCGCGAGAAGGCCCAGGCCCTGATCATGGCCGGCGAGGTGCTCGTCAACGGGCAAAAAGCCGCCAAGCCCGGCCAGGCCGTTGCCGATGACAGCCCCATCGAGATCCTCGCGCGCCCGCCCTACGTGAGCCGCGGCGGCCTCAAGCTGGCCGGCGCGCTGCGTCACTTCGCCATCGATGTCGCCGGCCAGACCTGCCTGGATATCGGCGCCTCCACCGGCGGATTCACCGACGTTCTGCTCAAAGCCGGAGCCGTGCGCGTCCATGCGGTCGATGTCGGCGCCGGCCAGCTCGATTGGAAACTGCGCACCGACCCGCGCGTGGTGCTGCACGAAGGCATCAACGCGCGCGCGCTTAAGCTCGAGGACATCGGCGAACGGGTGGACTTCATCGCCTGCGACGTCAGCTTCATTTCCGTCACTCTCATCCTGCCCGCCGCCGCGCCCCTCTTACAGCCCGCCGGGCAAATGGTTATACTAATCAAGCCGCAGTTTGAAGCCGGCAGGGGCCAGGTGGGCAAGGGCGGCATCGTGCGCGCGCCGGCCGTCCACCAGGCTGCTTGCGAGCGAGTGGCGCGGGCCGTGCGCGAACTCGGATTCGAAACCAGCATGATGGAAAGTCCCATCCTCGGCGCCAAAGGAAACAAGGAGTTCCTCCTGTATGCCCACCATTAGGACCGTCGGGATCGTCTCGAAGCCGAACTCCCCGGCGGCCGAGAGTATCGTGCCCGCGCTGATCGAGTGGCTGCGCGGCCGCGGCATGACCATTCGCATCGACGAGCAGACCGCTTTCTACGCCGGGCCCGGAGGGCGCTCCAGCGGCCTCCCGCGGCCGGCAGTTCCCGAAGGCTGCGACCTGGTCATCGTGCTGGGCGGCGATGGCACCCTGCTCGCCGCCGCGCGCGCCATCGGCAGGCGCGAGACCCCGCTCTTCCCCGTGAACCTCGGCGGCCTGGGCTTTCTCACCGCCATCACCATCGACGAGCTGTACCCCGAGCTGGAGCGCGCCTTGCGCGGCGAGCACCGCATCGCCAAGCGCAAGCTGCTGGCTACGGAAGTGGTGCGCGGGGGCCAGGTGGTGGCCGCCTACGAAGCCCTCAACGACGCCGTGCTGACCAAAGCCTCCATCGCCCGCATGATCGATCTCGACGCGCACGTGGACGAGCAGTTCGTGTGCGCCTACAAAGCCGATGGTCTCATCATCTCCACGCCCACCGGCTCGACGGCATATTCGCTCTCCGCCGGCGGCCCCATCATTTTTCCTTCGGTGCCGGCCATCTGCATCACGCCCATTTGCCCGCACATGCTCACCAACCGGCCGGTGCTGGTGCCTGAAACCAGCGTGATCCGCGTCATTTCGCGCGCGCCCGATGAGAGCGTGTTCCTGACCATCGATGGCCAGGTGGGCAACCCCATCCGGGAAGGCGACACCCTGGTCTGCCGCAGCTCGGACTACACCCTGCGCCTGGTCCGCCCGCCGCACATGATGTTCTTCGACGTCCTCCGCCAGAAGCTGAAATGGGGCGAGCGGTGAAACGCATCTCGCTCACCACCTGGATCTTCATCGGGATGGCCGCGGGCGTGGCCCTCGGAATCGTGGCGCCGGGCTTCGCCAGGCAGCTTGGACCCGTCAGCCGGGTGTTTCTGCAATTGATCCGCTCCATCATCGCGCCGCTGCTATTTGGCACGCTGGTGGTGGGCATCGCGGGCGGCGGCGACATGAAACGCATGGGCCGCATCGGCGGCAAGGCCATCCTCTATTTCGAGGTTGTCACCACCCTGGCGCTGTTTCTGGGACTCGCCGCCGTGAACCTGGTGCGCCCCGGCGCCGGCATTTCGATTCATGGCAGCGCCGCTGAAGCCGCCATACCGCAGACCGAAGCTACCTTCAGCTCGGTCCTCGAGCACATCTTTCCCTCGAGCATCATCGACGCCATGGCGCGCAACGACGCTCTCCAGATCGTGGTCTTCGCCTTTCTGTTCGGCGCCGCCTGCGCGGCCATCGGCGCCAAAGCGGAACCGGTGGTTAAGTTTTGCGGATCCCTCGCCGAGGTCATGTTCCGCTACACCAGGTACGTCATGTACCTGGCCCCTCTGGGCGTCGGCGCCGCTCTCGCGGTGGTGATCGGAAACAAGGGCGTGGATGTGCTGTTCGGTCTCGGCAAGCTGATCGCGACTATGTACGTCTCGTCCGTCCTCTGCATAATATTCGTGCTCGGCCCAGCCCTGATCCTGTTCCACATTCCGGTGCGCGGGTTCTATCGCGCCGTGCGCGAGCCGTTCCTGATCGGCTTTTCCACGGCCTCGAGCGAAGCCGCGCTGCCGCTGGCGCTCGAAAACATGGAGCAGTTCGGCGTGCCCAAGCACATCGTGGGTTTCGTGATCCCCACCGGCTACAGCTTTAACCTGGTGGGCAGCGCGCTCTACCTCTCGCTGGCCGCCGTCTTCGTGGCGCAGGCGGCGGGCAGCCACCTTTCGTTCGGCGACCAATTGCTCATGATGCTGACCCTGATGCTCACCAGCAAAGGTGTTGCCGGCGTTCCGCGCGCCGCGCTGGTGATCCTGGCCGGCACCTTGTCGACGTTCCATTTGCCGATGGAAGGCGCCGCCGTGCTGTTGGGCGTGGACGCCCTGCTCGACATGGCCCGCACCTCGATCAACGTGCTCGGCAACTGCCTGGCCAGCGCCGTGGTGGCCCGCTGGGAAGGTTATAAAGTCGGCTGAGGCTTGACCGCAAAACCGGGCCTGTCCCCTTTTCCTGCTACACCCGGTGCTCTGAGCGCACGATCTTGCGGACGCCGCCGTGCCAGGCGGTGCTCCAGTCTTTGGGCGGAACGATGTCGTCCAGGCGACCGAGCTGGCCGATGGCCTTGAGGCGGGTGAAGATGAGCTGCCAGGCGCAGGGCCGGTCGGCGTCCACCTCGCACTGCTTTTCGGTCGAGCCGCCGCAGGGGCCGTTCAACATCCGCTTGGCGCAGCGCGTCACCGGGCAGATGCCGCCGAACTGCGCCAACATGCAATCGCCGCAGCCGAGGCACTTCTCCGTCCACACGGCCTGCTCCTCCAGAATCCCCAGGAACTGCGTGTTGAGCCCGGGGTAGACCGGCTTGGCGGGGAATCGCTCGGCGATGGCCTGCACGCCCGCGCCGCAGCCGAACGAGACAATGGCGTCGGCCTTCGCCGCCGGCTCCGCCAGGTCCTTGATGAACTCGTTCTCGCACTGGCGCTCGATGACGATCTGGGTCAGCTCCAGCGGCTGGCCCTCGATCTTGCGAGCCATCCGCACGGCGTAGGAGGCGATGCCTACCTCTCGTTCGCCGCCCGCCAGACACACCGTGACGCAGGTGCCGCAGCCCACAAAAAGCACCTTGCCGTGGCGCGCGATCAG
>JBEKSR010000141.1:0-15174 GCA_049516835.1 Bryobacteraceae bacterium | reverse complement strand
CAGCTATTGTCCGCGAATGGTCCTCGCCGTCAAGGGAAGCTCCGCCATGATGAAAAGAATCATGCCCTTGACGGCTCCGGGCCATTCGCTAACTACCTTTTCCTGGGAAGAGGAAAAGGCCGTTCTGATCAGGCCCAAGGCGTATACTTCCCGGTTTCAGGTGTCACCCATCCCGCCGAACGTGTTGCCACCACTCATCCCGTCGGTTCAAGTTTCGTCGGATTTGCGGTTTCCGAAAACTAAGTGGCATTGGGCACTCGCGCCTGCCGCGCCACGCCCGAGCTGAGAAGTTGTTTTTACGCGGTCCCGTGGCATCCCCAGGGTCCACTTTCGTCGTGCCATGATTATGGCATGAGCGCGCGCATCACCATTGACATCCCAGAGGACCTCCATGAGGCTCTCCGCCTTCGGGCGGCGAGCGAGCAGACCTCGGTCCGGTCGCTGGTGATCGGCGCTACCCACGCCCCAGTGGTGTTAATCTGATTTCGGAGAGGCGATCATGATCATCGGCGTTCCCAGGGAAATCAAGGACCACGAGACGCGCGTGGGGCTGGTGCCCAGCGGCGTCATTGCGCTGCGCGAGGCGGGCCACGAGGTGCTGGTGGAGACGCGTGCCGGAGAAGGCATCTCCATCACCGATCGGGAGTACCTCGAGACCGGCGCCGTCATTCTCCAGAGCGCCGCGGAAGTGTGGCAGAGGGCTGGCCTGGTGGTGAAAGTCAAGGAGCCGCAGCCCACCGAGTACGGCTACTTCCGTCCCGGTTTGATCCTGTTCACCTACCTGCATCTGGCGCCGCTGCCGGAACTGACGGACAAGCTGCTGGCCGCCAAGGTGAACGGCGTGGCCTACGAAACCATCGTCGAGAAGGACGGTTCCCTGCCCCTGCTCACCCCCATGAGCGAGGTGGCGGGGCGCATGTCGGTGCAGGTGGGGGCCCAGTACCTGGAAAAGCCCAACGGCGGACGCGGCATCCTGCTGGGCGGGGTGCCGGGCGTGGCGCCGGGCAACGTGGTGATCCTGGGCGGCGGCATTGTGGGAACCAATGCCGCCAAGGTGGCCATCGGGATGGGCGCGCACGTCGCCATCATCGACCGCAGTCTGAACCGGCTGCGCGAGTTGGACGACATCTTCAACGGGCAGGTGGTGACGCTGGCATCCAACGCGTGGACCATCGGCGAGAACCTCAAGACGGCGGACCTGGTGGTGGGCGCGGTTCTGATCCCCGGGGCCTCGGCGCCCAAGCTGGTGCGGCGCGAGATGGTCGCCGGCATGAAACGGGGCGCGGTGATGGTGGACGTGGCCATCGACCAGGGCGGGTGCTTCGAGACCTCCCACGCCACCACCCACACCGAGCCGACCTACGTGGTGGATGGCGTGGTCCACTATTGCGTTTCGAACATGCCGGCCGCCGTCCCGCACACCTCGACGTTGGCGCTCACCAACGCCACGTTCCCCTACCTGCTGGAGCTGGCGGACCACGGACTGGAGGGCGCCTGCGCGCGCCATCCCGGCCTCCGCCAGGGCGTCAACACATACAACGGCCACGTGACGCACCGCGGCGTGGCCGAATCGCAGGGACGGGAGTGGCGCGAACTGGCGGCAGTGGAGTAAGCTGCGGATAGAGGGCCCAAATGCGTGGAATCGTTCTCTCGGCCGCAATCGCGGCGGTGTGCCTGCCCATGTGGGCGGCGGACGACCAAGCCGACAACATCAACGCGGATGAAATCATCCAGAAGTTTGCCGCCAAGGAGACCGAGTTCGCCCAGGCGCGCAACAACTACACTTATCGCCAGAGCGTGAAACTCGAAGAACTGGACGGCGGCGGAAACCCTACCGGTGGGAAGTGGGAGCTGGTGGAAGATATTATTTTCACGCCGGAAGGCAAGCGCATGGAGAAAGTAACTTATGCGCCGGTCATCTCGCTGCGCAATATCCTGCTGACGCCCGAAGACGAGCAGGATTTGCGGAATGTGCAGCCGTTCGTCATGACCACGGCGGAGATTCCGGAATACGATGTCCACTACCTGGGCCGCGAAAAGGTGGACGAGATCGGCTGCTATGTCTTCTCCGTCAAGCCCAAGAAACCAGTCCAGGGCAAGCGGTATTTTGAGGGCCAGGCTTGGGTGGACGACCGGGACCTGCAAATCGTGAAGACCTACGGCAAGGGCGTGGGCGTGATCCGGAAAAGCTCCGACAATCAGTTCCCGAAATTCGAAACCTACCGCGAGCAGATCGACGGCAAGTACTGGTTCCCCACCTACACCCACGCCGACGACACGCTGCACTTCAAGAATGGGGATAACGTGCGCATCCGCATGGTGGTGAAGTATCAGGACTACAAACGATACGAAGGCCGGTCCACCATCAAGTACGGCGACGTGGTGGATGACAAGACCCAGACGCCGCCGCCAGCGAAAAAAAAGTGATGGCGGCGTTTTTCCGGTTGGGTGGTGGTGGGAGACCCAGTCTCTGAAAGTTCCAAAATATGTGCCTCGAGAGGGCCATTGTGGGCGGATTGGGGTAACATTGATATGAGGCTTACCGCCAGTTCTAAGGTACAAGTTCGATTTATGTCTATACATTTATCCCATGGGTGTGAGGGGCATAGGCGATTCCTGCAAGCGCTTCGGAATCTATGCGTTATCGGAGTGTCACTGCTGTTCTTATACGGTTGTTCGAACGGCGGCGCATCTACCTCCGGGGCTCCCGGCGGCGGGGGTCCGGGCGGCCGGGGCGGCAGGAAGGGCATGGGGGCCGGCGACGTACCCGTCACGGTAGCGGTGGCCTCCCAGAAGGATGTCCCGGTGGAGATTCAGGTCATCGGCAACGTGGAAGCCTACTCGACGATTTCAGTGAAGGCGCAGGTGGGCGGCCAGTTGACCAACGTCTCCTTCCGCGAGGGAGATTACGTCAAGACCGGCGATCTGCTGTTCACCATCGATCAGCGACCGCTGGAAGCGGCGCTAAACCTGGCGATCGCCAACCTGGCGAAGGATGAGGCCGCGCTGGGGCAGGCACAGGCCAACCTGGCGCGAGACACGGCGCAGAACAAGTACACAGAGGCGAATGCCACCCGCTATGCCGAGTTGTTCCAAAGCGGCGTGGTCTCGAAGGACCAGTCCGAACAGTTGCGCGCGTCCGCCGATGCCTCCGGCCAGGCGTTAGCCGCGGACAAAGCGGCCATCGCCAGTGCGCAGGCCGCCATCGGGGCCAGCAAGGCGGCGGTGGATAATGCGCGCGTCCAGCTCAGCTACACCAGCATCCGCTCGCCCATCGACGGCCGCACCGGCAACCTCAGCGTGAAACAGGGCAACGTAGTGATGGCCAACAGCCAGGAGCTGGTGACCATCAATCAGGTCGAGCCCATCTACGTCACGTTCTCGGTTCCCGAAGCCCAATTGCCGGCCATCAAGCGCTACATGGCGGAGCGGAAACTCGCGGTGCGCGCGGGGCCTCAGGACAACCCCGCTGACGAGGAGACCGGGGTGCTGACGTTCATCGACAACGCTGTGGACATGACGACGGGCACCATCAAGCTGAAGGGCACCTTCGCCAACTCCGATCGCAAGCTGTGGCCGGGGCAGTTTGTGCGTGTCACTCTGCGGCTCACCATCCAGCCGAACGCCATCGTGGTGCCGAACCAGGCGGTCCAGACGGGCCAGAACGGTTCCTATGTCTACGTGGTGAAGCAGGATCGGACGGTGGAGATGCGGCCGGTCACTACCGGCGCCCGAGTGGATCAGGACATGGTGGTGGATCAAGGTCTCCAACTGGGCGAGACGGTCGTGACGGAGGGGCAGTTACGGTTGGCGCCGGGCAGCCGGGTCGTCGTGCGCGACGGCAGGGGCGGGGGACGGTCGCGGAGCTAGAAGAGGGCTCGGCGTGAACATTTCCGAAAACTTCATTCGCCGGCCGATTGCGACCAGCCTGATCATGGCGGGTATCGCCATGTTCGGCGTGATCGCTTATCGAGCGCTGCCGGTGAGCGACCTGCCACAGGTCGACTACCCCACCATCACGGTTTCCGCCAGCCTTCCGGGCGCCAACCCCGATACCATGGCCTCCGCGGTGGCCACTCCCCTGGAGCGGCAATTCACCTCCATCGCGGGGCTGGATTCCATGGTCTCCAGCAGCAGCCAGGGGTCCAGCAATGTCACCCTGCAATTCGATCTGAGCCGGGATATCGACGGAGCGACCGTGGATGTGGAGACGGCCATCGCCGAAGCCATGCCGTTGCTGCCGCCCGGAATGCCCACGCCGCCTTCGTTCCGCAAGGTGAATCCGGGGGACATGCCCATCATCAGCCTGTTCCTGACGTCCCCCACGATGCGGCTCTCCGACCTGGACGAATACGCCGAGACCATGGTGGCGCAGCGCATCTCCATGGTGGACGGCGTGGCCCAGGTGCAGGTATTCGGCGCCGCCAAGTACGCAGTCCGGGTGCAGGTGGATCCCAACGAGCTGGCCTCGCGCCGTATCGGCTTGAACGAAATCGACGCCGCGCTGCAAAACTGGAACGTCAATATTCCCACCGGCACGCTCTACGGCCCGCACACCGCCTACAATGTCCAGGTCAACGGCCAGCTCATGCGGGCCTGGGAATACAGGCCCATGATCGTCGCCTACCGGAACGGCGCCGCGGTGCGGCTGAGCGACGTGGCGCGCGTGATCGACAGCGTGGAGGACGACAAGAACGTTTCGCAGATTTACGGCGGCGAATACGGGACACGAGGCACGCGCGGAGTGAACCTGCAGGTGATGCGCCAGCCCGGCAGCAACACCATCGAGGTCATCGACAACATCAAGCGGCTGATGCCGTTCTTCCAGGCGCAAATGCCCCCCACCGTGCACCTGGGAATCCGCGGCGACCGCTCCAAGAACATTCGCGAAGCCTTCCAGGATATCCAGTTCACCATGGCCGCCACTTTGGTGCTGGTCATCCTGGTGATCTTCCTGTTCCTGCGGAATTTTTCCGCCACCATGATCCCCGCCATGGCGCTGCCGTTCTCCATCGTGGGCACCTTCTCGGTGATGTACCTGCTCAATTTCAGCATCAACAACATCTCCATGATGGCGCTCATCCTGTGCATCGGGTTCGTGGTGGATGACGCCATCGTCATGTTGGAGAACATCGTCCGCCACATCGAGCACGGGGAGAAGCCGTACGCGGCGGCGCTCACGGGGTCGAAAGAGATCGGCTTCACCATTGTCGCGATGACGCTCTCGCTGGCCGCGGTCTTCATTCCGATCCTGTTCATGTCGGGCATTCTGGGCCGGTTGTTCCGCGAGTTCGCAGTGACCATCTGCACCGCGATTCTGATTTCCGGCATGGTCTCGATCAGCCTGACCCCCATGCTGTGCAGCCGCTTTCTGCGGGAAATGAAACCCTCGGGCCACGGATTGTTCTACCGCGCCCTGGAGTGGGTTTTTCAGGGCATGCTGAGCACCTACAGCACCAGTCTCCGCTGGGTTCTGAGGCACCGCCCCGTCATGCTGGGGATGTTCGTGGTGGTTCTTGGCGTTACCGGCTGGCTGTATGTCGCGGTGCCCAAGGGCTTCATTCCGGACACCGACAACGACAACTTCAACGTGCAGACCGAGGCTGCGCAGGGCACCTCCTTCTACCAGATGGTGAAGTACCAGCAACTGGTGTCCCAGATCTTGGTTGAGGACCCGGACGTTGAGAGTTTCTACTCCAGTACGGGCGGGGGCTTTGGCGGAGCCGCCAACACCGGGCGCTTGATGGTCAACCTGAAACCTCGCCGGCAGCGCGTGGCCACGGTGGCCGATATCGTGAACCGCTTGCGGCCGAAAGTCTCGAACTTTCCTGGATTGCGGGTATACACCTCGATTCCGCAGGCCATCCGCGTGGGCGGGCGCATGTCCAGGAGCAGTTACGACTTCACGCTCTATGGACCGGACACGCAGCAGCTTTACGAGGAGGCCCCCAAGCTGGAGCGCATCGTCGCACGCCTGCCGGGCTTGCAGGAAGTGTCGAGCGATCTGCAAATCAAGACCCCGCGCGTCAACGTGGTTCTGGACCGCGACCGGGCGGCGGCGCTGGGTGTGAACTGGAACAACATCTCCAGTGTGCTATACGACGCCTTCGGCCCGCAGTTCTCTTCGACCATCTACGCGCCTACCAACCAGTACCGGGTCCTGCTCGAGATGCTGCAGAAGTATCAGGAACACACCGACGGGTTGCAGATGATCTATCTGAAATCGGACAGCGGCCAACTGGTGCCCCTGAATGCGGTGGCGAAACTGGTGATGGATGCCGGCCCGCAGAGCATCCCGCACTCGGGCCAACTGCCCTCGGTGACGATTTCATTCGCTTTGAGACCCGGAACCTCGCTGGGCCAGGCTACGGACGAGATCGGCCAAGCGGCCAAAGCCAACCTCCCCGCCACCATTACCGGCGCGTTCCAGGGCACCGCCAAGGTCTTCCAGGATTCCATGAGGAACATGGGGATTCTGCTCATCGTGGCGATCGCGGTGGTCTACATCGTGCTCGGCATGTTGTACGAGAGCTACGTCCATCCCTTGACCATCCTCTCGGGATTGCCTTCGGCCGGCTTCGGCGCGCTGCTCACGCTGCTGCTGTTCAAGATCGATCTGAGCATTTACTCGTTTGTCGGCCTGATCATGCTCATCGGCATCGTGAAGAAGAACGCCATCATGCAGATCGATTTCGCCCTGGAGGCCGAGCGCCGGGAACACCTTGCGCCGGCCGAGGCGATTTACCAAGGCTGCCTGATCCGCTTCCGCCCCATCATGATGACCACCATGGCGGCGCTGCTGGGCGGCCTGCCCATCGCGCTGGGCTACGGCGCGGGCGGCGAAGCGCGCCGGCCGCTGGGCATGGCGGTGGTGGGCGGCCTGGCCTTTTCGCAGTTGATGACTCTGTATCTGACTCCGGTGGTTTATACCTATATGGCGGCAATCTTAGAGCGGTGGAATGCGTGGAAATCCCCCAAGGCCTTGGCCCCCGCGATGCAGGCCGGAGATTGACGCATGAATATTTCCCAGACCTTCATCGAGAGGCCCATCGCCACCAGCCTGCTGATGGCGGCCATCGCCCTGTTCGGGGCGGTGGCCTACCGCGCGCTGCCGGTGAGCGATCTTCCCAACGTGGACCTGCCCACGCTGCTGGTGACCGCCAGCCTGCCCGGCGCCAGTCCCGACACCATGGCCGCGGCCGTGGCCACCCCGCTCGAAAACCAGTTCTCCACCATCGCCGGGCTGAATTCCATGTCTTCGTCGAATTCCCTCGGCAACACCCAGATCACGCTGGAATTCGACCTCGCGCGCAAACTGGACGGAGCGGCGGTGGACGTGCAAGCGGCCATCACCCAGGCCTCGCGCATGTTGCCCCAGGGCATGCCCACGCCGCCCACCTTTACCAAGGTGAACCCGGCCGACCAGCCCATCCTGTACATCGCCCTGACCTCGCCCACGCTGCCGCTGTGGACCCTGGATGAATACGCCGAGACGCGCCTGGCGCAGCGGGTTTCGATGATCTCCGGCGTGGCGCAGGTGCAGGTGCTGGGCGCCCAGAAGTACGCCGTGCACGTGCAGATGGACCCGCACGCGCTGGCCTCGCGGCAGATCGGCATCAACGAGATTGAAACCGCACTGAAAAACTGGAACGTGAACCTGCCCACCGGCGCCATCATCGGCCCGCAACGCGCCTTCACCCTGCAAGCCAGCGGGCAGTTGATGAGCGCGGCGGCGTATCGCCCCGTGGTAGTGGCTTACCGCAGCGGCTCGCCGGTGCGGCTGGAAGAACTGGGCAACATCATCGACAGCGTCGAGGATGACAAGACGGCGTCCTGGTACTACACGCACAACGGGAGCAGCCGCGCCATCGTTCTGGCTATCCAGCGCCAGCCGGGGACCAACACCATCGAAGTGACCGACGGCGTCAAGAACCTGCTGCCGGTGTTCCGGGCGGAGATGCCTCCCTCGGTTCACATGGACATTCTTTACGACCGTTCCGACACCATCCGCGAGTCGTACCGGGACGTAGAGTTCACCATGGTCCTGACGCTGGGACTGGTGGTGATGGTCATCTTCCTGTTCCTGCGAAACTTGTCCGCCACCATCATTCCCAGCCTGGCGCTGCCTTTCTCCATCATCGGAACCTTCGCGGTGATGTACCTGCTCAACTTCAGCCTGGACAATCTCTCGATGATGGCCCTGATCCTTTCGATCGGGTTCGTGGTGGACGACGCCATCGTCATGCTGGAGAACATTGTCCGGCACATCGAGTTGGGCGAGCAGCCCTTGGTGGCCTCGCTTAGAGGCTCGGGCGAGATCGGCTTCACCATCGTGTCCATGACGCTGTCGCTGGCCGCTGTGTTCATCCCGGTGCTGTTCATGGGCGGTGTGCTGGGCCGGCTATTCAAGGAATTCGCGATCACGATTTGCGTCGCCATCCTGATCTCCGGTGTGGTCTCCGTCACCCTCACGCCGATGCTGTGCAGCCGGTTCCTGCGCTCGGCCCACGAGGAGAAGCGAAGCTGGTTCTACCGCGCAACCGAGAGGTTCTTTCAGGGCATGCTGCACGTCTACGACGTGTCGCTGACCTGGGTGCTGCGCTACCGGCCGGTGACCATGGGCGTCTCGGCGGTGGTTTTGGCCGCGACCCTGTATATGTTCGTGACCATTCCCAAGGGCTTTATTCCGGACCAGGACACCGATCAGATGCAGGTCTATACGGAAGCCTCGCAGGGAACTTCTTACTACCAGATGGTGGATTACGAGCAGAAGATCGCGGACCTGGTGTCGAAGGACGCCAACGTGGATTCGCTGATGGCCAGCGTGGGCGGCACGACGGCGTCCAACCTGGGGGGCCCGAACTATGGGGAACTGGTGGTGCACCTCAAGCCGCGCAGCCGGCGCCGCTTGGGGGTGAACGACATCATCAAGGAGCTGCGTCCCAAGCTGGCCGGTTTGGCGGGCATGAAATCTTATTTGCAGAATCCCCCCACCATTCAGATCGGCGGCCAGGTCACCAAGAGTCTGTACCAGTTCTCGATGCAGACGCCGGACAAGCCGGAACTGTACGCCCAGACGGACAAGCTACTGAAGCAGGTGGAGCAAGTGCCGGGGGTGGACGACGTGGCCAGCGACGTGGCCGTCCAGACGCCACAGGTCAACGTTACCATCGACCGCGACAAGGCGGCCGTGATGAACGTGAACGCCAACCTGATCGAAAACGCCCTGTACGACGCTTACGGGCCGCGGTGGGTATCGACCATCTATGGTTCGGTGAACGAATACAAGGTGCTGCTGGAGTTGGAGCCGAAGTACCAGGCCGACCCGCGCGCGCTGTCGCTGCTGTACTTCAAGAACAGCAATGGCAAACTGATTCCGCTCGACACTATGGCCCACGTGGTGACGGAAACGGGGCCGCAGACCATCAACCATTACGGCCAGCTTCCGTCGGCCACCATCTCGTTCAACCTCCAGCCGGGCGCGTCCCTGGGAGAGGTGGTCAAACGCATCCAGGGGCTTGCCGACCGCGAGCTGCCGCTCACCATCGGCACGCAATTCCAAGGCGCGGCGA
Organism: Bryobacteraceae bacterium; assembly: GCA_049516835.1. Classification (GTDB taxonomy): domain Bacteria; phylum Acidobacteriota; class Terriglobia; order Bryobacterales; family Bryobacteraceae; genus Fen-178. Next base: position 5,602 of record JBEKSR010000141.1, on the reverse strand, counting down.
AGGCCTTCCAGAGCTCCCTCGGAAACCTGTGGGTGCTGCTGATCATCGCCATCGCGGTGGTCTACATCGTGCTCGGTATTCTGTACGAGAGTTACATCCACCCCATCACGATTCTCTCGGGTCTGCCTTCGGCCGGTTTCGGCGCGCTGATGACTCTGCTGCTGTTCCACATCGACCTGAACATCTACGCGTTTGTGGGCCTGATCATGCTGATCGGCATCGTGGAGAAGAACGCCATCATGCAGATCGACTTCGCCCTGGAAGCCGAACGCCAGCACAACCTGGCCCCCCGAGACGCCATCTACGAAGGCTGCCTGATCCGCTTCCGGCCGATCATGATGACCACCATGTCGGCGATGCTGGGCGCCGTGCCCATCGCGCTGGGCTACGGCGCGGGCGGCGAGGCGCGCCAGCCGCTGGGCCTGGTGGTGGTGGGCGGTTTGCTGTTTTCGCAGCTCGTGACGCTGTATCTCACGCCGGTGTTCTACACTTACATGGCCGCGCTGCAGGAGCGGGTGCAAAGCTGGAAGCGGGGGAAGAAGGAAGTAGAAGCGCCGGTGGCGGGGTAAACGGATCGCCATGAAAATCCTCAAGGCGGGTTTGCTTGTTACGTTTCTCGTTTCCGCCCTCGCGGCCGCCAGTACGCTCGACGTTTATACCGTGGATGTCGAGGGAGGCAAGTGTGTCCTGTTCGTTTCTCCGTCCGGGGAGTCGCTGCTCATCGATGTTGGCTGGCCCGCGTCAAATACCCGGCCGGCATCGACGGATCGAATTCTGGAAGCTGTCAAGGCCGCAGGTCTGCGGCGCATCGACCACCTGCTGATCTCGCATTTCGATGTCGATCACCGTGGAGACGTTCCGGCGCTCGAGGCCAGGTTCCCCATCGGGCATATCTACGATCACGGCGACCTTCAGTTTTCAACCGCCGTCGCCGCTGAGCCGGAGTGGTTTAGAGCCTACGATGCGGTTCGCCGGAAGGTCGGTCACACGGTAGTCAAGCCCGGTGACAAGATTCCGCTCAAGGGAGTGGATGTGGAGGTGGTGGCGGCAGCGGGGAAGTTCATTCAGAAGCCGCTTCAGGGTGCTGGCGCGCCAAATCCGCTCTGCTCGACTAATCCCCAGCAGGCCGTGATTGAGAGAGACGTGGAAGACAACCTCTCCGTCGGTCTGCTGATTACCTTTGGGAAGTTCCGCATGTTAGACCTCGCGGACCTGGAAGCGCACCACAGTCACGAGCTGGTTTGCCCCGACAATTTGATTGGCACGGTGGACGTGTATCACGTGAACGTGCATGGCCAATTCAAGGGGATCGCGCCGGAGTTGATCGGCGCGGTGCACCCGCGAGTGGCCATCATGGGCAATGGGGCGACAAAAGGCGCCGATCCGCAAACCTGGCCGATTCTGCGCGCCACCCCCGGCCTGGAAGACATCTGGCAGGACCACTACTCGGCCAACGGGACCAAAGATATGAACCCGCCGGACGATTTCATTGTCAACCTGGAGCCGATTGACGAGTTTAAGTTGATCAAACTGTCGGCGGAATCCAATGGGACCTTCACCATGACCAACACACGGAATGGTTTCAGCAAGACGTATGCGCCTGTAAGCGGCGGATCGCGGGCGGCCGCCCCAGTGCCCATCCCGATCGTGCTCGCCAACGACAAGATCGAACTTACGACCCTGGCCAATGGCGGCAGCTTCACCAAGCTTTTGCTGCGCGAGGGAGAGCCTCTCAGCCCGTTTGGCACGGTCCCTCACATGCTGGCGCTGGATGGCTTTGGCGCTCCGTCTCCGGAGGAAGCGGCTCTGGGCATGCCTTTTCACGGCGAGGCCGGCAAGCAGATCTTTAAGATCGTCGCCACCCATGAATCCGGGCCGGTGCACTCAGTCGTCATCGAGGCCACGCTGCCGCTGGCGCAGGAAGTATTCACCCGGACCATCGAGCTGGCCGAGGGCGAAAGCGTGGTCCGCGTCACCAGCCGCCTGGAGAGCCTGCTCTCCGTGGACCGGCCCATTTCCTGGGCCGAACACGCCACCATTGGTCCTCCGTTCCTGGAGAAAGGCAAAGTCGTGGTGGATATGCCGGCTACTAACTGTCGCGTCCGCCCCTACAAGCCCGGAGAGATTCCCGGACACCTGGTTTATGGCAAGGATTTCACGTGGCCCATGGCCCCCACCCGTGACGGCGGCCATGCCGACCTGCGCGTAGTTCCCACGGATCATAATTGGCTGGACTTGGCCACTTGCCAACTGGATCCGTCCCGCAAACTGGCATTTGTAACAGCCTTGCATTTGGAGAAGCACCTCGTATTCGGGTACATGTTCCGGCGCGAGGATTTTCCCTGGCTCATGAGCTGGATGAACTTCACGGGCGACCTCCGTGCGGCGCGCGGTCTGGAGTTTTCAACGCAGCCGTTCGACATTTCCCATCGGGAAACGGTGGCCATGAGCCCGCTGTTCGGGACGCCCACGTTCCGCTGGCTGCCGGCCAAATCGAAAATCGAGACGCGTTTCCTCATGTTCTACACGAGGGTGCCGGCGGGATTCAGCAGAATAGACAACGTAACTTTCGAGAGTGGGAAGATCACCGTTCTGGACCACTCCGGCAAGAGTGTGGCGCTGGCGGCCTCACAGGGTTTGTAGCTCGGGAGATCTACTCGCCCGCCCCTTACGCTGTGCGTCCGATCAATCCGAAGTGGGGCGCGGCCGCCAGCATGTGCCGGTCGCTGGTCCAGACTTCCAACTCGCCGATCTCAAGCGCGGTAGCCAAGTGCACCGCATCGCCGCTCCGGAGGTAAAGCGAGGCCGGCGCAAGCCTGAGCATCCGGCTCACGCGGCGGAGCACACGATCATCGACCGGCGCCATCGACCACGCTCCGGCTTCGACGTGCTTCAGAAAGGAGCCCAACACCTCTCGAAAAAGATCTCCCGTGAGATTTCCCTCGCGCCAGCGGCGGTGAAAAGCGCAGGTTACTTCAGCGATTGCCAGAGCCGATGAGACCGGCGACTCGGCCTTACGCAGGATCTCGCGGACTGCGGCCGAGTTGGGCTCATGAAGGTAGTACTTCACAATGTAGGCGGAGTCTATATACATCGATCGCGGTCTTCCGAGATGATATCCGTGCTGTCGCCGGAAAGCTGGGGGAGTTTCGCCCAGAGTTCCGTCATGCGGGGCAGCTTGACTTTCTTCTTCTTGGAGATCGGCCGCAGCTCCGCCACCGGTTCGCCGCGCCGTTCGATGACGATGACGGCCCCGCCCGCCGCGTCGCGAACCAGTTCCGAGGTGCGGATATGCAAGTCGCGAACGGAAGCCTTCTCCATGTGCTACATGGTAGCACATTCTGACGGCTACTCGCCGATCTCGATATCCGGCCCCGTCTCTTTGGCCGCTTCCCCCGCGCGAGCCACCGTGTTCCTGGCCAGTTCGAGGAACGGCTCGCCTTCACCCTTTCGCAGCACGATGGGGCTGCCCGTGTCGCCTCCGATGCGCACCTGCGGGTCCAGCGGCAGCTCGGCCAGGAGATGCACCTGCATCTCGTCCGCCGTGCGGCGCCCGCCGCCGTAACTGAATACGTCGATGCGCTCGTGGCAGTGCGGGCAGTTCAGGTAGCTCATGTTCTCGACGATTCCGAGGACCGGCACCTTGACCTGGCGGAACATGGAAACCGCCTTGCGCGCATCTTCGAGCGCCACATCGGATGGCGTAGTCACCACGATCGCGCCCGTGATCGGCGCCGTCTGTATGAGCGAAAGCTGCACGTCGCCGGTGCCCGGCGGAAGGTCAATGATGAGGTAGTCGAGATCGCCCCAGTCCACCCCGCGCAGGAACTGCTGGATGACGCTGTGCAGCATGGGGCCGCGCCAGACCAGCGGTTTGTCTCCGGGATTCAGGAAGCCCATGGACATGAGCCTCACGCCGTACTGTTCCAGCGGCTGGATGCGCTCGCCGGAGGCCATGGGCGTGCGGTTGATGCCCATCATGAGGGGCACGTTGGGGCCGTAGACGTCGGCGTCCATCAGGCCGGTCTTATAACCCAGCGAAGCCAGGCCCACCGCCAGGTTCACCGCTACCGTGGTCTTGCCCACGCCGCCTTTCCCGGAACCTACGGCAATTAGATTCTTCACGCCAGCGATGGGCAACCGGGGCGTCTGGCCGGGCTGATTGGGGGGCATGCAATCTATGGTAGCAGCGGCGGGGCATGCTTGAGCTTGCCTTTTGTCCTCCCCAAACCCCTTCCTTTACTTTTCACCCCTCGGAATGGTAGCCTAAGTGTCTCATAATGCGTACAGTTGACTTGATCCAGCGGAAACGCGATGGGGAAGAGCTCGCTCCTGAACTGGTGGAAGGTTACACCAACGGCGACATTCCCGATTACCAGATGTCGTCTTTTCTGATGGCCGTTTTCTTCTCGGGGATGTCCGACCGCGAAGTCAGCCGCCTCACGGAATGCATGCTGCGCTCCGGCGACACCGTCGATCTGTCCTCCATTCCCGGCGTCAAGGTGGACAAACATTCCACCGGGGGCGTCGGCGACAAGACCAGCCTCATCGTGGCGCCGCTGGCGGCCGCCGCCGGCGTGGTGGTGCCCATGATGTCCGGCCGCGCGCTGGGCCACACCGGCGGCACCCTCGACAAACTCGAATCCATCTCCGGCTTCCGCACCAGCCTAACGGCCGAGGAATTTGGAAAACAGCTTTCGGAACTGGGGCTGTGTTTTATCGGGCAGACCGACCGGCTGGCGCCCGCGGACCGCAAACTGTACGCCCTGCGCGACGTCACGGCCACGGTGGAATCGGTTCCGCTGATCGCCTCCTCGATCATGTCGAAGAAGCTGGCCGAGGGAGTGGACGCGCTGGTGCTCGACGTGAAAGTCGGAAGCGGCGCCTTCATGAAGAAGCAGGTGGATGCGCGCCGCCTGGCGCAGATGATGGTGGGGATTGGCCGCCGCATGGACAAGCGCGTGCAAGCGCTCATCACCGATATGAGCCAGCCGCTGGGCTACGCGATAGGCAATGCGCTGGAAGTGATGGAGGCCTCGCAGACGCTGCAAAACGCCGGCCCGAACGATCTGACCAAGCTTTCCATCGAGCTGGCCGCGCGCATGATCTTCCTCGGCAAGAAGGCCGCGTCGCTCGACGAGGCGCGCCGCCTGGCCGAAGAAAAGCTGGTGGACGGTTCGGGCTACAAGAAGTTCAAGCAGGTGGTGGCGGCGCAGGGCGGCAATCCGCAGGCGCTCGACAAATTCGAGCTGCTGCCCAACGCCACCGGGATGCGCGAGATCGCCTCGCCGCGCGCCGGCTACGTCAGCTCCATCGACGCCGAAGATATCGGCGTGGCCTCCAACATGATCGGCGCCGGCCGCGACAAGAAAGAAGACGCCATCGATCCGGCGGTGGGGATCATCCTGGAGGTCAAGACCGGCGAAAAAGTGGATGCGGGCTCGGTGCTTTGCCGCCTCTACTACACCAAGGAAGACCGCGTGGACGAAGCCGCCGAGATGGTGGAAGACGCTTTCCGCATCTCCGCGCAGAAACCCGATGAACGGGAACTGATTCTGGAAGTAGTCGGGTAATGGGCCGCTTCACAGGGTTCCTGGGCCTG
>JBEKSR010000140.1:0-14127 GCA_049516835.1 Bryobacteraceae bacterium | reverse complement strand
GAGATCGGGTCACGGGGCCTCACAGGTGTGCGGGGAGCAGCAAAGAAAGATAAGGGGCTACACCCTTATCCTTTGGAGCGGTTTTGCGCCAGTCATCCGCGATAAGAACCGTGTGCGCTAATAAGCGCCCGCACGGGTCCGTGCGGGGGGTGCCGGGCAACCGGCATCCCTACCGCGACCCCGGACCACAAGTGCCGGCACACCCTCGTCCGGGGTGGCGCTTCAGTTTCGGAGTTACTTATCCTATAATCAAGCAGGGCAAGCTAAAGCATGCCCCGTCAAGGAGGCTGGTATGTCGGCCAAGGTGCTCCTGATCGACGACGACCAGGATTTTCGGGTCTCGGTGAGATCTCTTCTCGAGGCTCGCGGCTACGAGGTGCTCGAAGCTGGCTCCGGACGCGAGGGCTTGCGGCAGGTGCTCGAGCACAAACCCGACGTCATCCTCCTCGACGTCATGATGGAGACCTCCGTGGAGGGATACGGCGTGACCCACGCGCTCAAATATCGGGACGAGTATGCGGAGCACCGCCAGGTCCCGATCTTCGTGGTTTCCTCGATCGAGGAAAGCCCCGATGAGCGTTTTCCCATGTCGGCCGAAGTCGAGATGATCCGGCCCGACGGGTACTTCACCAAGCCGCTCGACATTCCCCGGTTCCTCGATGTTCTGGCGAAAGCTGTGGCGGGCGCGGGGAGGGTGCCATGAGTGAAGCGGCGGCGCCGGACACTGTCGTCGTCATCGACGACGACTACGCGATGCGCCTCTCATGCGGCAAGATTCTGTCCAAGATGGGTCTCCGCGTGGAGGCCTTCGAAAATGGGGCCCGGGGCCTCGAAGGTGTGGCGGAGCTCAAGCCGGGCCTGGTGGTGGTGGACCTCAAGATGCCGGGAATCAGCGGCCTCGAGGTCATTTCCCGCGTCCATGAAATCGACCCCCAGATCATTATGGTGGTCATTACGGGTTACGCCACCATCGACACCGCGGTGGAGGCCATGAAGTCCGGCGCATACGATTTCCTGCCCAAACCGTTTTCGCCGGATGAGCTGCGGATGATTATCAACCGCGGGCTGGACCGGCGCCGGCTGGCGCTCGAGTCGCAGCGCGGTGAAGTGGAGCGCGCGCTCCTCAAGCGGCGCTTTGTCACCTTCGTGTCGCATCAACTGCGGACGCCCCTGGTCGCCATCCACCAGTACCTGGACGTGCTCAAGCACCTCGACCAAACCAAAGACGATCCAGCCCGGAGGCAGGAATGGATCGACCGCTGCCTCAAGCGGACCGAGGAACTGCAGAACCTGATTACGGACTGGCTCACCCTGGCCAGAGTCGAGGGGGGCTCGCTCGTCAAGGAGAGGGTCGAGATAGACCTCAAACCCATCGTCTCGGACATTCTGACGAGCTACGAGGAGATGGCGGCGGCCGAGAGGGTTTCGCTCGACGTTGTCTGGCCGGAAGAGGCGTTGTGCGTATGGGGCGACCGGAACTGCATGAATGTTCTGTTTGACAACCTCATCACGAATGCCATCAAGTACAACAAGCCTGGCGGAAAAGTCGCGGTTTCCGGCTGCCTTTCCGGCGGCGAGGTGGTGATTGCCGTCGCCGACACGGGCGTCGGCATCCCGGAACAGTACCGGCCGTTTCTTTTCGACGAGTTCTTCCGTATCAAGGAGGAAGGCGTCAAGAGGACGGAGGGCACGGGCCTGGGACTGCATATTTCCAAGAGAATTGTTTCGGAAATGGGTGGGAGTATCGAGGTCGAGAGCCAGGCCGGAATCGGCTCGACTTTTCGGGTGCGCTTGCCGGCGTGGTGCGCACCGGCGGAAGACACGGAAATGGGGGGTTGGGAATGACCATGAAAGAAAAACGAATACTGATAGTGGACGACGACAGGGACTTCTCCGAAGCCGTCGCATGTTTCCTCGAGGCGAACCGCTTCACCGTTTTCAAGGCGTATGGCGGAAAGGAAGGCGTGAAGCTGGCGAAATTGGAGCGGCCCGACCTGATCCTCATGGACATTATGATGACCGAGAGGACCGAAGGGTTCTTCACCATCCAGGAAATGCGCCGCGATGCCGAGCTGAAGAATGTCCCGATATTTGTGATCAGCTCGTTTTGCACGCACCTCCCGGACTTCGAGATCCCGGAGAGCGGCGGCTGGCTGGCGCATGACATGTTCTTCTCGAAGCCGGTGGACCTGGTTCAGTTGCTGGAGAAGATCCGCCAACGCCTGGGAAAGGCGGCGTGAAAGCGCCCAACGTCATGCGCTTTAGCCTCGGTTCCCGCAGGCTGTCGCTCAAGGCGCGGCTGATCTTGAGCTATCTGGTGATTCTGGGCGCCGGCGGATTAGTCACGTCGGTGGTGGGCTCATGGATCGTCAGCTCCACCATCATGACCCAGGCGCGCCGGGCGGTGGATCACGATTTCGCCACGGCCAGGACGGTCTACGAACAGCACCTTCAGGCGTTGAAGCTCTCCGTGCAGTTTGTGGCCTCCGGCACAACCGTCCAACAGTACCTCGCCGCTGGCGACCGGGGTTCGCTCGCCGCCTACCTGGAACGCATTCGCCAGGACGCGGGATTCGATTTCCTGGCCCTCACGGATCCGCGCGGAGGCGTGGTGCTGCGGGTGCCTCAGCCCGGCCAGGCCATGGACGGCGCATCTTCCATCGGCATTGTGAAAGCGGCTCTTTCCGGCAAAGTTGCCGCGGGCACCGAGATTCTCCCCGCCGGCATGACGCTCATGGCGGCCGCCCCCGTGGAGGCCGCCCGCGGCGAGACCCTGGGCGCTCTATACGGAGGCGTCCTTCTGACCGGAAACTTCGCCATTGTGGACCGCATCTGGGAACTCCTTTTTCGTGGCGACCGGTTCCGGGACGTGGATAGCGGCGCCGTCACCATATTCCAGCGCGATTTCCGAATCTCGACCAGCGTCCGAACTGCCGCCGGCGCCCGGGCAGTCGGCACACGAGCGCCGGCTGATGTCAGCGCCGCTGTCCTGAAACGGGGAGAAACCTGGCGAGGCCGGTCATTTATCGTGAAGGACTGGCACATCAGCGAGTACGATCCGATTCGCGACTATGCCGGGAACATCGTGGGCATGCTCTCCGTCGGCATTCTGGAGAACACCTACACGGAAATCCGGAACCGCGTGATTCTTTCGTTCTTCGGCATTGCCACCAGCGGCTTTCTCCTCATCATCGGCGTAACTTACTACATGATTCGCAACATCACTCGCCCCATCGGCGAGATGGTGGCCGCTACGCACAACATCATCGCGGGCCGGTTCGACCAGGAGGTGCATTCGGATTCCCCCACCGAAATCGCGTTATTGGCGGAATCTTTCAACGCCATGCTCCAGAGCCTCCGGCAGATGAGGGGCGACCTCGAGGAATGGGGCCGGACCCTCGAGGAAAAGGTGAGGCAGCGCACCGAGGAGCTGGTGGCCATGCAGGCCAGGGTGGCGCAATCCGAGAGGCTGGCTTCACTGGGTATGCTGGCGGCCGGCGTGGCGCATGAAGTCAATAATCCGTTGGGCGGCATCCTGGCGCTGACCGCCCTCACCGTCGAAGACATGCGGGATAACGATCCCAACCGGGAAAACCTCGAGGAGGTCATCCGGCAGACCGAGCGCTGCCGCGACATTGTGAAGGGCCTGCTCGAATTCTCGCGGCAGTCGAAGAGCAACACGGAACTGGTGGACCTCAACAAGGTTCTCGAGGACACGCTGTCTCTCGTCACCAAACAAGCGCTGTTTTTCAACATCACCCTGGTCCAGAACCTGGCTCCGGAGCTGCCTCGCGTTATCGCCGACGGATCGCAGTTCCAGCAGGTGTTTATGAACATCCTCATGAATGCGGTTCAGGCCATGGATGAACGAGGCACCATCACCATCGTCACGCGTCACCTCAGACCCCAAAAAAGCGTCGAGGTGGCGATTTCGGACACGGGTCACGGTATACTTCCGGCGCAGATCGATCGCATCTTCGATCCCTTCTTCAGCACCAAGGCCAGCGGCAAAGGCACGGGTCTCGGCTTGTCCATCGCTTACGGGATCGTGACCACGCACCGCGGCACTATTTCCGTCCAGAGCGAGGTGGGCAAGGGCAGCACATTCACCATCCGCATGCCCATCGCGGCCGAGTAGCGCCGGCGATCTTGCCGCCGGTGTCTTTGAGACGGGCCTGAACCCACCGGCGGCAAAAATCGACCGCCGGCGCTACGTGCCCTTACGCCTTGGCGGAGGCTGGCGGAATGCCCCGCTTCTCGAGGGGAACGAAATCCCTCACGATGTGCCCGGTATAGACCTGGCGCGGGCGCGCGATCTTCTGCTCGGCGTCTTCCAGCAGCTCCTGCCACTGGGCCAGCCAGCCCGCCGTGCGCGGAATGGCGAACAGCACCGTAAAGATCTCCGGTTTGAAGCCCATGGCCTGGTAGATGATGCCGGAGTAGAAATCCACGTTGGGGTAGAGCTTGCGCTTGACGAAGTACTCGTCTTCCAGGGCGATGCGCTCCAGCTCCAGCGCGATCTCGAGCTTGGGGTTCCTGCCGGTGACCTCGAAGACGCTGTCCGCGGCCCACTTGATGATCTTGGCGCGCGGGTCGTAGTTCTTGTAGATGCGGTGTCCGAATCCCATCAGTTTGAACTGGCCGGCCTTGACCTTTTCGATATAGGCCGGAACCTTGTCCTTGGAGCCGATGACATCCAGCATTTTGAGGACTTCTTCGTTAGCGCCGCCGTGCAGGGGGCCGGACAGGGCGGCCGCCGCGGCAGCGGTGGAGAGGAACGGATCGGCGAAGGAACTGCCCACCGCGCGCATGGCGTTGGCGCTGCAATTCTGCTCGTGATCGGCATGCAGGATGAATAGGATGTCGAGCGCGCGCGCCAGGGCGGGATTGGCTTGGTACTTGGGCTCCATCATTTTCCAGAGCATGTTCATGAAGTTCTCGGCGTAGCTGAGGTCGTTGTCCGGATAGATGTAGGGGTAGCCCAAGCTGTGCCGGTAGGTGTACGCCGCAATGGTGGGCATCTTGCCGATCAGGCGCATGATCTGCAGCTTGCGGTTTTGCGGATCGTGGACATTGCGGGCCTCGGGGTAAACCGTGGAGAGCGCCGCCACGGTGCTGACCAGCATCCCCATGGGATGGGCGTCGTGATGGAACCCCTCCAGGAACTTCTTGGTGTTCTCGTGAATCATGGTGTGGTGAGTGATCCCGCTCACCCACTCTTTCAGTTGGGCTTCGGTGGGCAACTCCCCGAACAAAACCAGGTAGGCCACCTCCAGAAAAGTACACTTCTCCGCCAGTTGATCGATGGGGTAGCCGCGGTAACGCAGGATGCCCTTGTCGCCGTCGATGAAGGTGATCGCGCTTTGACATGAGGCTGTATTCATGAAAGCGGGATCGTAGGTCATGAGCCCGAAATCGTCGGGCCCGGTTTTGATTTGCCGCAAGTCCATGGCCCGAATGGTCCCCTTGTTGATGGGGATTTCATACGTGGCCTGGGTGCGCTTGTCGAGAATACTTAAAGCTTCGTTTCCCATAAATGTTCTCCCAAAAACCCCGACGTTCGGAACGCCGCGCCCGCTTATCCCGGCGGGGATCGGCGGCGTCCGCCGCCATCCGACCAATGTGCTCTCCCGCACAATGGCGCCGCTCGTCGTGGAAACCCCACGAGGGCGGCTTAAACCCCAATCTATACCGTGTGGGCGGCCCCGCAAACTCCGGCGCCGCGTCACCGATGAAAGCTCCTTGGCGCGTGCGCCACCCCGTGGGCGTGTGGCACGCGCCAAGTACATCATAGTGCAAATAGCAGCCCGCTGGTAGTGCCGGCGATCTGGTCGCCGGTGTTCTTCCCGATCCGGACGACCCCACCGGCGGCAGAGGGGGTGCCCCCTGGGCCCGGCGCTACTTTCAGGGCAGCCGGTCTACCAACTGGGCGAACTGGTCGATGGTGAAGGCCCGCAGCGTGGTTGTCTTGACATGCTCGCGGGCACACACCGCCAGGCTGGCGGCGACGGCAACCTCATCACTGGGGCTCTCGGTGATGGCAATGTAATCGTATTCCCCCATGACGAAGTATGCGCCGAGCAGCTTGCCGCCCATCAATTCCCAGGCTTTGGTGGCGGTTTCGATTCGGCGGGGCGCGCCTTTCAGGTCCTTGGCCCCCTGTTCCGTGAACTTCATGAGCGTAATGTAGGTCGGCATCGAGCCACCCTCCTTTCTGTGGGTGGAAATACCGTCGTGACTCTGTCTCCCGGTTAGTTTACTCCCGAATGGCCCGGAACGCACCACCATTTCGCCGGATTACCGGGACATTGCTCCCCCTGGCCAGAACTGCTATAGTTGATCCCAAATCGTAGTTTGGAGTCCGATGAGCGATATTGCGCCGGGCGCCGTCCCGCCGCGAATTGAGGGCTCAGGAGGCAGTATGGAGAGCTACAACCAGGTTCCAGTCCCCATGGATGGAGGGGCCATCCAGGTTCGAGATAACAAGCTCAGCGTCCCCGATAACCCGATCATCCCCTTCATTGAAGGCGATGGCGTCGGGCCCGATATCTGGCGGGCTGCCCGTACCGTGTTCGACGCGGCCGTCCAGCAGGCCTACGGCGGCCGGCGCCGCGTGGCCTGGTACGAGGTTTTCGCCGGCGAGAAGGCCTACCGGCAGTTCAACGATTGGCTGCCCCAAGGCACGCTCGACGCCATCCGGCAGTTCCATGTCGCTATCAAGGGGCCGCTAACCACTCCCGTCGGCGGCGGGATTCGCAGTCTGAACGTTACCTTGCGGCAACTGCTCGATCTTTACGTGTGCCTGCGGCCGGTCCGCTACTTTCCGGGTGTGCCTTCGCCCATGAAGCACCCCGAATTGCTGAACGTGGTGATCTTCCGCGAAAACACCGAGGACGTCTATGCCGGCATCGAGTGGCGCGAGGGGACGCCCGAGGCCCACAAGGTCATCCAGTTCCTCAACCGGGAGATGGGCAGGAACATCCGCCTGGATTCCGGCATCGGGATCAAGCCCATGAGCGTGTTCGGTTCCAAGAGGCTGATCCGGCGCGCCATTCAATACGCCATCGAAAACGGGCGCCGCAGCGTGACGCTCGTGCACAAAGGGAACATCATGAAGTTCACCGAGGGCGCCTTCCGCGACTGGGGATATGAACTGGTCAAAGAGGAGTTCCCGGATGTCTGCGTCACCGAGGCGGAAGCGGGCGCCGGCGTCCCGCCGGGCAAAGTTCTGATCAAAGACCGCATCGCCGACTCCATGTTCCAGCAGGCCCTGCTGCGGCCCGATGAATACGACGTGCTGGCCACCCCCAACCTCAACGGCGACTATCTGTCGGACGCCTGCGCGGCCCAGGTGGGCGGGCTGGGGATGGCCCCGGGCGGCAATATCGGCGACGAGTACGCGGTCTTCGAAGCCACCCACGGCACGGCCCCCAAGTACGCCAACCAGGATGTCATCAATCCCTCGAGCGTCATCCTGGCCGGCTCAATGATGTTCCACCACATGGGCTGGAAAGAGGTTTCCCAGCTCATCGAGCGGGGCATCACCGAAACCATGAGACAGAAGCGCGTCACCTACGATCTGCATCGCCAGATGGAAGGCGCCGTGAAGCTAAGAACCAGTGAGTTTGCCGCTGCCATCGCCGGCAACATGAAAGCGCCGGCGACGACGGCCTGAAGGGAGCCAAAATGAGAAAGAAAGTCACGGTTGTAGGATCCGGAAATGTCGGCGCCAGTTGCGCGGTCCGCCTGGCCGGGAAAGCTCTGGCCGACATTGTCGTGGTGGATATTCTCGAAGGGATACCGCAGGGCAAGGCTCTGGACATTCTCCAGGCCTGCCCGGTGGAGGGTGTCGACGTTCAGCTTACCGGCGCCAACGACTACGCGCCCACGGAGAACTCCGACATCGTGGTGGTCACCGCCGGCTTCCCCCGTAAGCCCGGGATGAGCCGCGACGACCTGTTGTGGGCCAACTACGACATCGTCAAGGCCAGCGTGGAGCAGGCGGTGAAGCATTCTCCCAACTGCATCCTGATCGTGGTCACCAACCCGCTGGATGCCATGTGCCACGTGGCGCTCCGCATCAGCGGCTTCCCCAAGCACCGCGTGGTGGGGATGGCCGGCATCCTCGACACGGCCCGCTTCCGAGCCTTCGTGGCGCAAGCGCTGAATGTCTCCGCCTCGGACGTGGTGGCCTTTGTGCTCGGCGGCCACGGCGACACCATGGTGCCTTTGGTGCGCTACAGCAGCGTGGCGGGCATCCCGCTGGCCGACCTGATGGAGGCGGATACCCTCCAGCAGATCGTGACGCGCACGCGGGGTGGCGGCGCCGAGATCGTCAAGTACCTCAAGAGCGGCAGCGCCTACTATGCGCCGTCGGCGGCCGTGGTCCAGATGGTGGAAGCTATACTCCTGGACCGCAAGCGGGTGCTGCCTTGCTCCGCCTACCTGGAAGGCGAGTACGGCATCCACAACCTGTTCGTGGGCGTGCCCGTCAAGCTGGGCGCGCAGGGCATCGAGAAGATCTTCGAAGCCAAGCTGACGGAAGATGAACTCGCGGCGCTGCGCAAGAGTGCGGCCGCGGTTAAGGAACTCGTGGACGTGATGGCGCCTAAGCTCGCCTGAGCGACGGTGCCGGCGCTCCTGTTTCATCGGCGGCTGTAGTAGCGGCCGCCATAAAATCCTCAGGTTGTTGTAAATCGCGCCAGGTGCGGAATTCATTGATTAAAAGACAATAAGGTGCTATTATCCCAGGCGTAGTAGTGTGAGCGAGGGACAACGGACACGTATGCTCACCGATTCATTAATCCCTAAAACTTCCTTCGCACTCTTGACACGACCACTTGACGCCTGTTTTTTGGAGCGGTCCTGGAGACCGGCTCGAACTTATGAGATCCGCCAGACGGGTGCGTCCCTATGAGCGCGGACCAGCGGCTGCTGGGACCTCGCTCCCCGATGCGGCGCGCCGTTTAGACGCAGTTTGGAGATGAACGATGGCCACCTGTCCAGCGACCCTGGAAGAGCTTCCCCGGTATCCCGAGGGAAAGGAGATCCTCACCTGCCTGCAGTGCGGCATGTGCTCGGGCACGTGCCCATACGGCGACGTAATGGATTATCCGCCGCGCCGCATAATCGCCATGATGCGCGCGGGAATGCTGGAGAAGGTTTTCACCAGCGACAGCCTGCTTTCCTGCGTGGCCTGCTATGCCTGCATGGCGAAGTGCCCGCGGGGCATCCAGCTCACCGACGTCCTGCTGCCTCTGGTGAAGGAGCAGACCCTCACGCACTTGCCGGAGCTGCCGAGCGAGCTGCAGAAAGCCTTGCAGAATATGCTTCGCTACGGCAACCCCATGGGCGAGCCTTCCCGCAAACGGGCGGCTTGGGTCAAGACCGCCGGCGTTCCCATCCGCATCTTCTCCGAGGATCGGAGACCGGCGGATGCGCTCTGGTTCGTGGAATGTTACACGTCTTACTATCCGCGCGGGCAGGACAATTGCCGGGCCACCGCCAAGGTGTTTCACCGGCTGGGAATCGATTTTGCCATTTTGGGCAATGAAGAGAAGTGCGCCGGCGAGTGCGGCCGCCTCACCTGGGAACCCGGCCTGTCCGAAACCCTGATGGACTACAACATGGCGGTGTTCCAGAAGTACCAGTTCAACCGCATCGTGACTTCCTGCCCGCACGCTCACAACGCTTTCAAGAACCGCTATCCGGCCCTCGGCTTCAACTGGGGACTGGAGCACACCACGCCGTTCCTGGGGAAGCACCTGGCGCAGCTCAAGCCGCTGCTTACGCGGAAACTGAACTACACCGTGACCTACCACGACTCCTGCTGCCTGGGGCGGCAAAGCGAGTTTTACGAAGCGCCCCGGCAACTGTTGCGGGCGATCCCCGGCGTGAAATTGGTCGAGATGGTCCATAACCGCGTCAACTCCATCTGCTGCGGCGGCGGCGGCGGGGGCATGTGGCTGGACACGTACTTTAAGGCCAAAGGTTACGAACGGCTGTCGGAAAGGCGCGCAAAAGAGGCCGGGGCCAGCGGGGCGGACGTGCTGGCGGTTTCCTGTCCGTATGAGGTTTCCCGGTTTGAAGACGCACTAAAGGTGCTGGGCTACGACAAACGCCTCATTGTCCGGGACGTGACGGAGCTCCTGGCTGAGGCGATGGAGGAATAGGACATGCACATTCTCGTTCTCTTGAAAATGGTGCCCGATGTTGTGGAGGACCTCGAGATCGCTCCCGACGGAAAGGCGCTCGATCTGGAATATCTTCGCATGATCTTGAGTGAGTCCGACGACCATGCGTTGGAACAGGCGCTGCTGCTGAAGGAGCGCCACGGCGGTAAGGTGACGGTGTTGGCCCTGGATGCGCCGGAAGTGGACGATGCCCTGTTCACGGCCGTCGCCAAAGGGGCGGATCGGGTGGTGAAGGTGGTGGGCATGGACGCGGGGCTGACCACCCGGCAAGCGGCGCGCGTCCTGGCACAGGCCATCCAGAGCCAGACCGGTTTGATGCCGGCCGATCTGGTGCTCACCGGCGTTCAGGCCATCGACGACCTGGACGGGCTGATCGCGCCCCTGGTGGCTTACGAGCTCGGATTACCGTACCTGGACATTATCACGCGCGTGAGTTTCGATGCTCTCGGCCAGTTGGTCCAGGCGATCAAGGAGTATCCGGGCGGGGTTCGCGGCGAATTCGAAGTGAAGCTTCCCGCGGTGTTGGGAATACAGGCGGCGGAGAAACCGCCCCGCTATGTCCCCGTGGCCAAGGTGCGCACAGCCATGAAGTCGCAGAAGATCGACTGCACGCCGGTGCCCACCCTCGCGGATGGGGGCTGGCTGCCGATCGAGGTGGTCGAGATGAAGAGGAACGAGCCGGCCGGGCACGCCGAAATGCTGGAAGGAGATCCCGATCAAGTGTCCGGCAGGCTTTGTGGGATTTTGGCCGAACGGGGGCTGTTCTAGGAAAGGAGGCGATCGTCATGACCGGAAACGTTTGGGTAGTGGCCGAGCAATGGAGAGGACACCTCTCCGAAATCACTTATGAAATGCTGGCGCTGGGAAGAGAGGTCGCCGATGGGCTGGGCGTTCCGCTGACAGCGGTCCTGGCCGGTTGCGGCATCAAGGAACTGGCGCAAACTCTGGGCTGCGCGGACTCCGTCCTCTACGTGGACCACCCGTTGCTCACGGAACCCATCCCCGAGCTGTGCGCGGAAACGCTGGCGCAACTGATGGAAGCCAGGAAGCCGTGCGCGCTGCTGGTCCCGCTCACGAATGTAAGCCTGGGCATTGGCACCCTGGTGTCAATTCGCCTGGGCAATTCGGCCGTGAACTTCTGCAAGGACATCCAGATCGTCGACGGCAAGTTGCAGGTGATCTGTGTCATGTATGGCGGAAAGATCGAGGTCGCAGTCGAGCCCGCCGGGGACCTGGCGATTGTGGGCGTCTGGCCCGGCGCGAGATCGGCCGATAAGGGCCGCTCGGAACGATCGCCTGCCATCGAGGAAGTCACGGTCACGCTGGAAGATTCGCGGGTGCGCCTGAAGAGATACATAGACCCGGAGGCCGGCGATGTGGATCTGACCAAGCAGGACGTGCTGGTGGCGGTGGGGCGCGGCATCCAGAGCCGGGACAACATCGCCCTGGCGGAAGAACTGGCCAAGACGCTGGGCGGCGCGGTGGCCGGCTCGAGACCGGTGATCGATCAGGGATGGCTTCCGCTTTCGCGCCAGGTCGGCAAATCCGGTCTGAGCGTCAAACCCAAGCTCTACGTGGCCCTCGGAATCAGCGGCGCTCCGGAGCACATCGAGGGCATGAAAGACTCGGCGCTGATTATCGCCGTGAACAGCGACGCGGGGGCGCCCATCTTCAACGTGGCGCACTATGGAATCGTGGGCGACGTCCTCGAGACGCTGCCCGCATTGACCGCGGCCATCGAGACCCGCAAGACGGCGAGCCACCATGCCTGATCCGGCGCTCTACCTCTGGATCCTGACGCTGGCCGCCTTTGGACTGTTCGGGCGCCGGGTCTACCGTTATGTGAAAGTCCTGCTCGGCGCCCGAGCGGACAAGCGCTGGGACCACGTCGGACAGCGGTTGCGATTGGTTCTGGTCAACGTGCTGGGGCAGCGGCGGTTGTTGGAGGAGCCGGTCGCCGGCGCGGCCCATTTCCTGATCTTCTGGGCCTTCGTCTTTTATGCCTCGAGTTTCTTCTGGAACCTGGTGTGCGGATTGTTCCCGTTCTTGCCGATCCCATTCGCCGATCAGGTCCCGTGGGTGCGCGTGTTGCTGGCGGTGTTCGGGTCTCTCGGCTTGGCGGCGCTGGCGGTGGCTGCCGTGCGCCGCTACTTCTTCGCGCCTCCCCGGCTGGAGAAATCCAGGGACGCCTCCATCATTCTGGCGCTCATCGCGGTGGTGCTCATATCCTCGCTGGTGGGGCTGTGGTATCGCACCTCGGCGCCGGAGGTTTCGCAGGCGATGTGGTGGGTCCACATGGCCACGGTGCTGGGATTCCTCGCGTACCTGCCCTATTCCAAGCACATGCATCTTCTGGCGTCTCCGTTTGGCGTGTTCTTCGGCTCGCTCCAGCCCGGAAGCGCGCCGGCGGCCTCGGAAGGAGCGGCGCGCCGCGAGGAGTTCACCTGGCGGCAATTGCTCAGCGGGCTGGCCTGTGCCGAATGCGGGCGCTGCGACCGGGCGTGCCCGGCGTTTAACAGTGGTTTCGCGCTTTCGCCCAAAATGCTCATGCACCACATGAAGGAACTGATGCGTGGCGAGGTGCCCTCTGGGCCCGGTGATGGCAATGGCAACGGAACCGGCTTCATCGGCGATGTGGTGAAGCAGGAAGAGATATGGGCTTGCACCAGTTGTCTTGCGTGCATGACACGGTGCCCGGTGATGAACGAGCACGTTCCCGTGCTGATGGAAATGCGCCGGCACCTGGTGGGAAGGGGTGAAATGGACAAATCTCTTCAGGAAGCGTTGAAGAATCTGACCCGTTATGGGAATTCTTTTGGAGCGGCCCCGCGGGCCCGCCCCAAGTGGACTCAGCAACTGCAGTTTTCCATCAAGGATGCCCGCAAGGAGCCGGTCCACTACCTGTGGTTCGTGGGCGACTATGCGTCGTACGATCCGCGCGTGTCGGCGGCGACTTGCGCGGCTGCGCGCGTTTTTCGCAAAGCCGGTCTGGACTTCGGGATTCTCTACGAAGGCGAGTACAACTCCGGAAACGACGCCCGTTTGGCGGGCGAAGAGGGGCTGTTTGAGACTCTGCGGGACAAGAATCTGGCCTCATTCGCCAAAGCGCATTTCGACGAGGTCATGACCACCGATCCGCATAGCTTCCAGGTGTTGAAGCACGAGTACCCCGCCACGAACGGCGCGCGCTCGGTTCGGCACCACACGCAGATTTTCAGCGAGCTGTTCCTCAGGGGCGAGCTGCCGTTGCGGAAGAAGTTGAAAATGACGGTGACGTACCACGATCCGTGTTATCTGGGGCGCTACAACGCCATTTTCAACGCTCCCCGCCGCGTGATAGCCGCGTTGGGATTGGACCTGGTCGAGATGCCGCAGAACCGCACCTACGCCTATTGCTGCGGCGCCGGCGGCGGCCGCATTTGGATGGAAGACCCGCCCGTGATCAAGGAGCGCCCGGCGCTCACCCGGGTACGCGAGGCGGCCTCGCTCAAGGGTGTTCACACTTTGGTGGTGGTCTGCCCGAAGGATCTGGTGATGTTCCAAGACGCCATCAAGACAGTGGGTTTGGAAGACAAGCTCGAAGTCAAAGAACTTTCCGAGCTAGTGGAGCAAGCCATGGGGTAACTGGCGACAACGTGCGCATCGGTATCTACATCTGTCACTGCGGCACCAACATCGCAGGGACCATCGACGTCCAGGCTCTGGCCTCATACTGCGGGAGTCTGCCCGGAGTGGCGGTGGCCAGGGAGTACAAGTACATGTGCTCGGATCCGGGCCAGGAGCTGATCCGGCAGGACATCCGCGACCACAAACTGGATCGTATCGTCGTGGCGGCGTGCTCCCCGCACCTGCACGACAAGACTTTCCGGAATGCCGTGGCCCTGGCGGACCTGAATCCGTACTACTTCCACATGGTCAACCTGCGCGAGCACGA
>JBEKSR010000139.1:0-14159 GCA_049516835.1 Bryobacteraceae bacterium | reverse complement strand
GGGTCTTCGACTCCAGGCGCCGGAGTTCTTCGCGTTCCACATGACGTACGCCCATCTGCACACCTCCCATGGTCCTTATGACCAAAATAACCGGTGTGCCAAATGTCAAGAAGGTAGGGGCGTAAGAAAAGGCTGCGCGCGCCGAACCCCAATGGTCCCTAATAGGAATCAGGATAAATGGCAGTAGGCGGCGGGGGGTGGCGTGGGGCGCTCGGGGTTTGCAGCGGGCGCTAAATCATTGAGTCCCATGCCACCTATGGCCATTTGGGAGTGGCGGCGGTGGCGGCGGCGGAGTTCGCACATTATTTGCCACTCCCGCGAAATCCTGGCTTTTTCACAGGTGGTGGAACGAAGAATCAATGACTTAGCGGGAAAGTTGCGAAAAGTGGGTTAAACCATAGATCCGCAAGCATTTATGGGGCGCTCGCCACTTGAGGCGGCGGGATTTCTGCATTAATCACGAATCAAAAGAGGGCCGTGGCGCCGCTGGAGCTCGTTAATCTATTACCTTTTCGGTCCAATTAGAGGAGACTGGCAGCATCTCCGGCCAAAATGTGGGCATGGGCCTGCGCTTTCGAGGTTCCTTTTCAGATCCCCGTATCGGCTATATAATGATGCCCATGGGCTACCGAGTCTTCCGCTTGATTGGGGCGCAGCCAGGCGCCGTGGCGCTGGCTGTCATGGTGTGCGTACTGGCCGGCCCGTGTACCGCAAAGGATCGCACGGACCAACGACTCAAGGGCGTCACTTCCGTATTCGTGTCGGGAAATAATCAGGCCGCTGAAGCTGCGCGTCAGGTGCTCCTGAACGGAAAGACGTGTCTCATGCTGGCCGGCAAAGCGGCCGATGCCGATGCGGTGCTCGATGTCAGCACGGACAGCCAACGGCAGGGCGGCGGGTTCGGCGACTTCGGCGGGCGAACCTGGATTGCTTCCGGCACTCTCACGCTGAAATCTGGCGATCTGGTCTGGTCGCACAGTGAACGCTTCTGGGATGCGCCGATGAAAAGCGGAGGCAAGACGGCGGGCAATCTTCTCGTTCGTCACCTGGCTGATAACGCCGGCTGCAAGGAGCGGCGGAAGTAGCCGCGCTCGGCGGGGGAGCCTGCCGGGGGCGGTTACTTTTTCCCTCGGTTTGGCCTTTTTCCCGCGGAGTCCTTAGCAAAAAGCTGAAACCGAAGAAATTCCAAGGCAGCGCGGAAATGCTGAACGGTGGCGCTCTCGTGCCAGTGCGCGGCCCACAAGTGCAAGATATCGGCGACCGATTGATCGACGGTACCACATGCCTCAACCACATGTGCCACGGCTGGCGCGAACTGGCGGAAGCCGTAATCCTTGATTTTTTGCTCCGGCAACCCGGCCAGCAGCGAATGGGATCTTTGAATCTCCCGAAAAGTCGCTCCCGTCACCAGGCGCATCATCGCGATTGTCTCCTCAACCGTCCGGCCGCCACCAACCAGGTTGTGAGTACAGTAGGCTTTCAACTCGCGCGTGATTGTCTCCGACTCAGCAGCCGCCTCTGTACCCGCCGTTTCGGCCATGCCTAGAAGGTGGACGAGAACGAACGGGCTAGGAAGAAAGGCTCCAAGCTCGTAGCGGCTGACAGTGTTCCGCTGGCAGCCGAGCAGTTCCGCGAATTCCATCTGGCTTTTGCCGAGCCGCTTACGTAAACTTCTGACCGCCTCGGCGATGGTCACGGAGCACCCCGCAAAATGCTACTTGACGTAGAACAGCGACTTGGAGTAGAATCATCAACGTGAAGTAGCATATGGAAAAGGTAGCAGACGAAACCGGCACGCCACAACAAGGAGGCAATGGCGATCCTCTCGTCGGGCGGGCCGTTCGGGATCTTAGGAAGAGCTTGGGACTGAGCCAAGCCCAGCTCGGGCAGAAACTTTCTTTGACGCGGAATTCGGTCTCGAGGTACGAGTTGGGTGCCATCAGACCAAATCTCCAAGTCCTTCTCCTCCTGTCCATCTTGGCGCGTTCTAACGGCAAACAGGGAATGTTTCTGGAAGCCCTAGCCACGGCCGGCATCCGATTGAATGCGTCGGCCGATGTAGACTTCGCGCCCCCGTTTTCGACCGGTATTGATCGGCGTCCAGCGCCCGAAAGTGCATTTTTTCCGCACGGGGGGAACGCCTGAGATGGCGCAATCACCAGCGGGCCTTTTGACAACCTCTCCAGACCGGCGAAACGCCCGATTATCGGGTATTTCGGGCGAGGAACGCGTGTTGTCAGACAACCTGCTTAAGCTTCGCGCGGTCCTGCTCATCTTAGCTGCGCGCCATGGCTGCAAATTGGAGACCGCGGGTAGAGTCGTTTCGGAGATAAAAAAGAGAGGCGTGAGGGCTTCGGTCAGGTCAGTCCATCGCTGGCGCGCTCGTTACCTGCGTTCTGGATTCGCCGGCATCGTGCGCCGGCGGCGCAATGATCGCGACTGCCCGCGTGCCTTCGCGGGCAAGATGATTCCCCGCGTAGTCGATGCCGCGCTGCGAGTGAAACGGCACGGCGACGGGATGCGCGAATTTCGCAACCTTGGCGCCCCGTTCTGCTACCATACCTTCCTCCGTTGGGTGCGATGGATCCAGAAGGAGCTTCACCTCACAGAAATTCCGCGAGAGGAGGACAGGCTTGATCTCCTGCAGTAGAGTCCAGAGCACGGGGCGCCGCGCGTCTTGCGCGCCGGCCGGGATCGGCTATCTGCCCGTGCCGGATCCCCGGACCTGGCCCGCAGAAGCGCGCGAGCGATTTCATCAACTGACGGGCGATTCGGGGCCTTTAGACGTTTTCATTTTCGTTTCCGGCGCGTTCGCGGCGATGTACCTCGCGGACGCGGTAACGATGGCTGGACTTGTCGAGATAGACCCGCGAGAGTGGCACACAGAGGCGGCATATCCTGGTTTCCAGTTCGACTCGGAGAGAGTTGGAGTATACGCCGACACGTTGACGGCCGCCGGCTATGTCGTGCACGTCCTTGAGCCGACAGAGCAGATCCGCGAACAGTTTGCCGGGAGCACCCAACGCGCCGAGGTTGTGAACATTGCCGACGCGCGGTGTAAAAGGCGAAGTTTATGAAAAGCAGACCATCCCACTTGGCAGTCGCGGTGCCGACCGCGGCTGTCCTACAAACCAGCGCCGGCGCGAATGCTCAGCTCATGAACGCGCCGGAGCACAGCGGGAGTTTTCCCGCGATCAAGAAACCCGTCGAGGTTAACCTGGCCGATCCGGGGACCGCAGTTTACTGGGAAGATTCGCGCGTGGACGCCTTTGTCCGGCTGGAAGAGCTGTACCCAGCCGATCCGGGACAATTGAGCGGCGCTATCCTTCGCATCGGCCTATCCGACCCATCCGCAGATCTTTCAGCGGAGATCGGCAACATTCTCCAACCGGATGGCAGCCGAGGCATTCACTCTCTCGGGTATCTCTCTCCCGAAGACCTTAAGGACTTCGTCAGGGGAGTCCACAGGGGCGGCCCGTTCATGATGTCCATGCGCGAGCTCTGTCCCCACCTAAGGCCGGACGCGTTCAGCGGAGCAGAACTGATTTTCTGCGGGTGGCATCAACCGCAGATAAGGCTCTGCTTTGGCACGCACTGCCTGGGAGTTCTGCGGGACGGTGGCCTTCTGGAGGTATTTCTGCATTGCGCGCGAAATCGCTGCGCGGGGAGGATAGCGGCGTAATGGTTTCGGGCGCCAGCGCGTTAAAACCGGAAGTCGAGCAGCCGCCCTGCTCGAATGGACAGGGCGGGGCGGCTGAGCTGACCTTGTTACCTGCGGGCGCCGGCTGGGATCTCGCGCCGCTTGCCGAGGCTTCCGGAGAGCGATCGCTGGCGCCGAATCCCGTCAGGGGATTGAACGGTGATGAAGCTGAGCAGAGCAAGGCGGGCGAGCAGTTCCGGCGGCTCATCGATCCTGTCCTGAATCCCGCGCGTTACCCCGAACTGCACAGCCGTTTCGCCTGCAAACATGACCTGGTTGAACACATCGCCCGCGAAAATGGCCTGCACCCGCGGACTCTTTGGCGGAAGCTCAAAGCCTGGCAAGAGCGGCAGATCGTTGGCCTCACCCGGAGAATCCGCGCGGACAGGGGCACATCGCGGGCGCTGACCGAGGCCGCACGGGAATTTATTCTCGGGGCCGTGCTACCCAAGCCGGGATCTTACGGTGAACTGAGCACCAAAGACATCTTCAGGGAATATGAAGAGGAACGCCGCTGGCGGTTCGACCATGCCGGCGAGCGGCTCGTCCCGGCCGGCAGGGCGCGCTACAGGCGCTACGTCGGACCGGACGGGTGCTTGCTGCCGGCGGCGCAGTTGCCGGAGGCTTCCTATGCCACCTTTTGCCGCCAGGTGGCGCAGATCCCCGAGCTCATCAAGACCATGGCGCGCCGTGGTGAGGAGGCTTACAGAAACGCCGAGCTCATCACGTACCGAGACCTGGCCAGCCTTCAGCCGCTTGACTACGTGGTCATGGATCACCGCGTTCTGGACATCTTCTGTCTGATCCCCCAGCGCCGCGGCTGGAAACTCGGGCGTCCTTGGCTGACCGCGGCGCTCGATATGCGGACGCGGAAATGGCTGGCTTGGTGCATCGTCGAAACGCCCTCAAGCGACTCAATCGCGGCGATCTTGAAACAGGTCTTCGTAAAGTTCGGCCTGCCCAAGGCAGTCCTGTGGGACAATGGCAAGGATTTCCGCTGTCAGTGGCTGGAGGGCCATAGAGAAAAGAAGCGGTCCACTGGGGCGATTAGTGAGCTGCCCGAGAAGTGGACCGGGGTTCTGGAAAGTCTCGGCGTTCGCGTTCACCACGCGATCGTCAGGAACGCCCGCGCCAAGATCATCGAACCGTGCTTCATCAACATCGCGAACTTTGACCGGACCTTGCCGGAATGCTGTGGACACAGGCCCGGCGCCCGTCCCGAGCGATTTGAAAAGCTCTTGAAGGAGCATGAGGCGTGGTTATCGGGCGGGCGGGATTCCAGCCCCTTCCGAACAATCGAGGAGATCGCCAGGCTCTACAGCGATGCGATCGAGGATCTCAACGAGCGGCCCCACCAAGGCGAGGGCATGCGCAAGGTGTTGCCCACGGGGATGGGATGGCTTTGCCCGAACGAAGCATGGGAGATCTTGATCCCGCGAGTTGCGCGCCGTTCCGTCCCGGAGGGCGTGCTGCAATTGTGCTTTGCAAAGCGCCGTGAGCTGACAATCCGGAACGGGCAGGCGTCTGCCACGTTTGGCGGACGACAGTATCACTACCGGCTTGAAGGGAACCGCATGCGGCTCCTGGCATACAACGATCGGAAGGTGGAATTGGCATATGATCCGCTGGACCTGAGCGATGGAGCCATTTATTCCGGCGGCGAGTTCCTTGGGTTGGTCCACTGCTGCGAGCTCCGCCGCATGGGCGAAGACGCGTTTGTGCAGGATGAGAAGGACAGACGCTCAGCTCGCCGCGAGGTGAAACGATTCATCGCAGCCGCGCACCAGGCGATCCCTATACCTGACGCCGAGACGCACCTGGCGCGGCGGCGGGCCGTTCTCCCGGCCCGCGTCTCAGCAGAACGGCCGGACATGTCGGTGGTGGTTCCAGGCGGGGTCATGGATGCGCACGCTGCGAGACAGGCGGAGCGGGCATTTTCTTTCGAGAACGCTAAGCCGGTTGAGGTGGTAAAGCGTCCCGAGCCTTCGGATGACGACGGGGATTTCAATTTCTTTCAGACAAAGGGGGACTGACGGAGTGACGAGGCAATTGCCGGACGATGTTTGCGACGCGGCGCGGAGTGAAGCTCTGCGGTTCTTGGCGTCCAGGCCGGATTTAGGGCCTGCGGACATTGCGCAGTACACCACGCTGGCGGAATGCACTGTCCGGATGTTTCTGCGCGGGGCGATGCCGGGGGGCCGGGAAGTGGTGGCCGAAGTGGAGCGCGTAATCGGCCAGATCAAGGCTGGCGAGATCCTCCAGCCCGGCGGCGCTCAGCAAGCGATTGTGTTTCTCGAATCCGGCCGGCGCCACCAGCAGCGCATCATGCGGCGGGGCTGTTTTTATGAGACAGAAACCGCGCGCCGAATCTTCGACGTTTTGGACTATGCCGCCGAGCACTGCGCGATAGGCGTGGCAACGGCTGACTTCGGGGTGGGCAAGACTGAGGCCGTGAGGGAATGGCGGCGCCGCACGGCCGGCAAAGTCGAAAGTACCATGTTCGAGTTCGATGAATTTTCCTCCTGCAACAAGGTGGATTTCATCCGCGCCCTGGGCCGCATGTTCGGCATAGAATGTGCACTCGGCTCGTTCAATGGCGGGCTGGTCTTCCGCGAACTGTGCGACCGCCTGCGGCAGCAGCCAGGCCTCTTGTGCTTCGACCAGTGTGAGACGATACGCCCGCGCATTTGCCAGATCATACGCCAGATCTGGGACCGCACGGCCGATGCCGGAGTGGGAGTGGTGCTGTTGGCCGCGCCGATCCTCTTGGCGCGGCTGAGCAACGGCAAGATGGCCGACCTCGGAGCACTGAGCTCTAGGGTGGGAGTTTGGGCCCCGCTCGCCGGCATTTCGAAGGACGAGATGGCCGCAATAGTTAAGCAGGAGAGCGTGACGGATGTGGAGCCGGCCGCGTTCGATTTGTGGTGGCAGGCTACCGGGGGATCGATGCGCCGGCTGCTGCGAGCTATCGACCTCTTGAAGGCGAAGCACGCGGGTAAGCGGATTACGGAGAAGACGGTCGAAAGCGTGGCCGGCTTCTTGTGGGGAATGAATATTGCGAGGGCTGCGTAGCGATGCGGACATCGGCAGGTCTTGTGGATCGCTTCTTAAACTCGGGATTCTGGCACTTCCCTCATGGCCGCGACTGCACGCGGCGCGCGGTGCGCGAGTTCCTGCTGGAGATAGAGCCCGACGAGTTTTCTAGGGCCGCGCTCCGCCGTGAGCTGCTGGTCATTGCGCCGGCCCGGCATGAGCTCACCGCCACGGTCCCGTATGGGTTAGAAGTGGCGGATGCCCCTCGCGATTGCACGTCGCCGCGTGGGCCTGGCCGGGTGGTCTATTTGAGTGCAAGGATCGAACAGCTTCCAGAGTCCGAGATCCGAGCTCTCGTGTTTGAGATGCTGGCGTACGTTTTTGCCCTTGCACGGGGCGTGGACGAGAAGACGGCGGTACAACTGGGCCGTGGTCGCGGGACTGTTGAACGCTGGAACGGAAAAAGGAAGACTGCCGCCTGATTGCGGCGGGAAGGAGAGTAGGACAACGAACATGGAACGACATTCAACCGCCGCCGGCGCATCAACCGCGCCGGTCCAGGCTTCAACCGCCTCCGGCGCGCCGAGAGCGCCGGCCCAGGCTTCAACCGCCTCCGGCGCGGCGACAACGCCAGCCCAGGCGAACCGGGCGCCGTGCCCGACTTTCACGCTACGGGCGGACCATCAGGGCCACCTGCGAGCCTTGCTCGTGGCGATCAACGAGCTGCCGGCGGAGGAGCGTAAAAATGCGCGCTCCACGCTTCGGGAGTTCGAGCTATGGGAGGAAACACACCGATGATAAATTTAGGAAGAGCTATCGTCACGAAACGGGGCTGGCGGTATTCCGATGAAACAGCGATGCCGCTGACCGAGAGTGATCCATCAAATTCATTGACACCGGCAGTAGTCATCCCAGGGAAGACCGTTCTCGCCGGCCTGCACGAAGTCAACGCCGTGATTGCACGCAAAGTCGAGGCCAAAATGGCTGCGGGGCGGTCAGAGTGGGCGACGTACGATGCTGCCCTGCGTGCCGTCGCTCTGGAAGAACCGGACCTGTTCCTCACGCTGGCCAGGCTTCAACTCGATGCCGAATACCGCGACCAATCGATCTATTTCGACTTCATCGACGGCCAACTCGTGAACCCGGCTGTGATGCAGGGCGGAGTACTGATACCGATTCCGTCGCCGCTTGACAGAACGCCGCTCAATCCAGTGATCGGCCCCGAAGAGGAGATGGCAATTCGGATCGCATCCAAGACGATCAGGGTCCTTGCATCCGAGGGGATGAGGCTCCCTTATGTAGAGGCGGTCCGGCTGGTGGCCTCGGAGAATCCGAACCTGATGCGGCGGCGTAATCGCGCAGCATCGCGGTGACGAGAAATGGAGAAGAACGTTATGCCAATAGATCCAGCTCCAAGCACGATGCTGGCGATCTCAGCCCCGAAGATTCAGCAGCTCATGGCGGCCCTGTCGAAGCAGTATCAACAGCACGCTACAGTCGTCATGGAAGCGGAAGTTGCGGCTGGTGAACTAGCCAGGGCGACCGGAGAGGTTGATCGCCTGACACAACAGATCATGGCGAACGAGGCCGAGTTGGCCCGTTCGGGCGCGGCCCTTCCCGAAGAACCATTCGCCGAGGAAGCCCGGCTTACGCGGGCCGAAAGAGAGCAACGTATTCTCGGCTTGCGGGCTGAGATCGCGCGGGACCGGTTGAAGGCCAGCCAGGCGGAAATCGACCGGCTAAAAGCCGAACTCGATATAGCCTGGCTGGAATTCGGCAAAGAGCAGCACCAAGAGGCGCTCGCGCGTTTTGAGGAAGCGACCCTGGCTTTGCGGGACCGCTTCACCGACGTCCTGGTACTCGCGATGATCTTCCGATCTCTTTCCCCTGATATTCCGCTGGTCGTGGTGCGACACGGGCGCCCTCATAGGGCGTTGATCGATACCGTTGAGGAGGCCTGGAAGGCCGAGCAATGGGCCACCGCATCCGATTATTATGCGGGACTCTGCGCTACGCGCCGCCAAATCGAGGAAGGGAAAGGCGGACGCCGGCAGAGCGGCGAGAAAGATGAAGGCCAGATACCCGATTAAATGCCCCGGCGCGCGCGCCAACGCGGGCAAAGTGAAGCGCTCCTCCGTCGGCACCAAGCTGGCCGGCACCATCGCCGCCTGCAAGTCCGCCACTACCGCCAAAACAGGCTGCATAGCGGATAGGAAGGCATTGGCGGGCGCTGCCGTTGAGCAGGCCGGGCGCAACCGGCGGGGCGAGGGGTTGGATACCGGCCCTTTCAGCCAGCGGCCTCTAAGCGCGAAATCCGGCGATTCAATTGGCAAGAGCGCGGGCCTATCAACTCGCGTTACGAAGGCTCGGCAGACCACGACTTGCATCCGGGAAACCTATAGCATCGGCGATCTCGCTCAGGTCTTCGGCGTGCATCATGAGCGGGTCGAAAGCTGGGTCGGGCGGGGCCTCCTGGGAAGGACGCGGGCCATCGGCGCGGACCGAGGAGATACCCGGTTCGCCGAAGCCGATGTCGCGCGGTTTGTCCGGGGGAATCCGCGCGAGTACGACCTCCGCCGGGTTGACCAAATGTGGTTCAAGGCCATGGTATTTGCGAGCCTGGCTGGTTGCGGGATGAGAGCGGGGTACGGGAGAAAAGATGGCGATTGATTCTACTGCCACCACGAGCGCGGGGATCACCGAGAACCCGGAGGCACGGTTCAATTGGGGGAACGGGGCAAAGGTGCAGGGATGACGGAACCGGAAGCCGCTCTGCTTGAGGTTGCGGTTTTCCTGGAACGGTCCGGTCTGCGCTATATGCTGATTGGCGGCATGGCCGTCGCCGTCTGGGGTGTGCCGAGGCCTGTCCTGGATGTGGATCTTTGGGTCCGAGTGGATTCGGCGGCCCTTGACGACGTGATCCGCGCGATTGCCACACGATTCCGGGCTGCGCCGCATCGACTGGCGCGCGCACTTGTATCGCACATCCTGTATGTAACCGCCGCCAATGGGGTTCAGGCGCAGCTTATGTTCACGACTGGCCTTGACGACGGGGTTTTCATGGCCCGCGCGCGGACGAAATGCGTTGCGGGGTTCGACATCCCCGTGCAGTGCGTCGAAGATGTGATTTACGGGAAGATCGAACCCGCACGTCCCCAGGACCTGGCAGACATTCGTGGGCTGCTAAAGCGTTTCGGTGGGTCGCTGGACCTCAGGCAGCTCCGAAACCGATGCCTTCAGAGCATCATTGACCCGCAGACTCGCTGCACCATCGATCAGATTTTCCAAGAGGAGATCAAAGTCCACAGCCAATTGGTTAATCTTTGCCCATTACTGGAGCGCCTGAGCGTCATCGCCACATGGAAAACTGAGCCGAGCGGGGCCTCTTGGGAAGGGCGCGCGGCGTCGGCGCGGACCGAAGAGATATCCGGTTCACCGGAGCCAACATCGTGGGATCATTTGGGGACCATGCCGGTCCCCTACGTTCCTACTCCTCCGGAGGTGGTCGAGACCATGCTGAAGGTGGGCGAAGTCAAGGAGGGAGACATCCTGTATGATCTCGGCTGCGGAGACGGCCGGATCGTGATTATGGCGGCGCAGAAGTTCGGCGCCACTGGCATTGGGCTGGACATAGACCCGGAACGGATCAAGGAGGCGGAGGACAACGCGCGCCAGGCCGGGGTGAGCGACCGGGTGCGCTTCCTCCAGAAGAATTTCTTCGATGCCGACTTCCATGACGCCACGGTGGTTACGCTATACCTGCTGCCCCATGTCAACATGCTCCTGCGCCCGAAACTACTCAAGGAATTGAAGGTGGGGACCCGCATCGTCTCGTGGGACGCCATCGGCGACTGGAAGCCCGATAAGAAGGTAGGCGTGTACCTCTGGACCGTGACCGAACGGGCCAAAGCCGAATGGAAAAGCACCGGTGGCGGGACCCATATCGGGGCGTCTCGCGACACCACTGAGAGATCTCAGGGCGGGCTTGTGAACTCAGAAGGGCTCGGGAAGGAGAGAGCAAGCTAAAAACCGGCAAAACCCGCTCACTCGCCGTTCCCTCTGTTCTTGGTGTGCCCCTTCGTCCTCATGTTTCCCCCCTCTTCCACAGTGACAAATAGCGTGCGAACCAGTGACAAATAATGTGCGCCGCTTTAGTCCCGCCTACTCGTATCGCAAGGCTTCCACCGGCTCCACGCGGGCCGCGCGGCGCGCTGGCACATATGCCGCAACCAGCGCCACCGCAATCATCGCTGCCACGCCAAAAACGACCGGAACGCCGCTCTTTACCGGCAGGTTCTGGATCAAACTCGCCGCGAAGCTCTTACCCCATAGCGCCAGGGGCACCCCAATCGCCAGGCCCGCCGAAACCATCCCTAGCGCATCTCCCAGCACCATTCGGGACATGGCGCTTTCGGTCGCGCCCAGGGCCATGCGGATGCCGATCTCATTGGTGCGTCGCGCCACCGTGTAGGCCAGCAGCCCGTAGAGGCCGATGGCCGCCAGCACCGCCCCCAGCCCGCCGAACAGCCCGGATAGCATGGCCATGAGCCGCTCCGGAACAATGGACGCATCCACTACATCGGCCAGCGTCGTGACACCCGCTACGGGCACGGTCTTCAGCGATGCGCGCACCGTGCGGCGCACTTCGCCCGCCACCGCCGCCGGGTCAACCGCGGTCCGCAGCGCAAATTGGGAGAAATTGCGCCCCAACTGGAACATATTGAAGTAGACGAAGCGCAAAGCAGGTTCGCGCATGTCCGTCGACTTCATGTCACCCACCACACCCACGATCTCGAACGGCCGGTCGTCACCGTCGAACGTAATGTGTTTTCCGATGGGGTTGGTGTTGCCGAAAAAGTAGCGGACCAGCGTCTGATTGACGATGGCCACGCGCAGGCGGCCCTGGTCCTGGAAGCTGAAATCGCGCCCCATCCGCAACGGAATGCCGAGGGTCTCGAAGTACTTCGGCGCAACCCAGTTTTCCGAGAGGAAGCGGCGTTCTCCAGGCTTGGCCTGGTAGCCTTCCACGGTCGCGGGGCGCATCGCTCCCACACCGGAGGCCGGAAGGATCGCGCAAATGGTGGCCGAGCGCACGCCCGGAATGGCTTCCAGGCGCCCCAGCAGTTCCTGGTAGGCGCGGGACAATCGCTCGCGGTCATACCCGCTGTTTGCCGGATTGAGATCCACCAGCAGAACGTGGTCGCGGTGGAAGCCCAGGTCGAGGCGCTCCAGGTTCGACAGGTGGCGGACAAACAGGCTGGCGGCGCTCAGCAGCGCCACCGACAACGCCACCTGCGTCACCACCAGGCTCTTGCCGAATAGCCGCCGCAGCCTGGTTTCGCCGGCCCTCCCCGCGTCGCGCAGAGAAGACGCCGGCGCGCACCCCGACGCGCGCCAGGCGGGAGCCAGTCCGAACAGGACGCCGGTCAGCAGGGCGACTCCGGCGGTGAAGAGCAGCACCACCAAATCGGGCCTCGCCTGGAGATCGATGCGCTCCCGTCCGCTGGCAATGATCCGCGCCAGCGCGCCCGTGCCCCAATACGCCAGCAAGATGCCGAGCAGGCCGCCCGCCGCGGCCAGCAGCAGGGACTCGGTCAACCCCTGGCGCAGCAGGCGAAACCGGCCGGCGCCCAGCGAGACGCGCAGTGCCATTTCCCGCTGCCGGGCCGCCCCGCGCGTCAGTAGCAGGCTGGCCACATTGGTGCACGCGATCAGCAGCAGCAGCGCCACCACCCCCATCAGCAGCAGCGCCGGCTTCGCATATTGATCGCGCAAGTGCGAGAGACCGGCG
The DNA here is from genome assembly GCA_049516835.1 of Bryobacteraceae bacterium. GTDB lineage: Bacteria > Acidobacteriota > Terriglobia > Bryobacterales > Bryobacteraceae > Fen-178. The sequence continues at coordinate 1,635 of JBEKSR010000139.1, read as the reverse complement.
CCCGCGGGCTGCACTTCCATCTTCCAGTCGCGAACGCTGCGGTCGTCATTGGTCTTGAATTCGTCCTCGATAGTCCACTGGAACAGCACGGCCATCTCCGCGCGGGCCTGCTCGATGGACACACCCGGCTTCAACCGCGCCGCCAGCTTCAGCCAGTAGCGCGCGGTGGTGGCGTAGCTGGGGTGGTGGGGGCCCAGCGGCAGCCAGATGTCTTGCCTGGTCGCCGGCTCCAAGCCAACGAACTCGCTGGGGGCTACTCCGACAATCGTCACCGGCACTTCGTCCACAATGATTCGCCTGCCGACGATCGCCCGGTCGGAGTTGAACCTGCTCCTCCAGTAGGACCAGCTCACCACCGCTACGTCGGCGGGCGATTCCGCGCTTCCGTCTTCGGGACCGATCGGGCGGCCCAGCGCCGGGTGCACGCCCAGGACGGAAAAATAGTTCGGGGTTACATACCCGCCATGCACGATCTCCGGCTCCAGGCCGTCACCATGCACCGCGAAGGGTGTGTCGGCGGACGCGATCAGCCCCGAGAACACATGATTGTGCTCGCGATAGTGCTCGTAGCTCTGCAACGAAAAGGCGTTGAAGTGGTCCTGGCCCGGCGCTTTGAACAGCAGTTCCACAAGCTGCCCCGGATGCTCGACCGGCAACATGCGCAACATGAGGGTGTTGATCAGGCTGAAGATCGCCGTGTTGGCGCCGATGCCGAGAGCCAGCGACACCACCGCCACGGCCGTGAATCCGGGAGTGCGCCGCATCCCGCGAAGCGCATAGCGAACGTCCTGCCAGAGCGTTTCCAGCGAATTCCATCCCCACATCTCGCGTGTGACCTCCTGAACCAGAGTGCGATTGCCGAATTCGCGGCGGACGGCCAATTCGGCGGCGTGCGGCGTATCCCCCTGTTCCATCCGGTCGCGCGCGGCCATGGCCAGATGAGCCTGAATCTCTTCCTCCAACTCCCGGTTGCGGCGTCCGCGGGAAACCAGCGGCCACTTGCTCATGCCTGGCCCTCCCCTTCACCGGGATTCATGAGCCGGGCAATGGCGGCGCTCACTTCGTTCCATTGGCTGTGCTCCCTGGTGAGCTGCTTCTTGCCCGCCGCCGTGAGCTGGTAATACCTGGCGCGCTGATTGTGCTCGGACGTTCCCCATTCGGATTCGATCCAGCCTTGCTTTTCGAGCCGATGCAGCGCCGGGTACAACGACCCGGTTTCCGCCTGCAGAACGTCGCCCGATCCGGCGCGGATCGCCTGGCCAATGCCATACCCGTGCTGCGGCCCCCAGCGCAGGGTTTGGAGAATCAGCATGTCCAGCGTGCCTTGGAGCATCTCGATCCGGTTCCGGTAGCGTTCCCGCTTTGCCATGGATGTAGATATTCTACACCCTGACGCCCGCTCCCGGACGGTCGCGGCGCGGTAAGGGACCACGCAAAAATAACTTCACATTTGGCTACTTGGCCCCGTGGCGCAGGCACTCGTGCCCAATGCCACTTGGTTTTCGGAAACCGAAAATCCGACGAAACTTGTGGGGCAGGCTTTTCAGCCTGCGGACCCGCTTTCCAGCGGGTCCAGCCGGCCGGAAGGCCGGCTTGCGGGCAGGATTGCCCGCCCCACAATCCATGCAGAATATC
>JBEKSR010000138.1:0-14403 GCA_049516835.1 Bryobacteraceae bacterium | reverse complement strand
GGTCGAACTCCAACGTCCGACACGCGTTCCTGGCGATTTCTATGACCGTGTCCGGTGGATAGGCGGCCAGCTTCTGGCGGGCTATGGTGCTCTGCATGGCGTCGAACGCCTGAATGGCGATTTCGTACGCTCCCCAATCCCGACTGCCGCCGCTTGTCATGGATGGCTGGAGGCGGCCGATGAAGCGATTGATCTTCTCACGGAACGGGGACGAAGGGGACTCCGGCGCGGCGCTCACGTCAACCGGCTCTATCGGACTCCCAGCGGGCCCGTTCAGATTCACGGCGATCGTCATGTCGGTTTCATCGCCAGACGTCGGCGCGATGGGCACGGGATTCAAAACCCCTCCATCAACAAGATCGACCCCCTTGTACTTGAACGGAGTGAAGAAGAGAGGTATCGCGAAAGAGGCGCGCATGGCATCGAAGAGACTGCCCGACCTTATCCAAACCTCCTTCTGGCCTCTCAGGTCAGTGGCGACGGCCGTATATGAAATCGGGAGGTCTTCGATCAATTTCTCCCCCACCAGGCCGATCAGGGTGTTGACGAGTTTCTCACCTCTCACCAGTCCCCTCTTCTCCCACGAAAGATCGAGCAGCGTGACGATGTCGATTTTCGTCAAGGAACGCACCCATTGCTCATACTCATCCAGTTTCCTGGCAGCGTATATGCCCCCGATGACTGCGCCGATCGAGCAGCCGACTATCGACTTGATCTTGAAATCACTTTCTTCGAGCCAATGAATGACGCCAATGTGCGCCAAACCTCGAGCGCCGCCGCTTCCGAGAACCAGGGATACGGTCTTCCTGTTCGTCGTCGACATCTTCTCACCGCATGCCTTTCAATGAGACGCCAGCATGTGCCTCACGGGCGACCAACAGGCCCATCCCGGCGCAGACTGTGCTTGGATGGTCTCAATTAACTGGACCTCACCCGCGGTCGATTTGCTCCCGTAGCTCGCCAGGGTACGCGGATTTCAGCTCGGGATGCGCTTCCGCGAGCCGGATCAAGTCCAGTTCGTCCTTCTTGCGTTTGCTCAACCGCCGCCGTGGATCGCCGTACGCCCAGAGCTTGCCTTGCGTAACGTCCGCCAGGCTGGCGACTCGCACACGGAGTCCCAGAACCTCAGCCTCCCCGGACCGAGCCAAAAATGCCTGGTATCTCTCGTCTGTGGTGAACTGAATCCGAAGTTGGCTCCCCGGCGCCAGCGCGTTCAACGAATGCGGATGCTCTTCGGTTTTGAAGCCTTGCTCCTGAAGGTACGCGGCGAGCTGGGGAAGGTTTCGAGCGATCACCACGATGTCGGCGTCAAGCGTATATACTGGCTCAACATAACAATTGACGGCCAAACCGCCGATCAGGCAATAGGGTCCGAACGATTCGCAGGCTTTGATCAGCCTTGCAAAGTCGGTCGCGCCTCCTTGGGTTGTCAACTCGTACGCCTCCACCGCAGTCACAACTTCACTTTACATGACAGTAGTCCCCAGGCGCACCACCGTCTCCAGGTGGAACGTCTGCGGAAACAGGTCCACCAGCGTCATCTGTTCGACGCGATAGCCGGCCGCCGTCAGCCCCGCCAGGTCGCGCGCCAGGGTCGCCGGGTCGCACGACACAATCGTGACCTGGAGCGGGCGCAGCTCGGCCAATCGCCGCACCACGGCCTTGCCCAGCCCGGCGCGCGGCGGATCGAGCAGCATAAAATCCGGCGGGCGCTCCAGTTTCTGTAGATACTCTTCCGACATCCGCTGCTCCGCCCGCAAATTCGCTAGCCCCGCGCGCTCCGCGTTGAACACAAGATCCCGAACCGCGCCCGAGCCTGACTCCACCGCCGTCACTTCCTTGAAACCTCGCGCCAGCGCCAGCGAAAACAGTCCCACACCCGCATACAAGTCGAGCGCGGTATCGCCTTCCGCGCCTTCCAGCGCCACCTCCACCAGGCGGTCCAGCAGGAATCGGTTCACTTGGAAGAATGAATTGCGGCTCACCCGGAACCGTCCCTGGTAGTCCAGCGCGCCCGCGACCAAGCCCGGAATCTCCTCCGCGCACCAGTCGAAGAACCGCTTCGCTACCGGCTGCTCGGTGTCGAGCACGTTCAACTGCACCTGTTGCTCGTCGGTGAAGATCTCGAGCGATCGCACGAACCTCGGCCAGCGCGGATCGCGCAGCATTCCGGCCAGCGCGCGGATCGCGTCGTTGATCTTCGGTGACGCGATGGGGCAGTGGCCAATCTCACACAGGCTGTGCGAACCGGCCTCGCGGTACCCGATGCGGGGTGCCCTCTGGGCTCCATCGATATGAAGCTGCGCGCGGTTGCGATAACCCCACGGCTCGGCGGCGGCTATCGCAATCTGCTCCGGCGGCTCCATCTTCCCCAGCCGCCGCAACTGGTCCGCCAGGATGGCGCGCTTGGCGGTGAGCTGATATTCGTAGGGCGCGTGCTGGTAATGGCAGCCGCCGCAGCGGCCAAAGACCGGGCATGGCGCGGCCACGCGTTCCGCCGCCGGCTCCAGCACTTCCAGCGTGTGCGCCCGCACCAGCCCCGGCTGCTCGCGCCACGTCTCGACGCGAATGCGCTCGCCCGGCAGAACGAAGGGGGCGAACACCACGCGCCCCTCCAGGCGAGCCAGGCCATCGCCGCCGTAGACCAACTTTTCCACGGTCGCTTCAAAATTGCTTACGATAGAATTTACTCCCATTCCCTTACCATGAAAACACGAGTCTTTTCCGGCATGCAGCCGTCCGGGAATCTTCACATCGGAAACTATCTGGGGGCACTCAAGAACTGGGTGCGCATCCAGCACGACTACGAGTGTATTTTCTGCATCGTCGACCTGCACGCGGTCACGCTTTACCAGGAACCCATCGAGCTTCGCACCAAGATCCGGGAGCTCGCCGCGCTGTACCTGGCCGCGGGGATCGATCCCAGAGTCTGCTCCATTATGGTGCAGTCGGCCGTGCCGGCGCACGCCGAGCTGGCCTGGATGCTCACCTGCGTCACGCCGGTCGGCTGGCTGGAGCGCATGACTCAATACAAGGCGAAGGCCGCCAAGCAGGAATCGGTGAGCGACGGTATCCTGCAGTACCCCGTCCTGATGGCCGCCGACATCCTGCTCTATAACGCCGGCATCGTTCCCGTCGGCGAGGACCAGGCGCAGCACCTGGAGCTCACGCGCGACGTCGCGCAACGCTTCAATTCGCTCTATGGCGAAACTTTCGTGGTCCCCGGAACCAGCCTGCCCGCCGTGGGCGCGCGCATCATGGGACTGGACGACCCCACGCAAAAGATGAGCAAGTCGGAAACCGCGGCGAACCATGCTGTGGCGTTGCTCGACCCGCCCGATAAGATTCGCAAGACCATCATGCGCGCCACCACCGACTCCAGGCCCGCCGTGGAATACGAAACCGCCGGTCCCGGCATCCTCAACCTCCTGGCGATCTACCAGGCGTTTTCCGGCGCCGGCGACGACGACATGAAGCAGCGCTTCAACGGCATGCGCTACGGCGACTTGAAGAAGCAGGTGGCCGGCATGGTGATCTCGCACCTCGAGCCTTTCCAGCAGCGCTACCGCCAGATCGTTTCCGATCCCGGTTACCTCGACGGCGTTCTGCGCGAGGGCGCCGAACGCGTGGCCCCCATCGCCAACCGCACCGTCAAGCTGGTGAAAGAGCGCATGGGCCTCTATATATAGGCCCCGTGGGCCGCGCCGGCCGCAGGCAACCGCACCGTGCTCCGGGCGCCACGCTAAGGCATGAGTTCCACTACCGCCACTGCATAACCCCCGAGCCTCACCGCATCGCCGGCCAACTTTGCGGAAGCGGGCGGGTGAAACCCGGTGGTTTGATCGACGTACTGGATGATCGCGCCGCCGGCTTGGGGAACTGTGATCTCGATATCGCGATTGCGCCGGTTCACCAGCAGCAGCCGCCGCTGGTTGTCGCGGCTCAAGAAAGCCTGCGCATAAACGTAGGGACCTGGTTGCGAAGTTCGCACCAGTTTATCGCCCGGACCAAAACGGCCGCGCAGGAGTTTCACTACCCAGAAGCGGGCATTCGGCTGCCCGGTTTCCCAATCCACCAGCGACACACTGGGATACTGCGTTGGGTAGCCCACCAGTTGCGAGGCGCTCACGATGTCGATGCCGAGATTCGCTAGTTCCCCAAAGAGGTACGCATATAACGCGCCGCACAGGTTCCAATACGAGTTCGGAATGGGTTGCGTCACATGCCCGGGCTGGTTCTGCTCCCGGTCGTCGGCGGAGATTGCACCCACCTCGTTGATCATCGTGGCGGTTTTGGGAGAAAGGCGTTTGCGGATGGCTTCCACGTACCGCACGGTGTTGAGAAATCCGGCCGCCTGATCCCAGAACGTAAACTGCTGCGCCTCCGGCGGTTCATCCTTCGCCGGGCTGGCATAAAAGTGATATGAGATTGCATCCAGCGGAACACCGGCCTTGTGATTCCGCGGATTGAGGAAGTATTCGAACATCTCGGGTTGACGGCTTGGCCCGGCGACCGACACTCCCACGAATTTCATCTCCGGCGCGACTTCCCGGATTCCGCCAACGATGGCGTCGTAGATTTCGGTGTACAGTTGGGGCTCGATGCGATGCTCCAGGTCGGGTTCATTCAACACTTCCCACCAGTCCACTGTGTAATGGTGGCCCGACTCGTGGCGTTTGCCGTATTCGTCGGCAAAGCCGCCGCGCGTGTACCAACTGACCAGGCGCGCATAGTAGTCGGCCAGTTCTTTCCCACTGGGATCTCGCAGTTGGGTGCCTTGCGTGTAGTTCCACACCGGCTCGTCGGGGTCCGAAGGGTAAGTGACCGGCTTTGGCGCGACCCACATCCATTGAGGCGTTGTGCTGAAGTTTAGAACAACCGGGTGGCCTTTGGTGGCTTCGAGAAAATCGATAGTCAGGGGGTCGATCAGGGAGAAGTCCCACGACGTTTCACCGTCGTGAGGTGGTTCGAGTTCGGCCACGGCGAGTCTCGGGTAGGGCAGCCATGGCACATAACGCGTGTAATCCGGCTGCAAGTCCCGCAGGGCCTGAAAGACGCGATTGTGTATCTTGGATCCGCGCCGTAGCGGCGGGTTCACGACCACCTGAAGCGAGGGGGTAGTGTTTGACACCCGGATCACCGATTCCCACGCGATGCCGACCGCGGGCGACGGTTCCGCCGCGGTTGACAGACTGACAGACCCGCAGATGGCAAGTGCGGTAATGAGCATTTTCATAAATGTCAGATCTCTCTCTCTAATATAAGACCCCTGATTCCGCAGAAGTAGGCCTGAAGTCCATTCCCGAAACCGCGCCAAAACGTAGGCAGCCTATATGTGGAACTCCAGGATGTCTTCATCCTGGACCACGTGGTGGCGTTCCACCATCAGGCCGTCGTGTTCTCCGGTCGGGCGAAATAGCCGCGCGAATTTGAGGTGTTCGGCGAAATCTTTGTGGACGTGGCGGGCGGCGTCCAGGACCGTTGCCCCGCGCTTCAAGACATAGGGAGCCGAGAGGTCCGCTTTTCGCCCGGGCACTTTGGTGTAGACGCGCACCAGCTCCAGCAGATCGAAGAAGACCGCGCGGGCGAAGCCATCCAGGCCGCGGCCCGCCGCCGCCGAGACGGCCACGCAAGCGTAGCGGTCCTGGTAGAGATCCGCGAGCGCGGCGAAGTTGCCCTCCCCGCCCGGTTGGTCGATCTTGTTGCCAACCAGCAGGCCTGGCAACGGGAGACGCCAGCCGCGAAGGCTGGTCTCGATCAATTCCATTTCCTCCAGGCTGTCGGCGTCGTTCACGTCCACCACCAGCACGCTGGCGTTGGCGTTGCGGATCGCCTGCGGCAACCAGGGTTCGGTGAAATCCGCGGAAATGGGCGGCAGATCCACAAGCTGGATCTGGACGTTCTCGAAGGCCATCATGCCGGGCATGGGCAGCCGAGTGGTAAAGGGGTATTCGGCGACCTCCGGGAGCGCATGGGTGAGCGCGCGCACCAGACTCGACTTGCCGGAGTTTGCCGGGCCCACGAGCGCCACCTGGCCGGCGCCTTCGCGCGTCACAAAGTAGAATGGCAGCGCGTGGCTGGCGCCCTTCTTCTGCGATTCCTTGCGCGCCTGGGAAAGCCGCCGTTTGATGTCGGCCTGCATCTTCTCCGTGCCCTTGTGTTTGGGCAGGGTGGCAAACATTCTCTCGAGCGCGGCGATCTTTTCGGCAACGGTACCGGCCGACCGGTACTCTTCCTCCGCCGCCAGGTATTCCGGACTGAGGTTGGCGGACATGGCGGTCCTGGAGGAGTAGGATATCATCCTGCAATTGGCGCCGCCGCCCGATAGACACCGCGCGCGAAAGGGCTTATAGTTGGGGCAGATTCAGATTAAAAGGACGTGATTCCCGTGAAACTCCGTTACTGCTGGTTGTTGGCGGCTGTCGCGCTCTTCTCCGGATGCGGCAAGGAAGAGCGGACCGAAGCCGTCAGGTTCTCGAAAACTCTCCAACAGAAGAGCGCCGATTTCGCCAGCGCCAATGCCATGGAGAAAGACTTTCTGGCGAGCGCCCGCTCCTGGTGCGGGTCCATCATGGAGAACGGCGCCGGCCGCGGGGACCAGTTGAATCAGAATGCGGCGGTGGCCAAAGACCTGGCCAAATCCGCGGCTTTCATCAGCACGCAAGTGGGCGCGGTGCGCCAGGCGATTTACGATGAGCCGATCAAGCAGGAGTACGCGCAAAGCATCCGCGTCAACTTGATCACCCAGCTCACCCAACGCCAGCGTTCTCTACAGGAGGCGCGGGCGCTGCTGGACGATTCCGCCCCCGGTTTCCTGGATCTGCGGCTGAGCCCGGACTACAAGGGAGACGCCTATCCGGGCGGCATCCCCAAACTGAATGCGCTGTTGGAGGGATACAGCAGCCCGAAGGACGTTGTGGCGGAGGCGATCCAGTCCCTCAAAACGAAATACAACATCCAGGACGCCGATCTCGCCAAGTAATGGCGGCGCGGACGATCGCCTTTGGTCGTCTGCGTTGGCAGGCCCAAGAAACGATGGCCTGCCCCACGGTTACTTCAGGCCACGCTTCTTCAAATGGGCGATCAGCTCGGCTGGATCGTCCGAAATAATGGCGTCCACCTTGGCTTGGATGAGCATGTCCCAATCCTCTGGCGTGTCGGCGGTCCACGGCACCACCTGAAGGCCCGCCTGGTGCGCCGCCGCCACCTTGGCGGGAGTGACCAGGTGGAATTCGGGCGAGATGATCTCGGCCTTTCCGGCTTCCGCCGCGATGGCGGCGAAATCGCGCGGGTCCTTCTCCGTCAGGGCCGACAACCGAATCCTCGGCGCCAGTTTCCGCATGGCCACCAGCGTTCGGAAATCGAAGGATTGCAGAATGATCCGCTTGTCCAGCTTGTACTTGCGGATCTTCTTCAGCACCAGCTTGACGAATTCTTCCGGTGACGGCGTGTACTCCGGCTTGTCCGCAAAGCTCTTGGTCTCGATGTTGTAGTCGAACTTGCCACTGGGGGCCAACTGGAACACCTCGTCCAGCGTGGGCATCCGCGTGCCTGGTATGGCCATCTGCGTCGGGAACCGCGGATTCTGAACCTTGCCGCAATCCCACTGACGCACTTCCGCGAGCGTCAGCTCGTGGATCACCGAGCTCTGTTTCGGGCCGCTGCAAACGGGAGGATGCAGAATCGGGTCGTGCGAGATGACGATAATGTTGTCCTTCGTGACCGCCATGTCCATCTCGAGAGCGTCCACACCCTGTTGGATGGCGTACTGGAAAGCCGGAATGGTGTTCTCCGGTCTCCTGGCCCGCGCGCCGCGGTGGCCATGCACCAGAATCCTGGGCTGGCTGGCGGTTTGGGACAGCAGGGGGATGGCACCAAAAGATGCAAGGATGAGGCAGTGGAGCAATGTTCGTACCATAGGTTTCAGTATAGAGCGGAGATGCCCCACCGGAGCACCACGATAAAGTGTTGTTGACCTTGCGGCGCGATTGTCATATATTGGGCAGACGTAGTGGGAGTTGAATGAACCGCCTGAGTAGGCTTTTTCGGCCGGCTGCACACGTGAGCATGCTCCCCGTCGAGCAGGTTCGGCAGCTATATCCAAAATTTCGCTGGCGGATTCTCGAATCCACCTTCATCGGCTACGCAACTTTCTACTTTGTACGCAACAACTTGCCGGTAGTGTCCAAAGAGATGGGCCAAGCCCTGGGCTACAGCAAGGGCCAGATCGGCGACATGCTGGCGATGACCGCCATCTCTTACGGCATCGGAAAGTTCGTCTTGGGAGCGTGGTCGGACCGCAGCAATCCCCGCTATTTCATGCCCGCGGGGTTGCTGTTGACGGCGATGTGCAACTTCCTCTTCGGCGCCGCCAGCACCTTTTCCGTACACCTCACGCTTTGGACGCTGAACGGCCTGGCGCAGGGCATGGGGTGGGCGCCGTGCGGGCGCTCCCTGGGGCATTGGTATAGCGTGCGCGAGCGCGGAACGGTGTTCGCTTTCTGGAACCTCGCCGTCAATGCCGGCGGCGGCTTGACCGGTCTCATCGCCGCTTACAGCACGGCGTGGATGGGGTGGAGGTCGGCCTTTTATGTTCCCGGGGTCCTGGCCGTGCTGTGCGCGGTTTACCTGGTCGCGAGGCTCCGGGACACCCCGCAATCCGTCGGTCTCCCGCCCATCGAAGAGTACCGCAACGAATACCCCGAACAGGGGGGACGCGACCGCGAGGCGGAACTGGGCACCCGCGAGCTGGTGGTCACCTACATCCTGAAGAACCGTTACCTCTGGATGTTCGCCGCCGCGAATTTCTTTGTTTATCTCACGCGTTACAGCATGCTCGATTGGGGTCCCACGTATCTGAAGGAGGTCAAGCACGCCAGCCTCGAACAGGGCGGGTTCAGCACCGCCATCTACGAGTTGGGCGGCATGTTCAGCACCGTCCTGATGGGCTGGTTGTCCGACAAAGCCGGGGGACGCCGCGGCATGATCAGCCTGCTTTGCATGGTGCCGGTTTTTCTGGCATTCGGCGGCATTCTGTATGCGCCGCCGGGAATGCTGTGGCTGGATCTGACGCTCTTCGGGATTATCGGATTCTTCATTTATCCCCCGGTGATGCTGCTGCCGGTCATGGGCCTCGATTTCACTTCGAAAAAGGCCGTTGGCACCGCCGCGGGATTCATCGGACTTTTTGGTTATCTAGGCCGCACCGCGCAGGGCAAGGGTATCGGCACCCTCGCCGAGCGCTACGGATGGAATGCCGCATTCTATGGCATTCTGGCTTCCACGTTGATGGGAATTCTGCTGCTTTCCTGGACGTGGAAGCTGAAACCGCGGGCTGCCGGAACCCGGCAGCTCGACGAGGCCGAAGTTGCGGCGTCTCCCCAGGGAGGCGCTGCATGATTTTCACAACGCGCAACCAGCGTGCACCAGCGCCGTTGTCACATACTGGTAATGGCGTTGTAAACACGCGCACACACTCTACTGAGACAATCTTCTATTATCTTGAGAGGAGAATGAGAGGTTAGACTATGAACAAGTTTTCGAAAATCACGCTGTTGATCGGATGTTTTCTGATCGCAGGTTTGCTCTACGGCCAGTTCGAGACCGCCGAGGTTCTCGGCACGGTGCGTGATTCCTCAGGGGCTGCCATCCCCAAGGCTGACGTCACGCTCACCAACATGGACACCGGGATTCAGGCCAAGACCACCACTGACGACAATGGCAACTACGATTTCTTCAACGTCAGGATCGGCCGTTACTCGATTGTCGTCGAGCACGCCGGCTTCTCCAAGGCCACGGCCACGGACGTAGCGGCCAGTGTGGGCGCGCGCCAGCGCGTGGATCTCGCGATGACCGTGGGCGCCGTCACCGAGACTGTCGAGGTGACGGGCGCGGCCGCCGCGCTCCAAACCGATTCCAGCGAACACGGACAGGTGGTCAGCGCGTCGGCGGTCGTCGAGCTTCCGCTCAATGGCCGCAATTATGCGGACCTGGCGCTGTTATCCGCGAACACCGTCAAGTCTCCCATCGCGATCTCCTTCTCGTCCAGCGGCACGCCGCGGGAGGGCGCCTTCAACGTAAACGGCATGCGCAGTACGTATAACAATTTTCTGCTGGACGGCCTGGATAACAATGCCTATGGAACCAGCAACCAGGGCTATTCCGCCCAGTTGGTGCAGTTGTCGCCGGACGCGATCGCCGAATTCAAGGTGATCACCAGCAACTACAGCGCGGAATACGGGCGCGTGGGCGGCGCGGTGGTGAACGCCGTCATGAAGTCCGGAACCAACGCGCTTCACGGCACGGTCTACGAGTTCCTGCGCAACACCGATCTGAACGCCGTCGGCTTCTTCGCGCCAACGGGCGGCGTCAAGCCCAGCTTGCAGCGCAACCAGTTCGGGGCCACCATCGGCGGACCAATTGTCAAGAACAAGCTGTTTTTCTTTGCGGATTACGAAGGCTTCCGCCAACTGCTGCACTATTTCAATTACGACTCCATCCCCAGCATGACGGATCGCCAGGGGATCCTCCCCGTGTCGGTCGTCAACCCGCTGACCGGCGTCGTCTATCCGGCGAACACGCAGATCCCCATCGCGCAGTTGAATCCGTTCGCTGCCACCGCCTTGAACGGCCTCCCAGCTCCGACCGGCCCTGGGCGCTCCAACAATGACGCGGCGCTGCTGCTCATCAAAGACTACGGCGACAAATTCGACGCCAAGCTGGACGGCCAGATCAACGATCGCATGACGGCGTTCCTACGTTTCAGCCAGCGCAAGGATTTGCAGTATTACCAACCCGACATCACAGGGCCCTCCGGCGGTGACGGCAACGGCTTCATTCACGTCGTCGATCAAAACGCCTCGGCAGGTTACACCTGGACCGTTACGCCGACCTCTCTCTTCCAGGCTCGCCTGGGTTGGTCCCATATCGTTGCCGGCAAGGTACCACCGTATTTGGGTGGCCCGAGCATGAATGCCATGTTCGGCGGCTTTCAAGGCCTGCCGACCTCGCCCAGTATCACCGGTGGACTCAACTCGCAGTACATCACCGGATTCACTTCGCCTACGATGGGCCGCCAAACGAGTAATCCGCAGTTCCAAAATCCTACTTCCTGGGATCCGGAACTCAATTATTCGAAGACGGTGGGCCGGCATTCCATCAAGCTGGGTTACCAATACCTGAACATCCGCACCGAAATTCTGGACACCAATCCGATTTATGGTCAAGACACCTACAGCGGGCTTTTCAGCAAGCCCACCTGTGCGCAACTGGGCCAGCCTACCGGCTGTACGGTCCCGACCGACAATACCAGCTACAGCCTCGCGGATTTTATGTTCGGCACTCCCAACCAAGTCAACCTGGGGAGCTATACGGTCATCAATCTGCGGCAGTTCGTGCACTCGATGTATTTTCAGGACGACTTTCGAGTGAGCGCGAAACTGACACTGAACGTCGGACTGCGGTGGGAGTTCGCGTCCCCGCTCTACGAGCGCGATAACAATTACTCGAATTTCGACCCCGCCACCGTCTCGATGGACAAAGCCACCAGCGGAAGCCTGTTTAACCGCAGTCTGGTCCACCCCGACTACCGAGACTTCGGGCCGCGGCTTGGCCTGGCATACAGCATTGACTCGGAGACGGTGGTCCGCGCCGGATATGGGATCAGCTACACCTTCTTCAACCGGCCCGGAAGCGCGCAGGAGGGCATCAATGCTCCTCAGGCCCTGTTTGGTGTCTTTACTCAGACCATTCCCGCGGGCGGCCCAGTGCCGGCCACCTTCCTCACCACTCAGAACAGCTTTAGCACCAACATCGCCAGCCCTGCGGCCTTCAATCCGGCCCTTTCCAACGTCCTCTACACCCCGCCGGACAGCAAATGGCCGCGCATACAGAACTGGTTCTTCTCGGTGCAGCGGCAACTCCCCAAGGACACGGTATTCGAGCTGTCCTACAACGGAAACCACAGTACGCGGCTTCCCATCATCGCCGATTACAACCAGGCGGCTCCCAACCTGCCGGGCCAAAGCCTGGGAGTCGCGGCGCGTGTGCCGATACCGACTTTCGGACCCATCACGTGGCTCTATCCGGGGGGCAACAACCACTACGATGGTCTCTCGGCCCGCCTGGAGCACCGTTTCTCGAAGGGCTTGTACGTCCTGAACTCGTTCACCTGGGGGAAAGGCATGGGCGATTCCGAACAGGCACTCGAGTATTTCGCGGGCTACTATCAGGCCAATCCCCAGAACATTCGCAACCTGGCCGCCGAAAAAGGACCCTCCAGCTTTGACGTCAAGTTGAATAATGTCACCACCGTGGTTTATCAGCTTCCCTTCGGCAAGGGCCGCCAATTCGGCGCCAACATGAATCCCATAGTGGATGCGTTTGTGGGCGGGTGGGAGATCAACAGCATCAACACCGCTCACACGGGCCAGCCAATCGACGTGAGCTACGCTGCGAGCGGCGCCAACATTGTCAGCTCGCTTTCCAACGATTATCGCGGCTGGCCGTACCTGCGCCCCAATGTAACCGGCAGCGCCGTCAGCCAGAGCCGCTCCAACATGATCAACACCTATTTCGCCGGGTACACGTTCAGCACGCCGCCCGCCAGCGCGCCGTACGGGAATGTGGGCCGCAATTCGTTCCGCACACCCAATTTCGACCAGTGGGACTTTTCAGCCGACAAGACCTTCCGCATCCTCGAAAAGGCCCAATTGCAATTCCGGTCGGAATTCTTTAACCTTCTCAACCACACGAATTTCGGCATACCGAACCCACAAACAACCAGTGCCGCTTTCGGCACCATCCGCACCACCTATCCGTCGCGGCAGATACAGTTCGCGTTAAAGCTGATTTTCTGACGAACCGTTCGCCGGGCGCTCGCGGCTATGTTGGGCCGCGAGCGCCCGTTACGTGGGCTAAGATAGTGCTTTCTTAACGCTCCTGCCGGGAGCAGTCGTGCGCTAAATCTACACATATGGGAACCGACATCGCCGTGTACCTGGGCATCGCCGATAAGATCCGGCACGAGATTCAGTCGAAGGAGCTATCGGCACACACCAGGTTGCCGTCCGAACCCGAACTGGCCCGCCAATACGGAGCCGCCCGCGCCACGGTTCGACGGGCACTCGCGAAGCTCCAAGCTGAGGGCTTGATCTATTCGCGGAAGGCGGTCGGCAGCTTTGTCAATGAACCGCGTGTGAACCAGGACCTCGATCGACTTTTCAGCTTCAGCGAGTTCATGGTCTACCGGGGGATGAAGCCGGGAACGCGGCTGGTCTGCAGCGAGACCGAGCGCCTGGAGGACCCGGACTCTCCGATACTCCACTATCTCGGACTGAGAAGAGGCGCCAAGGTGCTCTATATCCGCCGGCTCCGGCTGGGCGGCCGCGAACCGCTGGTAATCGCCAATACGTGGCTTCCAGAGGTCCGTTTCCCGGATTTCCGGAAGAGCGATCTGGAGCACCAGTCCATCTACGACATCATGGGTGCCGCGGGGTACAGGCCCACCGATGCCATTCAGACTATCGAATCCGTTTCGCTCAATACGGAGGATGCCAGGTTGCTGACGGTACCGGCCGGATCGGCGGCGCTGCTGATTCGCCGGGTGGGGTACGCGCGCGGCGTTCCCGTGGAGTATGCGGTTGACTTCTACCGCGGCGATCGCACCAAGTTCCGCGTGCGCCTGGGCGTGCTGGAGAAGCGGCTTTCGGACCGGATCCGCCACGAGGAAATCACCCTCTGACCGGGAAGTCGAACCGCCAAGCCCCAACCCCTGTTTGAACAGACTGGTCTGGACAAGATGTGCCGCGACTGTGGGCCGGACGGTTCGTGGACAGGTCGTCTGGGACAGATTGCCGGTTGAAAACGCCCGATGGCCGATCCAGTTGGCGTACCTGCCATCCAGCACTCCCGAACTCAATCAAGTGAAAAAGGTCTAAGAACAGGAGTTTCCCCAAAATTCCCCAGCTCCTGCCGCCAACCCATTTGTCATCAATGCAGTGCCGCTTCTGAGAAGTGGCATCGCCGCGATGTGGTTCGATCTCCGAGATTCTCAGGTATGTGATGACAGATCGGACACAGCGAAGCTCCACAAGCGGAGGACTGCGCAAGCCAGGCGTCCGTATTGTCAATGATTTACGGCCACTCTCCTGGCCCGGAAAGTCGTTGGCGCGCCGAGCACCGCGCTCTCGTCCGCCATGTCAGCTTGCGTGGAAGTCCCCCGCACCTCGAAAAAGTGGGTAAACTCCTGGCTCAGTGATTCCGTAAACCCGTAGTTGGCAGAGGCCGAAGGTCATTGATTCGCAGTGCCTTTCCCAGGGGATGCCCGTTTGGGGCATTTTTGCAAATCTCAAATAGCTCTTGACTTGGCCTGATTCTGACACTATTATTAGAGTCAGACAGAAT
>JBEKSR010000137.1:0-14417 GCA_049516835.1 Bryobacteraceae bacterium | reverse complement strand
CGGTACGCGCCGATTCCCACCTGAGCCCTTTCGGTTAGGACATACAAGCCTGCCACCGGCAAGCTACTGGAATCCCAACACTTACCTTCTTTTGTGCCTCTTAACTTGTAAACTCCCGCTAGCCCCCGACCCCCGGCCCCCGGCTCACCCGCCGGCGACCTCCCGAAAGAAGAGCAGAGACCGGGCGGCGCACGCCTCCCAGCCAAAGGCGCGGGCACGCGAGCGGCCCTTGGCGGCGAGGTCACCGCGCAGAGTGGGCGAAAGCAGCAGGCGGCTGAGGGCGTCGCGAAGTTCGCTGAGACTGCGGGGATCGATGAGCAAGGCCGCATCGCCGGTGATTTCCGGCAGCGATGAGACGTTCGAGGTGATTACGGGCGTTCCCGCGGCCATGGCCTGCGCCACCGGGAATCCGAAGCCTTCGTAGAACGAGGGATAGGCGAAAACCGTCGCGGCGGCGGTGAGCGGCGCGATGTCCGGCTCCGGAATGTAACCCAGGTAGCGTACGCTGCGCAGGCGCCCGGCGGTCTCCGCGGACGCCCATCCCATGGGCCCGGCCACCACCAGCTCGGATTCCTGGCGCACCGATGCCGGCAGGGCCTCGAAGGCGTCCAGCAGCATGTCGATGTTCTTGCGCGGCTCGATGGTGCCGATGAACAGGACGAAAGGACGGTCGAGGCCGTACCGGGTGCGGACCGCCTCGATGGCTTCGCGACTCGGATCGAAGAACGGCGCGGCGATGCCCAAGTGAATGACCGTGATCTTCTCCGGCCGCAGCCCCAGAACGCGGACTGCGTCCGTCTTGGTGCTCTCGGAAACCGCGATGAGGCCATCGGCGCGCCGCAGGATTCTTTCGAAATTGCGGTCGGCGCGGAGATTGGCGGCGGGATGCAGCTCCGGCATGAGCCAGCACGTCACGTCGTGAATGGTGGCGGTGAGGCGGGGACGGCGCGGCGGATGACGGGTCAGGCCCGAGCAATGGAAGACATCGGCGCCATGGGTGAGCCAGTCGAGCACTGACAACGGAGTGTAGTTGGACAAAGCCAGCTCGGCCAAGCCCGTCCCGGTGCGCCACCCACCCTCGATCGAGGCATTGTGCCTGAGCGGGCCGAGACTGCTCAGGGCGGGGAAGGTGGCGATGGTGTCCGGCCCGGCCTCGTGACGAAGATACTTGATCCAGTGATACAGGTAGTTCTTGACCCCGGCGCTGCGGATGAGCAGAGGCACGGCATCGATGACCACGCGCATTCCCTCCAGTATGTGCTATATTGGCGGTTTATGAGAGCAGCTACCGTCGCCCGGCATCATCGTCACCATCATGCCTCGACGCGACGGGTGGTGTTCTGATTTCATTTGAAATCGAATTGGAAAGGACGCCCGCCGCGGGGTACCCACTGGGTCCGGCGGGCTTTTTTATTGCAGCGACATGAATCTGGATTTTCAAAAATCGGACGGGCTGATCACCGCGGTCGTTCAGGACTACGCCACCGGGCGCGTTCTGATGGTGGGCTACATGAACGAAGAAGCCTTCCGCCAGACGGTGGATACCGGCTTCGCGACCTTCTATAGCCGCTCGCGGCGCAAACTGTGGCTGAAGGGCGAAAGCTCCGGCCACAAGCTGGTGGTGAAAGAGATTTCGACGGATTGCGATGGCGATGCGGTGCTGGTGAAGGTTGTGGCGCTCGGTCCCGGGGTGTGCCACGAAGGGTATGCGAGCTGCTTCTTCCGGCGCCTCGAAAATGGCGAGTGGAAGGTGGCCGAGGAGCGTGCCTACGACCCCCAAGCAGTGTACGGAGGTAAGCCATGAAACTCAAGCTGGGAATACCCAAGGGGAGCCTCGAGAACGCCACCATCGACCTGTTCCGGCGCGGGGGCTTTGCCATTACCACCAGCAGCCGGTCGTATTTCCCGCGCATCGACGATCCGGATATCGAATGCATGCTGATCCGCGCCCAGGAAATGGCGCGCTACGTCGAGGACGGCATCCTCGACGCGGGCCTCACCGGGCGCGACTGGGTCATCGAGAGCGAAGCCGATGTGCTGGCGGTGGCGGACCTGATCTACGCCAAGCAGAGCTTCGGCAAAGTGCGCTGGGTGCTGGCCGTGCCCGAATCGTCGAGCTTTCGCTCGGTCGAAGACCTCGAGGGGAAGATCATCGCCACGGAACTGGTGGCCACCACCAGGCGCTATCTGGCCGCCCACGGGGTTAGAGCCAAGGTAGAGTTCAGTTGGGGCGCCACCGAGGTGAAGCCGCCGGTGCTGGCCGATGCCATCGTGGAGGTGACGGAGACCGGATCGTCGCTGCGCGCCAACAACCTCAAGATCATCGACACCGTGCTCGAATCCAACACCCAGTTGATCGTCAACAAGCAGGCGTGGCTGGACGAGTGGAAGCGGCGCAAGCTGGAAGACATAACCATGCTGCTCGAAGGCGCCATCAACGCGCTGGGCAAGGTGGGCCTGATGCTCAACGTGCACAAGGACAACCTGGAGGCGGTGCTCGCTGTGCTGCCGGCGCTCAAGCGGCCCACCATTTCGCACCTGAGCGACCGGGAGTGGCTGGCGGTGAATACCATTCTGGACGAATCCACCGTGCGCACCATTATTCCCCGGCTGAAGCAGGCGGGCGGCGAGGGAATTGTCGAGTACCCGCTCAACAAGATCGTGCTGTGATTCGAATACTCGAGAGTAAAGACATCGGTGGCTTGCTGGCGCGCCGTGGAGCGCGGTTGATCGAAGCGGAAGCCGTGGTGCGTCCGATTCTGGAAGCCGTCCGCAAGCGCGGCGACCGGGCGTTGCTCGAGTACGCGCGCCAGTTCGACGGGCTGAAGCGGAAATCGGTGCGGGTGCCCGAAGCGGAGCTGCGCGCGGCGCGCCGGAAGCTGGCGCCCGAGTTTTGCCGCGCGGTGGAGACGGCGGCGGCCAACATTCGCGCCTACGCCCAGCGGCAAATGCCGCACGAATGGGCGCGCGAAATCGAGGCGGGGCTGCGGCTGGGACAGATCGTGCGGCCGCTCGAGACCGTGGCGGCCTACATTCCCTCGGGGCGTTACCCGCTGTTTTCCACCCTCATGATGACCGTGATTCCGGCGCAAGTGGCGGGTGTGCCGAACATCTGCGCGGCCTCTCCCCAGGCGGTGACGGAAGTCTTCGGCACGGCAGCCCTGCTGGGCGTTCGCCAGGTCTTTCAGATGGGCGGGGCGCAGGCCATTGCGGCGTTCGCGTTCGGCACCCGGACGGTGCCGCGGGCGGACCGGATTGTGGGACCCGGCAACATCTACGTGGCGGCCGCCAAGAAGCTGCTGGCGGGCGAGGTGGGGATCGATTTCATCGCCGGTCCCACCGAGATCCTGATCATTGCGGCCGAGGGCGATCCGCGGCGCTTGGCGGCGGACCTGCTGGCGCAAGCCGAGCACGATGTGGATGCCTCGGCCGTTTTGCTGACCACTTCGAAACGGCTGGCCGCGGCCGTGGCCAGGGAAGTGGACCGCCAGCTTGCGCTGCTGCCCGCGCCCGACGTAGCGGCCAAATCGATTGCCAGGAATTCGGCGGTGATTCGAGTGCCCTCGCTCGAGCGGGCGGTCGAAATCGCCAACCAGTTCGCGCCCGAGCACCTGAGCATTCCGGATGACCGCCTGCTCGCCAAGGTGAAGCACGCCGGCAGTGTCTTCGTGGGCCCGTTCAGCCCCGAGGCGGCGGGAGATTATGCCTCGGGACCGAACCACGTGCTGCCCACCAGCGGCGCAGCGCGGCAGCGCGGCGGCCTGTCGGTGACGGATTACCTCAAGGTGATCTCAGTGCAGCGTTTGAGCGCCGCCGCGCTAAAGCGCTTGGCCCCCGCGATCACGACGCTAGCGCGGGCCGAAGGCTTGGAGGCGCACGCGCGCTCGGTGGAGGTGCGGTGCAAACCATGAAACCTCCCAAGCTTCCCAAGGGCGCCATCAAGCCCCGGTCCGCAGTGGTCGCGATGACGCCGTATTCTCCCCCCACCGCCGGGCGCGCGGACAAGCTGCGGCTCGATTTCAATGAGAACACCGTGGGCTGCTCGCCGCATGTCGTCAAAGCGCTCAAGGAGCGGCTCGACGCCGGGCGGCTGGCGGTCTATCCGGAGTATGGTGAGGCCAAACAGGCCATCGCCGCCTACTTCCACGTGAAGCCGGAGCAATTCGTCTTCACCAACGGAACCGACGAGGCCATCCAGGTCTTCGTCAACACGTACGTGGACGACGGGCAGGAAGTGCTGCTGCTCAAGCCTTCCTACGCCATGTACCGCTTCTATGCGGAGGTGGCGGGCGCGAAGATCGCGAAGATTCGATACCAGCCGCCGGGTATGGAGTTTCCGCTCCCGCACGTGCTGGATGCCATCACGCCGCGGACGCGCGCCATCATTCTCGCCAATCCCAACAATCCCACCGGCACGGGCGTCTCCCTGCTGGCGATCGAGCGTATCCTGCACCGCGCGCGCAAGGCGGTGGTCATGGTGGATGAGGCTTACTACGAGTTCTCGGGCGTTACCGCGCTCACCGAGATCGAGCGTGTGCCGAACCTGTTTGTCTGCCGCACGTTCTCGAAGGTTTTCGGCATGGCGGCGATGCGGCTCGGCTGCCTGTTCTCGCATGAAGCCAACATCGCGTTTCTGCGCAAAGCGCAATCCCCTTACAGCGTGAATTCGCTCGCGGTCGAGGCGGCGCAGGCGGCGGTCGAGGATACGGCGTATATCGAACACTACGTCGCCGAGGTCCTGGCGGCGCGCGAGTTGCTGTGCCTCGGCCTCGAGAAGCTGGGCATCCGCTACGTGCCGAGCTCCGCCAATTTCGTGCTGGGCGATTTCGGGAAGCGGGCCATCGAGGTGCGCGACGCGCTGCGCGGGATGGCCATCCTGGTGCGCGACAGAAGCTATGAAGCGCCCGGTTGCGTGCGCATCACGGTGGGAACGCGCGCCCAGACGCGCCGGCTGCTGGCGGCGCTCAACGAGGTCTGGAAAAAATGAGCCAGCCGATTCTGGTTTTCGATATGGACGGGGTGCTCGCGGACGTCACCGAATCCTACCGCGAGACCATCGCGCGGACGGTCGAGCACTTCACCGGCGCCGAAATCACCCCCAGGCGGATACAGGATTACAAAAACCGCGGCGGCTTTAACAACGACTGGAAGCTCACTCACCACATCATCGCCAGCGCCGGCGTCAACGTGCCATTCGACGAGGTGGTGGAGCATTTCCAGAAACTCTTTCTCGGCGATGGGACGGACGGGCTGATCCTGCGGGAGCGATGGGTGGCGCGGCCGGGTATGCTGGAGAAGCTCAACCAACGGTTCCGCTTCGCGATCTTCACTGGCCGCCCGAAGGCGGAGGTCGAGCTGACCTTGAATCGCTTTGCGCCGAAGCTGGTGTTCCATCCCATTGTGGGTATGTACGAGGTGGCGAACCACAAACCGGCGCCGGATGGCCTCGTCGGAATCCGCAACGCCAACGCCGATTCGAAGCTGTACTATATCGGCGACACGCCGGATGACGCGCGCTGCGCGCGGGCGGCCGGGGTGCCGTTCATCGGCGTCGCGGCGCCGTCGAATCGGCGCTATCTCGACCTGGTGTTCCTGTTCCAGGCGGAGGGCCCGTTCGCCATTGTGGACGACATCAATTACCTGGAAGAGGTGCTCCCGTCATGAGAAGCGCTACCGTTCGGCGCGATACCAGGGAGACGCGGATTTCCGGCGCGCTCAAGATCGAAGGGCACGGCAAGTACGAGATCTCCACCGGCATCCGCTTCTTCGACCACATGCTGGAGTTGTTCGCAAAGCACGGCGGCTTCGACCTGAAGCTGCGCGCCGATGGCGATCTGGACGTGGATCAGCACCACACCGTGGAAGACGTGGGCATCGTGCTCGGGCAATTGTTCGCCCAGGCCCTGGGCGACCGCAAGGGCATCAACCGCGCAGGCTATTTTGTGATGCCCATGGACGAGACGCTGGCGGTGGTGGCGCTGGACCTGGGCGGGCGGCCGGCGCTGGTCTACCGGGACCTGGTGAAAGTGCGGCTGGTAGGCGACTTGCAGGCCGAGCTGGTGGAGGATTTCTTCAGCGGCTTTGTAAACCACGCGGGCGCAAATCTGCATGCCAGGGTGCTCTACGGACGTTCCAGCCACCACAAGATCGAAGCTGTTTTCAAGTGCTTCGCGCGGGCCATGAAATACGCCTGCTCCCAGGACGCGCGGCTGAAGGACCAGCTTCCCTCCACCAAGGGGCTTCTATGATTGCGGTTTTCGATTACGGCGCCGGCAACTTGCGCTCGGTCGAGAATACGCTCGGCGAGCTGGGCTCGGAGTATACCTTGGTCCGGGATTCCGAAGGCTTGCGCCAGGCGTCCAAGATCATTCTGCCGGGAGTCGGCCATTTCGGGCAGATGATGCGCGCGCTGGATGCGCTGGCCGTGCGGAAGACGTTTCTGGAGCGCATCCGCGCGGGCGTGCCATTCCTGGGCATCTGCCTGGGGTTGCAGGCCCTCTTCGAAGCCAGCGAGGAGGCCCCGGAGGCTCGCGGTTTGGGCCTCTACCAAGGTGTAGTGCGGCGGTTCCCGGCAGGCGCGCGCGTTCCGCACATGGGTTGGAACGAGCTCGAATTGCGTCGGGATTCCCGGCTCCTGCGCGGCCTGGCTTCACGCCCGTTCGTGTACTTCGCGCACAGCTATTATGTGCCGGAGAATGCCCGCGCGGCGGCCACCTGCACGTACGAGGTGCCGTACACCGCGGCGCTCGAGGCCGGTAACGTGTTCGGCGTGCAATTCCATCCGGAGAAGTCCGGGCCGGTAGGTTTGAAGATTGTGCGGAACTTTGTGGAGTTGCCGTGTTAGCCAAGCGCATCATCCCCTGTCTGGATGTCACCGCCGGGCGCGTCGTGAAGGGCGTCAACTTCGTCAATTTGCGCGATGCGGGCGATCCGGTGGAATTGGCGGACCGCTATAACCGCGACGGCGCGGATGAGCTGGTGTTCCTCGACATTACGGCCTCCAGCGATGCGCGCGAAATCATGGCGGATGTGGTGGCGCGGACGGCTCGAAAGGTTTTTATTCCGCTGGCGGTGGGCGGCGGCATCCGCGCCGTGGCGGATGCGCGGCGAATCTTGATGTCGGGCGCGGACAAGGTATCGGTGAACACGGCGGCGGTGCGCCGGCCGGAGCTGATTACGGAGCTGAGCCGGGAGTTCGGCGCGCAGGCGGTGGTGCTGGCCATCGACGCGCGGCGGCACGGCGCGGGGAAGTGGCACGTCTACACCCGCGGCGGCCGCGACGATGAAGGCATCGACGCGGTGGAGTGGGCGGCGCGCGGCGAGTCGCTCGGCGCCGGCGAGATCCTGCTCACTTCCATGGATACGGACGGCGTGCAGGATGGCTTCGATTGCGCGCTGACCCGGACGGTGTCGCGGGCCACGCACATCCCCATCATTGCCAGCGGCGGGGCGGGAACGCCGGAGCATTTCGTCCGCGTCCTGACGGACGGGTGCGCCGACGCGGCGCTGGCGGCCTCTATCTTCCACTACGGCACCTACACCGTGACTCAGTTAAAAGAAGCGCTAGACAAACGCGGCATCCCGGTGAGGCCGCCTGTGGGGCAGGATTGCATCCTGCGCGGCGATTGCCAATCGCCGCCGGCCTGCCAAGGCCGATTAGAAATCGGCCGCAGATTGAAAATCCGCCCCACAGAGGCCACATGATCTTCCCCTGCATCGACCTGATGGGCGGCAAAGTAGTGCAGTTGGTCCAGGGCTGCGAGAAGGCGCTCGAGGGCGGCTCCCCGGACGAGATACTGCGGCAATTCGCGGCGTTTCCCCAAATCCAGGTGATCGATCTCGACGCCGCCATGGGCCGCGGCTCGAATGGCGGTATCGTGCGCATGCTGGCCTCGAAAGCCGTCGCGCGCGTGGGTGGCGGCGTGCGCACCGTCGAGCGCGCGCAAACGTTGATCGAGCAGGGCGCGCACAGAGTGATCGTGGGGACGTCCGCATTCGCGAAGTCGGGCGTCAATCAGCCGTTCCTGGCGGCGCTCCGTGACGCAATCGGCCGCGAGCGGCTCATCGTCGCGGTGGATTCCAAGAATGGGCGCATCGTGGTGAAAGGATGGCGGGAGGCCACGGAGTTGACGGCGGAAGAGGTGCTGCGCCCGCTCGAGCCCTATTGTTCCGGCTTTCTGTGCACCTATGTAGACAAGGAAGGGATGCTCGAAGGCACGGACCTCGAATGGTTCCGCCGGCTGCGCGCGGCAACCGCCCTGGAATTGACGGCGGCCGGTGGAATTTCCACCATGGACGAAGTGCGCGCGCTGCTGGCGATGGACATCCACGTGGCGTTAGGGATGGCGATCTACACCGGTCGGCTGCGGCTGGAGGAACTGGCGTCACTCGTATCGTAGCGCCCGCGTCGGATCCACCCGCGCGGCGCGCCAGGCCGGCAGCAGGCAGGCGGCAGAACCACTGGCGGCGAGAACGCATATGACTGCCGCGAAGGTCCACGGATCGGTGGCGGAAACACCCCAAAGCTCACTCGAGATCAGACGCGTCAGGGCGGCGCTGGCCAGAAGACCGATGGCCACGCCGGCGGCAATCAGTCCCAATCCGTTGCGAAGCACCATGCCCAGAATCTGGCCCTGGCGCGCGCCCAGCGCCATGCGGATGCCGATCTCATGGGTACGCCGGCCTACGGAGTAGGACACCACGCCGTAGATGCCGATGGATCCGAGAATCAGCGCCAGCGCGGCGAATGTCACCACCAGCAGCATGTTCACGCGCCGCGGCGCGAGCGATCCCGCGCGGCGCTCGTCCAGGGTCTTGACGTCGTGCGGGGGCTGGGATTTGTCTATCAGGGCGAGCTGGCTGCGGACGGCCGCGGCGAGGCTCATCGGGTCACCCGCCGTGCGGATTGCGAGGCCCATTTCGGATCCCATTTCCCCGCCGGTCATCCTGAGATGCACCTGTTCGGCCTGCAAGTAGGAGAGGTACATCTCCGGAGCCGCCGCCACCTGCGCCCAGGGGCGGATATCACGCACCACACCCACGATGGTCATCCAGTCGGTCTTCCGGGCGGGGTTTTGGATTCTCTTGCCGAGGCAGTTCTCACCAGGGAAGAAACGGTGGGCGAAGGACTCATTCACCATGACGACGCTCGGTGAGCCTTCCCGATCGGAACCGCCGAAGTAGCGTCCCTGCACCAGGGGAATGGTCAAGGTCCGCAAGAAGTCCGGGCTTACCATCACCAGTGAAGAGGCGACGTCGGCATCCGGCTTCCCTTCAATGGTCATTCCCGATACAGTCATGCTGTAACCTCCGAGGGGAATGGAAGTGCCCGCGCCCACCGCCTGCACGCCGGGGAGGACCTTGATCCGCTCGATCGCCTGTTGAAAGAACCTGGTCTGGTCAAGCGGTTTGGGATATTGGGAAAGCGTGAGGTTGACGTTCAAGGTGAGGATGCGGTCCGACCGGAAGCCCGGGTCGATACCGCGCATGCGCAGGAAACTCTTGAGCAGCAGACCGGCGCCGCACAAGAGCACCATGGCGAGCGCCACCTCAAAAACCACCAGCAGGTTGCGCAGGCGGTGTCCCGAATGCCCGTCGGCGGCGCTGCGGCCGGCTTCCTTGAGCGATTCGTTCAGTTGAACCTTGGATGCCTGGAGCGCCGGCGCCAGCCCGAAGGCCACGCCGGTGAGCAGCCCGAGCGCGAGGTTGAAAGCCAGAATGCGGTAGTCGAGACGGATTGGATCGAGCGCCGGCAGGTTGCGCGAGATCCAGGCAATCAGAAGGTTCTTGCCCCAGAATGCCAGCGCCAGGCCGACGATTCCCCCCAACAAGCCCAGCAGCATGCTCTCCGTAAGAAGTTGCTGGACGACGCGGCCCTTCGCCGCGCCCAGGGCGCGCCGGACGGCCATCTCTTTCTCTCGGGCCGCCGCGCGCGAGAGCAGCAGGTTGGCGACATTGACGCAGGCGATGAGCAGCACGAAGCTAACCGCGCACAGAAAGATGAGCAGCGAGCGCCGGGCGCCGCCCGCCACCCTTTCGTGCCAGTCCGACACGACGACGCTCCTCTTCCTCCCCCTGCGGAATTGCTGCATGAGCGGCTCCAAATCGGAGCGCACGGCGCCGATGCCGATGCCGGGTTTGAGCCGCCCGATCACCTGCAACATAATCGCCTTCGCCTTGCCGGTCTCGCTGATCGCAAAGGGCACCCAGAGGTCATAATCGGATTCATGCCGATCGGGAATCAGGAACGTCGCCGGAAGCACGCCGACGACGGTATAAGTGTTCGCATCCAGAGTCAGTGCCTTGCCAATGACCGCGGGGTCGCCACCGAAACGGCGCTTCCAGAAAGCGCGACTCAGGATAGCCACCGGCGGACCGCCGGGGCGATCTTCCTCGGGAAGAAACGTCCGCCCTATCGCGGGTTGAACACCCAGGAGCGGAAAAAGGGACATAGTCGCGTAGCCGCCCGTGACTCGTTCCGCCTCGCCTCCTCCGGTGAAGTTGGCCTGGAAAGACATGTAGCCTGCGATCTGGCTCAAGGTCCGGCTGTGGCTCTTCCACGCGGCATAATCCTGGGTGTAGGAGAAAGCGTGGTCTCCGGGGTCTCCGAAGCTCATCGCGATATAGACCAGGCGATCCGGCTCGGGATAGGGCAAGGGGCGAAGGAGCACCGCATTGACCACGGTGAAGATGGCCGTGGTGGCGCCGATTCCCAAGCCGAGCGTGAGCACTACCGTCGCGGCGAATCCGGGGTTCCGGCGTAGCATCCGCGCGGCGTAGGCGAGGTCGCGCGTCAGTGTCTCCAGAAGCCGTCTCATAAGGTCTCAGCAAATCCGCGGCAACTGGTCGCCGGCCAGCATGTCCACAATGCGGCTGGGACCGAGCAGGGTGCGCATGGTCACCATGCCCGAGTGCGCCGCCGTGACGCTGCCGATCACGCACGCATCGCGGCCCAGCGGGTGGCTGCGCATGGCGGTCAGCACCGCGCCGGCGGCGGCGGCGTCCACCATGGCGATCAGCTTGCCTTCGTTGGCCACATAGAGCGGGTCCAGACCGAGCAGCTCGCAGGCGCCGCGCACCGGGTCGCGCACCGGGATGGCGCTCTCCTCGATCTCGATTCCCACGCCGGATTGTCTGGCGATTTCGTTCAATGAGCTGGAGACGCCGCCGCGCGTGGGGTCGCGCAGGGTGTGAATCCGGGCGTCGGCGGCGAGCATGGCGGCCACCAGCGTGTGCAGCGCGGCGGAGTCGCTCTCGAGCGCGGTTTCAAACTCCAGGCCTTCGCGCTCGGAGAGAATGGCCATGCCGTGCTCGCCGACCGGCCCGCTCAGAATCACGCAATCGCCGGGCCGCGCGGCGCTGGCGGATAGCTCGACGCCCTCGGGCACCAGGCCGATGCCCGTGGTGTTGATGAAGATGCCGTCGCCGCTGCCCTTTTCCACTACCTTGGTGTCGCCGGTGATGATCTGGACGCCGGCCGCGCGCGCGGCGGCCGCCAGCGAATCCACCACACGGCGCAGCGTGTCCATGGGCAACCCTTCCTCGAGAATGAACGCCACCGTGAGGAAGAGCGGCTGCGCTCCACCCATGGCGAGATCATTGACCGTGCCGTGGACGGCCAGCGAGCCTATATCGCCGCCGCGGAAGAACAGCGGCTTGACCACGAACGAGTCGGTGGTGACGGCCAGCTTCGCGCCGTTCACGGTCACCACGCCCTGGTCGTCCAGCCGCTCGAGCACGGGGTTCCGAAACGCGGGAAGGAAAATGCTCTCGATCAGCTCGGCGCTGAGTTTGCCGCCGCTGCCGTGGCCGAGCAGGATCTTGTCCGTGGTAACCAGGGGCACCGGGCACATCATGACGTTTTCACGGTATCACGCCGGTACTGATAATACGCCGCGCAGGCGCCTTCGGCCGAAACCATGGGCGCTCCCAGCGGGTGCTCGGGCGTGCAGCGGACGCCGAAAGCGGGGCAATCGACGGGCTTTTTCAGGCCTTGCAGCACTTGCGCGCTGATGCACTCGGCAGGCTCTTCCACGGTGGCGTCCGCCAGGCCGAAGATTCTCTCGGCATCGTATTCGGCGAACTCGGGACGCAGGCGAAAGCCGCTTTGCGGGATGGCCCCGATGCCGCGCCACTTGCGGTCGACCACCTCGAAAACCTCCAGCAGAACTTTCTGGGCGAGGCGGTTGCCTTCCAGCGTAACCGAGCGCACGTACTGATTTTCGGCCTCGGCGCGCCCTTCCTCGAGCTGCGCCACCAGCATCCCGATGGCCTCGATCAGGTCCACCGGCTCGAATCCGCCCACCACGATGGGGACCCGGTATTGTTTGCTGAGCGCCACGTATTCCCAATAGCCCATCACCGCGCACACGTGGCCCGGCGCGATGAATCCCTGGACGCGATTGGCGGGCGATTCGAGCAGCAGGCGGATGGCGGGCGGCACCAGAACGTGGGAGACCAGCATCGAGAAGTTCCTCAGGCCCTCCCGTTTGGCCTGCAAGACCGCCATGGCGTTGGCCGGGGCCGTAGTCTCGAAACCGATACCGAAGAAGACCACGCGCCGCTCCGGGTTGGCGCGCGCGATTTTGACGGCTTCCATGGGCGAATAGGCGATGCGCACGTCGCCGCCCGAGGCTTTGACCCGCAGCAGGTCGGAGGCCGAGCCGGGCACGCGCAGCATGTCGCCGTAGGAAACGAAGATCACGTCCGGTCGGGAAGCGATTTGAATGGCCTTCTCGACCACTTCGAGCGGCGTCACGCAAACCGGGCAGCCGGGACCGTGCACCAGCTCAATCTGGGGCGGGATCAGGGTGTCGATGCCGTATCGCATCAGGGTGTGAGTCTGCCCGCCGCAGATCTCCATGAGGACCCACGGCCGCGTCACCTTCCGTTCCAGGGCGGCGAGCAAGGCGCGCGCAATCTTGGCGTCGCGGTACTCGTCGATGTGTTTCATGAGCCCTCTTCCAGCTTACCGCGCGCTACTCTGGAAACGAGGAGCGCGACTGTGAGTGTGAGCAGACGGACTGCCGCAGGACCATGTGCAGAAGCCGCATGCCGCCGAACTGAAAGGCCGACACGTAAATGTTGGTGTCGAGGGTGACCCTAGCCGCCACGATTCTGACGCCGGGATTCGGCGATCAAGCGGGGGACATCGGTCTCCGCATAGCCCAGCCGGAGCGACTGCTCACGCCCATACTTGCCGAGTTCCTCCAGCTTCCGGTGCGCCAGGTATCGCCGCAGGGCATCCGCCGCGATTTCATCCGTGGTCTTCCCGTCGGCACCTGCCGCTTCGGTCACCGCGCTCAGCGGATCGTCCGGGATATGCAGGTTGTTCTGAGTTGCCACACTGCCCTATGTTCCAGAGTACCGCATATGCGCCAGGTTGGAGGCTCCCGCCGATTCCGATGACTCCGGTTCCTTATCAGACCGGTGCTGACACCGGATCGGGTTGTCGATCGTTCAACTCCCGCGGTTGCTTGCCAGGGCGATCAGGCCGGTGTACCGTAAGAGTTGTGATCCCTCTCGAGAACATCTTCGAGGATCTGAAGACGCTGCCGCCGGACAGACTGGAGATGGCCGCCGATTTCATCCGGCGGCTCAAGCCGATCAGCGAGGCAGAACGGGAAGCGGCTCTCGTCCGCACGTTCGGATGCCTCTCGCCGGAAGAAGCCGACGAAATGGAAAGGGTCATCGAGGAAGGCTGCGAACAAATCAATGAACATGGCTGGTAGTGTCCTGGTGGACACCAACGTCGTGGTCGCGTACTTTCGCGGTGACAAGGTTCTGCATCCACACTTCGCCGGAGTCACCCCCGTGTACTTGCCCTGGGTAGTGCTTGGTGAACTTCACTTTGGCGCACAAAGGGGACAGCGGCGGCAGGAACAGCTCGCATACATCCACGACCTTCTGACATACGCCGTGGTTTTGTTCCCCGACCAGGACACCACGGAAATGTACGGCCAGGTCAAGGCCGAACTCGCCCGGCTTGGTAGACCCATTCCGGACAACGATCTCTGGATTGCGGCGCTGGCGAGGCAGCATGACTCGCCATTGGCAACCAGGGACGCGCATTTCGCGCAGGTGCCGGGATTGAAGACCCTCGCCTGGTAAATGGCGCGTCGCGGAGCGGGGCATCGGATTCACCGTGAAACCCTGCGGGCACGGCACACTGAGAGCGTGCGCCACGACGGCTACCCGCTGGAACTGGAAGTAAACGCCAACTCCCGCCGCGCCGCTTCCACCGCCTGACCCACAGCCTTTGCGACTGCATCCGAAACACCGATCCCCGTCTCAATCCGCGCCGGCTCGATTCCGATGACCGTCACTTGCTCGGGACATTCGCCCAGCAGCGTAGACGCCTGCAGCAACTCGGCTACATTGCTTTCATGCGCGGTGGAAGCGCGCTCCCCGGCGTGCTT
>JBEKSR010000136.1:0-14939 GCA_049516835.1 Bryobacteraceae bacterium | reverse complement strand
GCTTGCACAAATATTCTATTCGGAATCAGTCCCTACTCAAAACACTTTTTAGACTTTTTGTTTTTGCGAGCTTGGGGGGGCAGGATGCGAATTTTGCAAGTGCCTCTAAAGCATGCCCCACCATGGTGGGGCACGCTTTACCTTGCCCTGGGTAGAGGCAAGGAGGTTGATTGATGAAATCCATTCAAGTGAAAGTGCCCGGTGGTCCCGAGAAGATGGAATTGGTGGAAGTCCCCAAGCCCACGCCGGGTCCCCGGCAGGCGCTGGTGCGCATCGCCGCCAGCGGCGTGAACTTCATCGACGTTTATTTCCGCACGGGCCTCTACAAAGCGGACATCCCCATCACCCTCGGCAGCGAAGGCGCGGGAACGGTAGAGGCCGTCGGCGCGGATGTCGAGGAAGTCGCCGCCGGCGACCGCGTAGCCTACGCCATGGCGCGCGGCTCCTACGCCGAATATGCGCTGGTTCCAGCCGCGCTGCTGGTCAAGATCCCCGATGGTCTCGACTTCCGGACCGCCGCGGCCGCCATGCTCCAGGGCATGACCGCTCACTACTTGACGCACTCCACCTATGCGCTCAAGAGCGGCGATACCTGCCTGGTTCACGCCGCGGCGGGCGGCGCCGGCGGCCTGACGGTCCAAATGGCCAAAATGCTAGGCGCGCGCGTGTTCGGCACGGTTTCCACCGAAGAGAAAGCCCGCATTGCGCGCCAAGCCGGCGCGGACGAAGCCATCCTCTACACCGAGCGGGATTTCGAAGCCGAAGTGAAGCGGCTCACCGGCGGCCGCGGGGTCGACGTGGTGTACGACTCGGTGGGCAAAACCACCTTCGACAAAAGTCTGAATTGTCTACGCCCGCGCGGCCTGCTGGCGCTCTTCGGACAATCCAGCGGACCGGTTCCGCCGTTCGACCCCACCATTCTCAACGGCAAAGGGTCGCTCTTCCTCACGCGCCCCAGCCTGGGGCACTACGTGCTCACGCGCGACGAACTGCTCTGGCGCGCGGGCGACGTGCTAAGCTGGGTGGCCTCCGGCAAGCTCAAGCTGCGCATCGACCGCACCTACCCGCTCGAGGAAGCGGCCGCGGCCCATCGCGACCTCGAAAGCCGCAAAACCGCCGGCAAACTGGTGCTGCTTGTCCAGTAACAACCCATTCGACCAGCGCAGGCAGGCCGTTGCCTCGGGCCTCGCGGAACGCAAGCTGGACGGCCTGTTGGTTGCGTTCAGTCCCAACCTTCGATACCTCACCGGCTTCACCGGCAGCAACGGCAGCCTGCTGGTGATGGGCGGCAAATCCATCCTCTTCACCGACCCGCGCTACCAGATACAGGCCGCTCAGGAGGTGACGTGCCGGGTGAAGACCGCCAAGGGCCAGTTGCTGACGGAGGTCGCCGCAGCCATTGCCAGGCTGGGGCTGAAACGCATCGGGTACGAACCCGCCCGCATGACGTGCGATTCCTACGAATCGCTGAAATCGCGGCTTCCGATGCGGGCCTCGCTCGAACCAGTGAAGGGGTGGATCGAGGAACTGCGGATGGTGAAATCGCCGGCCGAGATCGCACGCATTCGCCGCTCGGTCGAGACCAATTCCCGCGCCTTCGAGCAGACCGTGGCGCGCGTCCGCCCCGGCATGACGGAGCAGGACCTGGCGGCCGAACTGGAATACCGCATGCGCCGCCTGGGCGCCGAAAAACCGGCCTTCGAGACCATCGTGGCCGCGGGCGTCCGCTCCGCGCTGCCGCACGCCCAACCGACCGCCGCGCGCCTCAAGCCGCGCGACCTCATTTTGGTGGACATGGGCGCGCAGCAGGACGGTTACTCGAGCGATATGACGCGCATGTTGTTCCTCGGCGCACCCACCGCCAAGGTGAAGCGCGTCTACCACGCGGTGCTCGAAGCGCAGCTTGCGGCGATTGCGGCGGTCCGCGCCGGCGTTTCCACCGCGGCCGTGGACCGCGTCGCGCGCCGGGTGTTACGAGGCTACGGCCTGGACCGCGCCTTTGTGCACTCTACTGGCCACGGCCTGGGCCTGGAGATCCACGAACCCCCGCGCCTGGGCAAGCGCGACAAGGCCCGGTTACAAGCCGGCATGGCGATTACCATCGAGCCCGGCGTCTACCTGGAGGGTTTCGGCGGCATTCGTATCGAAGACACGGTGGTGGTGACGGAGAACGGATGCGAGGTACTCACGCCAACGGGCAAAGAGCTGCGGGGGATATAGCCGATCGGCAGAGCGCAACCATGAAAAGGCTGGCGTGGGCGCTATACTGTTGGCGATGGATGAACCCGCATTCTCGGCACGAGCGCTGCACTACCTGGAGAGTTTTTGCAAGTTGAAGGACGACCTTCCGGAAATGGTCACGTTCTGCTCGAACGAAGGCGGTCTTCTGCACGAGATTGAACAGTTCCTCAGGTCTTTGGGCCGGCGACTCAAGCACGAGTTCGGCTTGCACGATTGGCAACACGCTCCCGAAATAGACGAAGAGGAGGGGTGGGTTGACCTACGGATGTTCCCGACGAGTTGGAAGCTGTCCCGCGTCGGCGAGGTGTCTATCTCGCTCGGGTGGTACAACCCCTTCACGTCGCACCCCGCGGATCGATATCTCTGCGTGGAATTGCGCGCGCCCAGACAACAGTGGCGACGCTGGGACAAGCTGAAGAAACTGCTCGCCCCACAGATGATCGCAGAGGGCTTCACGGACCGATACGACGCAGAAAACCTCAATCCAGACAGCGTGTTCTGGAGATACGTCCCGTTTGATCGGTTTGTTTCATCATCCAAATTCGACGAAGCGGCCTACATCCAAGCGATCATGGACGCTTTCCGCAGCTTATTGCAGTTCAGGCCTATGATCGATGAATTCCTCCGTACTTGCGGAGACGCGGATCATACGCCACAAGAGACCCGAGATCTCCACGTCGTGGCCTTCCTCGATACGGAGACCACTGGCACAGAGTCTTCGGCTGAACTCACCGAGTTGGCTATCGTTAACACAGCCTGCGACCCCATTACCGGCGAAGTCTTGGGTATCCTTGACCAATACGATTGGCAGCGCGATCGAAAAATGGGAAAGTCACCCGATGAAGCCAGAGTTCAAGGACTGCTGACCCGGGCCGATTGCATCGTCGCGCATAAGGCGGACTTCGATCGCAGAATGCTGGCAGGCGTGTACCCTCCGCGTGATCACCCTTGGACCAAGAAACTGACCTGGAAGTGCTCACTTAACGGTATCAAGTGGGAAAGCGACGTCGGTATGTCTGAGAGGAAGCTTGAGGAGCTAATGGCGGAATTCGGCGTCCAGAAGGAACAGGCTCATCACGCCCTTCCCGACGCTCTCGGATTGCTCCAACTGATGTCGCGGCGACACGCAGGCAAGACGCTTCTCGCGCACTTGCTTGGATGGTAGGTGATTACCGGTACACGGGGTACATCGTGGCGTCCCGCCGAAAGCCAGAATCGCCGCTGGGCTACCGGGTTCCGACCGTGTGAAACGCTGTCAGCGAGTCTGCATTCGGCGGTGTTGCCACCGTCGCGTGTTTGACAAGGATACGCCAGAGGCGTAGGATAGAGTCGTGTTCGTGTTTACCGAGTCGGCTGCCTTCGATCGCGTTCGAGCCTCCTACCTCGATGACGATGAATACAGTGAGTTGCAGGAGTTCATGATGCAGAACCCGGACGCGGGAGCGATCGTTCGCGGCTCGGGCGGTGTAAGGAAGCTCCGCTGGCGGCGTGAAGGCGCAGGCAAGCGTGGCGGGTTGCGGGTGATCCATTTCGTGCACTACCACCCGAACGAGTTCTGGATGTTGGCATTGTATGCCAAGGCCAAGCAGGAGAACGCGCCGGCTTATATTCTGAAACGACTGAAGGAGGAGTTCGACCGTGACTAAGAAACTCACCGCCCGCGCACTCGCCCGATTCGAGGCGGGCCGTGACGTTTGGCAGGAAGTCCTGGACGGTGTGCGTGAAATCAAGGCTGGCCGTGGCAAACGGACTTCTGTTGAGCCTCGTTCACCCATCGTGCGCGCGCGTCTGCAATCCGGCCTGACACAGGCGCAGTTCGCCGCTCTGCTCGGTGTTTCGAAGCGCACCCTGGAGCAATGGGAGCAGGGACGGCGCGTTCCGAGCGGAGCGGCGAAGACGTTGATTAGGGTCGCGGAACTGCATCCCGAAGTGCTCCGCGAGATTGCTGCGTGATGCGGTAGAGGGCGGCCCTGTATGCAGACGGCGATGGTGGAAATCCCCGCAGAGTTGGTCGTGGCGGCAGGATTGGACGTGGACAACCTGTCAGCGGCGGCGACCCGGCTGCTCGCATTGGAACTCTACCGGGAGGATAAGGTCTCGCTGGGAAGCGCCGCCGAACTCTGTCACATGCCAGTTGAACAGTTCATGAAGTTTTCCGGCCGACACAACGTTCCGCTCCATCTTGGCGTCGATGACCTGGAGGAGGATCGCCGAACGTTGGAACGGCTTGGCGCAGCCTACCCCAATCGCGCGTAGATCGTCTTAAGATCGTGCTCGAATTCCTCATGGTCGTATTGGGCGGGGATCTTGTGCTCGCGCACGTAGGAATGCATTTCCCAGATGCTCACGCCAGCGTCCCGCGCGGCGCGTGCCATGCTGAGTTTCCCCTGTCCATACTGCTTCGCGTAATAGTCGAGCTTCCATTGGTCGACGGCGTGGCTGAGGAGTTTGCGCACCGTGGTGGATCGGTCGCTTTGCTCGATGCGCTCGATCCGTTCCAGGTCTTGTACGAGGCCCTTGGGCAATCGTGTGCCGACAATAGTCTCGTGTCTCATTGTTTCGCCTCCCGCGCCTTCTTCAATACCGCTGCGACGACAGTTGGAGAGAGCCAGAGGACTTTGGTCAGGTCCGTCAGCCGATCCTCGAGGCCGTCAAGTGTCAGGTGCTGGCGCAAGTACGCCTCCAAAAGCACACCAGCCGTGCCGATGTACGCGATGCCCAATGCCTCGGCGATGTGGCGTGCTTCTTTATCATCGACGGCCAGCAAGACCTTGCGACGCGATGCCAGCGCGAGTGCTTCGGCCTCGCCATCGTCGAGGCGGGTCGTGCGCAGCAACCGCACCGTTAACTTTTGCTCTCCTGTAGTGGGACGCACGACCTCCAGCCACGATTCTTCAAGTGCCTGCTCGACCTGCTCAACCCCGCGCGCGTGCAATCGTCGCCCTTGGATGACCACTTCGTGGTGCACAACGGGTCCGAGCAGGACGGTGCCATAGACGGCGTGCAAGATGTGGATACAACGCAGCTTTGCCAATACAATGAGTACGGATGCATCCACAACGACACGCGCTGCCAAACTCAAGCTCCCTCTCTATTCGAGAATAGCACGTCGGAGTTTCTTCAAGTTAACGTTTCACACAAATGTGTACAAAAACGGCTCTTCACCCCTTCCCAGAGGTCCCTTCCTCGGCGTGGCGATCCCCGAACCCCCCGAGGGCCGCCCTGAGTTGTTCGGACTGTTGCCAAGTCGCGCCGAGAGCCGTCATGCGGTACGTTGAGAGTATGCAGACAGTGAGGGTGGAGATCCCGGCAGAACTGCTCGTGGCGGCAGGATTGGACGTGGACAACCTGTCAGCGGCGGCAACCCGACTGCTCACATTGGAACTCTACCGGGAGGGTAAGGTTTCGCTGGGAAGCGCCGCCGAGTTCTGTCACCTGCCAATTGAGCAGTTCATGGAGTTTTCCGGTCGGCACAACGTTCCGCTCCATTTTGGCGCTGATGACCTGGAGGAGGATCGCCGGACATTGGAACGGCTTGGCTTGTGATTGTCGTCTCTAATGAGCCAAATGGGCGTCGTGTTCCTGCAAGATCGGCGTGCCCGTGATGCGTCCGTAGAGAACGTCGGGATCAAGGTCCGCTCCGTTCGGCCAGACCACGGTACCCAACTCCGGATCGACGCGGACCTGCGCGAAGTAGGCGGGGTCGAGCAGCGGCTCGAAGACTCCTTGGAAGCTGAGATCGGGCGCGAGATTGACCACGCCTTCAACGCCGTCCTCGAACCGAAGATGCAAGCGATAATCGCCGAGTGCTCTTGCCGCGACGACATCCTTCAGCATGATCTCGATCATATCAGGGACCCTCGAAAACCGGGGAGCCGGAGCGATCTTGGGCGGCCAAGGCGCTCCGTCTCGGTCAGATCTGACCGGAAAAACAGGGGGCTTTGCTGGTAATAAACAGCTTATCGTCCAAACCCCATCAGATCTGACCGAACATTCGACCTCGGGTGCATAATTGGATCATGCCCTCACCCTTTCGCCTTCTTTTCGCTTGTTCGGTGGTTGCGGTCTGCGGAGCGGCGGCGGGACCTACCACAACCCTGGCACATCTGCCGAATACCGGCATCAACGCCGTCCAAGTGGACGCTTCGGGGAACATCTATGTCGCAGGTTTTCAGGGAACCCTCGGCACGCCCGACTCCTACGATGCCTTCGTTGCCAAACTGAGCCCGGACGGCTCGAAGATCCTCTATTCGACCAGGTTCGCCGGAAGCAAGTCCGACTACGTCGCCGCACTGGATATCGACTCCACCGGCGCGGCGTATGTCTTCGGCCAGACGCAATCGCCCGACTTTCCGGTTACCTCCGGCGCGCTCCAGACCAGCATGCTTGCCAGTTCCGTGCAAGGCTTTGTGGCTAAAGTGGACGCGCAAGGAAAGGTGGTCTACGCCACGCTGGTCGGTGGCAGCTCGGATATTTATCCCAGTGCCGGCGGGCTTCTCGTGGATGCCGCTGGTGAAGCCGTCATTTCAGGCCAGACGATCGGAGGGATTTTCCCGAACACGTCTGGAGCGCCATTCACAAGTACCGATATGAATACGTTCTTCGCCATGAAGCTCGACGCCACTGGCGGAAAGCTTCTCGCGGCCATTCGCGGCGTCGGGGGCCGGATCGCGGCCGACGACCAGGGCAGTATCTACGTTGCCGGCTCGCAGATTGCGGGTTACACGGCGATTCCAATCACTTCGGGAGCGCTCCAATCGAAGTATACGGAGAATACGTGTGCCGGTGAGGGTCAAGTGGGCATTGGCTGCTCCTACCAGTATGTGACCAAGCTAAACGCGAACCTTACCCAGATCGTGTATTCCACGTACGTCACGGGATCGTGGGGCGCGTTGCCGGCGGCAATCTCGGTGGACCCTCAGAGAAACGTAATGCTTGCGGGGACCACGAACTCGCCGGACTATCCCACGACCTCCAACGCGTTCCAGCCGTTCTACATCGCCAACGCTCCCCCGCCGCCCAACACCTGTCTGTTCGGCTGTTTTGTCCCGCCACCAGCCAGCGGATACATCACGAAACTGAATGCCACCGGTACGGGCCTGGTCTATTCGACTTTTCTCAGCGGAACACAGGCCGACACGATAGCATTTGCGGCATTCACGGCCGGCGGAATCTATTTGTCAGGCCTGGCCCGATCCACCGATTTTCCGGGTCTGGAGGGATTCCCTTCGCAGTGCCTGCCAGCAACCTACGCGACACGCATCAGCCTCGACGGCTTAACCATTACGGCAACCCACCTGGTACCCGGCAGCGTGCTGGCGTACGATTCGGCAACGGGCATGCTGCTGGCGTGGACCGGAGCGGATCTCATCGGTTTTGACCCGGCGGCCCCACCGGCTCCTATCACTTGTATTTTAGATGCCGCCGACTTGCAGCCCGTGACCTCGATTGCGCCCGGCGAGTTGCTGTCCATCTTTAGCGAGCGCTTTTCATCCTGGGGCGGCGTGGTTTATGGGACATTTCCCACTTCTATTGGCGGCATCACCGTTACCTTTAATGGAATCGCAGGCCCCTTGCTGTACGTTTCAACGCAGCAGATCAACGTTCAGGTGCCGTATGAAATCGCTGGCGGAGCGCAGACAACCCTGACGCTCAATACACAGCAAACGAATACCTCCGATTCCAGGACCCTGCCTGTGATCGCCAGGAATCCGGTCGCATTCTTGACTACTCCGGCCTACGCCGATCTCGAGAAGTGCGACCTGGTTCTCCTGGGGTATCCACCTGGGCCTTTCCCGCTGGCTTTCAACAGCGATGGTTCCCCTAACACGTGCTTGAATCCAGCCGTCGCCGGCTCGGTCGTCAGAATCTTTCTGGCGGGCCTGGGAGTCACCGTGCCCGCGCCCGTCACCGGTTCGGTTAATCCGAATCCAGGCATTCCCTTGAACCTGCCAATCACGTTTGGCGGCGGTTTGGCAGCCACGGTTGTCTCCGCCGTTGCGTTGCCCGGATCGATTTCCGGCGTCTGGCAGGTGGACGTGCGCACGCCCGCGAACCGCGGACCGGTCCCTGTTTCGCTCTTCGTCGACTCGGTTCCGGTCCGCGATACGAATCTCGCCGTTTGGCTGCGTGCGACTGGCCCTTGACTCATGTACAAGGCCCCTGGGTAATCGTGTGCCGACAATGGTCTCGATGTCGCGCCGAATGTCGGAACAGCTCGGCTTTCAGGAGTCGCCGGTGAGCTGGATGGTGCGATATATTGAAGCCAGGGCGCCCGTCCGCCAGTGGAGTAATCATGAGTGACCTGGAGCGACTTCACGAGATCGTCGACAGTTTGCCGCCGCGGCAGGTCCACGCTCTCTTGACCCTTCTGGAATCCGTGCAGCCCGTCAGCGATGAGGAATTCGCCCGCCGGCTCGCTGAGGCCACTGAGGAAGAAGCCGACGAAGAGACTGTTGCGCGCATCCTGGCCGCTGAAGCCGAACAAGGAGAGATGGTCTCCCACGGCGAAATGAAGCGGCGGCTGGGTTTGTGAAGCGGCTTCTGGTCTACAAGCCCGCCGCTCAACGCGAACTCAATCGCATGGACCGCTCCGATGCCGAACGCATCATCCACGCTCTGGAAGTGTTTGCCACCACCGGTCACGGCGACGTAAAGGCGTTGAAGGGCGCGCTGAAAGGCCGCTATCGCTTGCGTGTGGGCAAGTGGCGCGCCTTTTTCAGTCTCGATCAGCCAGGCAGCATAGTCGTGAGCGACATCGACAACCGCGGCCAGGCTTACTGATTCTCACAAATCCGGCAATTACGGGCGCATAATTGGATCATGCCTGCAACTCTTCGGCTTCTTGTCGCATGTTCGTTGATTTCGGTCGGCAGCGCCGCGGCGGGACCTGCCGTAGTGCTGGCACATCTTCCGAACACCAGCATCAACGCCGTCAAGGTGGATGCTTCGGGGAACATCTACGTAGCAGGTTTCCAGGGAACGGCTGGCACGCCCGACTCCTACGACGCCTTCGTTGCCAAGCTGAGTCCGGACGGCTCGAAGATCCTATATTCGACTAAGTTCGCTGGAAGCAAGTCGGACTACGTCGCCGCGTTGGATATCGATTCCACCGGCGCGGCGTATGTCTTTGGCCAGACGCAATCGCCCGACTTTCCGGTTACCTCCGGCGCGCTCCAGACCACCATGCTTGCCAAGTACAAGCAGGGCTTTGTGGCCAAAGTAGACGCGCAGGGAAAGGTGGTATACGCAACGCTGATCGGTGGCGACTCGGACATCTATCCCAGTTCCGGCGGGCTACTGGTGGATGCCGCTGGTGAGGCCATTGTGTCGGGCCTGACAGACGGTGGGAATTTCCCAACCACGCCTGGAGCACCATTTACAAACACCTATATCAGTGCGTACTTCACGGCGAAGCTCGACGCCGGTGGCGCCAAGATTCTCGCGGCCATCCGGGGTGTCGGGGGCCTGATCGCGGCGGACGACCAGGGCAGTCTCTATGTTGCGGGGTTGGAGTATGGACAGGCGATTCCGATCACCCCCGGAGCGTTCCAATCGACCCATCAGTTTAATGCATGCGTCGGTACCGGTCAAACGGCCTTTGGCTGCTCCTACCAGTACGTCACCAAGCTGAACGCGACCCTCAACCAGATTCTGTATTCGACATATGTCACTGGATCGTGGGGCGCGGCGCCGGCTGCAATCTCGGTGGACGCTCAAAGAAACGTGGTGCTCGCGGGCACCACGAACTCACCGGACTATCCCACGACTTCCAACGCATTCCAGCCGTTCTACATCGCCAACGCTCCATCACCGCTCGATACCTGTTTTTGGAGCTGTGTTTTCCCGCCGCCGGCCAGCGGATACATGACGAAATTGAATGCCACCGGCACGGGCCTGGTCTATTCGACTTTCCTCAGCGGAACGCAGGCCGACACGATCGCATTCGCGGCATTCACGGCCGGCGGAATCTATTTGTCAGGCCAGGTCGAATCTCCCGATTTTCCGGGGCTGGACGGAGTTCCTTCGCAGTGCATGCCAGAAACCTACGAGACGCGCCTGAGCCTCGACGGCTTGGCCGTTACGGCCGCCCGCATGGTACCCGGCAGCGTGCTGGCGTATGATCCGGCCACGGGCATGTTGCTGGCGTGGACCAGCGCCGATCTGATCAGCTTCGATCCGGCGGCCCCGCCGACTCCCATAGCGTGCATTCTGGATGCGGCCGACTTGCAGCCCGTAACTTCGATCGCTCCCGGCGAGTTGCTGTCTTTTTTTGGCGCGCACTTTAACGGCACACCCAGCCAGGCTCCTGGAGGTCTTGTTACTTCTCTTGCCGGTGTCACCGTGGACTTCAATGGAGTGGCAGGCCCGTTGCTGTACGTCTCGCCGCAGCAGATCAACGTTCAGGCGCCGTATGAAATCGCCAGCGCATCGCTGACAACGCTGACGCTCACGTCCCAGCAGATGAATGCTTCCGACTCGCGAACGCTGCCCGTCATTGCCAGGAATCCTGTCGCATTCCTGACTCCTCCGGTCTACTCCGATCTCGAGAAGTGCGGCCTGTCCGACACGGGGTATCCATTTGGGCCTCTCCCGCTGGCTTTCAACAGCGATGGTTCCCGAAACACGTGTTTGAATACAGCCAGCGCTGGCTCGGTCGTCAGAATCTTTCTCGCGGGCCTCGGAGTGACCGTGCCCGCTCCTGTCACCGGATCGATCAACCCGAATCCAGGCACTCCTCTGAACCTGCCAATCACGTTCGGCGGCGGCCTGGCTGCTACGGTTGTCTCTGCCGTCGCGTTGCCCGGATCGATTTCCGGAGTCTGGCAGGTGGACGTGCGCATGCCCGCGAACCAAGCCGGGGCGGTCCCTGTTTCGCTCTCCGTCGACTCGGTTCCAGTCCGCGACGCGAATCTCACCATTTGGATGCGTGCGACTAGCCCTTGACAGATCCTCCCTTCAGGCGCATAGTGTAACTGGGGACGGTCTGATGCCGTTCTCCAGACCCCTTGTTTTCCGAGGGGTGATCGCGATCCCCTTCACGGGGGAGCCACTGATAAGGAGGAAGTGCATAGAACCAGTCCACTACAAGGGCGGCTTCCGGCTTCCTCGGCTGACCGGCTGCAAACCCTGACGCGCCGTAAGACTAACGACTTGGCGCCGCGGTTTATGCACCGCTTTCTTAGCGGTTTGCAGGCATGGCGATGACAGGAGGTGTCGGCGGCCGCCCTTTCTGTTGCTTCCCACACGTCCCACTCCACGCCGGCTTTCCGTTACACTGGTCTTTCCTTCTGCGACCGTGAACGCCGTCGAGTTTCAGGGTGTTTCCAAGAGTTACGCGATCTACGACTCTCCGGGCGACCGGCTCAAGGAATTGGTGTCCCTGAACCGCTTCAAGCGTCACCGGGACTTCTGGGCGCTGCACGACGTCACCTTCGAGGTGCACCGCGGCGAAACCTTCTGCATCGTCGGGGAGAACGGTTCGGGCAAGAGCACGCTGCTCCAGATGGTGGCCGGAATCCTCCAGCCCAGCTCGGGAACGATCGCGGTAGAAGGGCGCGTCTCGGCGCTGCTCGAATTGGGTGCGGGATTCAATCCGGAATTCACCGGACGCGACAACGTCTACCTCAACGGCTCCATTCTCGGCCTGACCACCCGGCAGATCGACGAGCGCTACAAAGACATCGAAACCTTCGCCGAGATCGGCGACTTCATCAACCAGCCGGTCAAGACTTATTCGAGCGGCATGGTGGTGCGGCTGGCCTTCGCCGTGGCCATCAACGTGGACCCCGAAATCCTGCTGGTGGACGAGGCCCTGGCCGTCGGCGACATCTATTTCCGCCAGCGCTGCATGCGCAAGGTCCACGAGATGCGCACGCGCGGTATCACCATCCTGTTCGTTTCGCACGCGGTGAGCGACGTCAAAGCTATCGGCGACCGGGCTCTCTGGCTGGACCACGGCCGCGTGGTCGAGCTCGGCGACCCGGACCGCGTGGTGGCCCGGTACCTCGCCGCCATGGTCGAGAAGGACTCCACCTACCTTCAGATCAAGGCTGGAGCCGAGGTGAAACGCCAGAGCGCCGGGCCAGTCCACGCGCCGGAGGTGGTTGAGACCATTCCGAACATCGACCACCGTTATGGCGATGGCCGCGCCGAGGTGCT
The DNA here is from genome assembly GCA_049516835.1 of Bryobacteraceae bacterium. GTDB lineage: Bacteria > Acidobacteriota > Terriglobia > Bryobacterales > Bryobacteraceae > Fen-178. Next base: position 2,537 of record JBEKSR010000136.1, on the reverse strand, counting down.
GGGCATCGCGGTTCTCGACGAGCAGGGCCGGCCGCTTCACCTGCTCGACCCCGGGTCCAACATCCTGGTGCGTATCAGCGTGCGCGCCAAAGAAGAAGTGCCCATGCCGATGGTCGGGTTCATGCTGCGCAACCAGTTGGGTATGGATTTCTCGGGCACCAACACGGCGCGGGAGGGCCACGAGCTGGCGCCCATGCAGCCCGGCGACATCTACACGGTGGATTTCTATCTCGAGTTGCCGGAGCTGTATCCGGCATCGTTTTCCTTTTCGCCGGCGATTGCCGATGGCACGCTGCTCGGCTACCAGATGTGCGACTGGATCGACAACGCCGTGGTGTTGCAGATGGGCCGGTCCGAGGCCCAGATCTACGGCTACATTCATCTGCCCTGCCGCGTGGAAGTCAACTCCCGCGTGAAGCGGGAACCGCTCCTGGAGAAACGCATTGGCTGAGTTCACAGGCGAACGGATTATCCCCGGCCAGGTGGACGTCGATCTGCTCAACGAACACGTGGCGCGCTACACCTTCGCGGCGCGCCTGGCCCGGGGCAAACGCGTGCTGGACGCCGGCTGCGGGGCCGGTTACGGCTCGGCGGAACTGGCGCAGGCGGCCGATTCCGTGATCGGCGTGGACCGCGCTCCGGAAGCCATCGGCTTCGCGCGGGCCAACTATGCCCTCCCCAACCTGCGGTTCGAGCAGGCATCCTGCGAGGCCCTGCCCCACCCCGGCGGCAGCTTCGACCTGGTGGTGGCCTTCGAGGTGATCGAGCACCTCTACAACTGGCGCGAATTCCTGCTGGAAGCGCGGCGCGTGCTGGCGCCCGCCGGACAGCTCATCATTTCCACGCCCAACAAGCTCTACTACACCGAATCGCGCGGGCCCACCGGGGCCAATCCGTTCCACGTGCACGAGTTCGATTTCGAGGAGTTCCAGAGCGAGCTGCAGGGCGTCTTTGCGCACGTTTCCATGTACCTGGAGAATCACGTCGAAGGCGTCACGTTTCAGCCGCACGAAGCCGGCCGCACGGTGGAAGTGCGGGTGGACGCGGGCGACCCCGCGCCGGACGAATCGCACTTCTTCGTGGCGGTCTGCGCTCATCGCCGCCAGCTCGGCAACCCCACTTACGTCTACGTGCCGCGGGCCGCCAACGTGCTTCGCGAGCGGGAGCGCCACATCGCGCTGCTCGAGGGGGAACTGGCCACCAAGAATGAATGGCTCGACAAGGCCCAGCAGGATCTCGCTGAATTCGACCGCCTGTCTCGCCAGCAGAAGGACGAGCTGGAACGCAGCAACCAGTGGGCCGAGACGGTGAACCGGGAACTCAAGGAGCGGCGCGCGCGCATCGTCGAGCTCCAGGAGGAGTTCGTGCACGAGCAGGAGAGCGCGCGGAAGGTGATTGAAGGCCAGGAGGAGGAGCTGAAGCGCAGCCACCAATGGGCCGAGGCACTGAACCGGGAACTCGAAGAGCGGCGCGCGCGCATCGTCGAGCTTCAGGAGGAATTCGCGCGCGAGCAGGAGAACGCGCGGAAGGTGGCCGAAGGCTACGCCGCCAAAGTGGCCGATCTGGAGCGGGACCTCCAAGACAAGACGCGGTGGGCCATCGACACCGAGACCAGCCTGACCGCCGTGATCCGCGACCAGACGGAACGGCTTTCTCGCGCGGTGGCCGATCTGGGCAGCGCCGTGGAGGCGCTGCACCATACGGAAAAAGAACTCGAGGAGCGCACCGCGTGGGCGCTCCGTTTACAGGACGAGGCGCGCCGGCTCGAAGAGCAGGTCGCCTTGTTCCGCGCTTCCCGTTGGGTGAAGCTGGGCCGCACGGTCGGTTTAGGCCCCAGTTGACATGCTCCTGCTGAAACGCCTGGTCCGCGCTCTCCCTCTGGTCGTCACCGAATTGGGCCGGCAGCGGGGGCCGGGGCCCTGGGGCGGGGGCCCGGGGGAAGGTGCCCGCCTGCGGCGCGGGGCTTCTGAACCCGACGCGGCCCGAAGGGCCGCTCCTATCCCTGGCCCCCGGCCCCCGGCCCCCGGCCCCCGCTCAGCTTCCGTCGTAATCCCCAACTGGAACGGAAGAGACCTGCTGGAGAAGTACCTCCCGTCGGTGGTCGAAGCCCTGGCCGGCAATCCCGAGAACGAAATCGTGGTGGTCGACAACGGCTCCACCGACGGCAGCGCCGATTTCGTCCGAGCCGCGTTCCCGCACGTCAAGCTCATGGCGCTTCCGCGCAACCTGGGCTTCGGCGGCGGTTCCAATGCGGGTATTCGCACCGCCAGGAACGACATCGTGGTGCTGCTCAACAGCGACATGCGCGTGGCTCCCGGCTTCCTCGCTCCATTGCTCGAAGGCTTCCGCGATCCCCAGGTCTTCTCCGTCGCCTGCCAGATCTTCTTCGCCGATCCGAACAAAGTTCGCGAGGAGACCGGGCTCACGCAGGGCTGGTGGCAGGACGGCGGCCTGCGCGTGCGGCATCGCATCGACCCCGCCATCGACGATCTCTTCCCCTGTTTCTACGGCGGCGGCGGGTCCTGCGCCTTCGACCG